>CAZPEV010000001.1:0-6446 GCA_964585635.1 uncultured Ignavibacteriales bacterium
GGCGCGCACGCCGCTGATCATATCCGGCGCCGTGGCCAACCCCGACGCCGGCCGATACAACGAGATGAAGCCGTACGTCAGCGAGCTGGTGCGGCGGCAAAACCAGTTGATCGGCGACAAGATCGCCGAAGCCGAGAAGATGCTGGCCGGCGGCAACGGCGATGACTTTCAGATCGGCTTTGACTTGCTGATGGCCCAGCGCGGCGCCCCCAAGCACAAACGCTTTATGAAGCTGGTCAAGGAGATCGGCGTCAAGAGGCTGATCACCCAGGTCGAGTCGTCCCTCATGCGCGACAAGAAACTGTTCGAACTGGACGAGCAATTGTATTACGTCATCGACGAGCGCGAGCACACGATTGACCTGACCGACAACGGCCGGCTGCAATTCCCCAAGGACGTGCAGGAGCTCTTCACCATCCCCGATATCGCCACCGAGTTGTCGGCGCTCATGGGAAATGAGGAGATGGTTGAGGAGGAACGGTCGCGGCGCAGCGATGAAATCTACAAGCTGCACGGAATCCGGTCGGAAAAAGTCCATAACATCAGCCAATTGCTCCGGGCCTATTCGCTGTACGAGAAGAACGTGGAATACGTCGTGCAGGACGGCAAGGTGGTCATCGTCGACGAGTTCACCGGCCGCCTGATGTCGGGACGGCGGTACTCGGACGGCCTGCACGAGGCGATCGAGGCCAAAGAAGGGGTGAAGATCGAGGCCCAGACGCAGACGTTGGCCACCATTACCATTCAGAATTACTTCCGCATGTATGAGAAGCTGGCCGGCATGACCGGCACGGCCGAGACCGAGGCGGCCGAATTCTTTGACATCTACAAGCTGGACGTGGTGGTCATCCCGACCAACCGACCGGTGCGCCGCACCGAATTCGAGGACCAGATCTTCCGGACGCGGAAGGAAAAATACGGGGCCATCGTCGACGAAATCGTCCGTTTGCACAACGAGGGCCGGCCGGTGTTGGTCGGGACGGTATCGGTCGAGGTCTCGGAGGTGCTGTCGCGCATGCTGCAACGGGTCGGGATACAGCACAACGTGCTCAACGCCAAGCGGCACCAGCAGGAGGCCGGCATCGTTGCCTCCGCCGGCCAGGCGGGCGCGGTCACCATCGCCACCAACATGGCCGGCCGCGGCACCGATATCAAGCTCGGCCCCGGAGTCGTGGATAAGGGAGGCCTGCATATCCTGGGAACCGAGCGCCACGAGGCGCGGCGGATCGACCGGCAGTTGCGCGGCCGCGCCGGACGACAGGGAGACCCTGGATCGTCGCAATTTTTCCTGTCTCTCGAAGATGATTTGATGCGGCTGTTCGGGTCGGACCGGATCGCCGGCGTCATGGATCGTTTGGGGGTCAAAGAGGGTGACGTCATCACTCATCCGATGATCACGCGGGCCATCGAGCGGGCTCAGAAGCGTGTGGAAGCACAAAACTTCGCCATCCGCAAGCACACCCTCAAATACGACGACGTCATGAACCAGCAACGGCAGGTGATCTACGCCCGCCGCCTGGATGCGCTCGACAATCCCGATATCAAGGCCGGTATCCTGGAGTTGATCGAGCTGACCATCGAAACGTTTATGGACGCCAACTGTCCGCCCAACGAATACCCCGAAACCTGGAACATGGAGGAACTACACAAGCAGTTGGAGTATACCTTCCTGCTCAACCTCCAGATCAAGCCGGAGGAAGTCCCGCAACTGACCCGGGAAACGCTGTACGACCATGTCCAGAAGGCCGTCATGACCATCTATGAAACCAAGGAGAAGGCCTACGGCCCCGACCTGATGCGCCGCCTGGAGAAATTTGCGGCGCTGGTGACGATCGATCAGTACTGGCGGGATCATCTCAATGAGATAGACGAGTTGCGCACCGGCATCGGCCTGCGGGCCTATGGCCAGCGCGACCCCCTCCTGGAATACAAGAAAGAAGCCTTCGGCATGTTCGCCCGGATGGTCGAGGAGATCGACAAGGAAATCGTCGGCAAGGTCTTTCGGATGCAGATCAATGTCCAACCGCCGCCCCGCCCCGAACGGCGCAGCTCGCAGATGGTAGCCAGTCATGCCGACGCCACCGGGATGGGGATATCCTCGCTTCGTCAGGGAGAGGGTGAGGGGGTGGAAGAAGGAAGCCCGATGGCCGAGGCCAGCGAACGGGGAACGGTCAAGCCGATGCGCCGCGCCGCCCCCAAGGTCGGACGGAACGATCCCTGCCCCTGCGGGTCGGGCAAGAAATACAAGAAATGCCACGGCCGGGACGAACAGGATTGATCTGACGCAGACCCATGATCGTGCGACGGAAAGCAGGCCTGATCCTCGCGGCGGCTCTGGCGGCCGCCGCCCCAGTAATATATTTCCGTATCCCGCTGTTCTATTTTTCGCCCGACATGCAGTATGTGAAGGCGAAAATATTGCGGGTGGCCGCCGGTGAACTGTTCGCCGATCCGATCTCCGGCTATGCCAACTTCCATCCGCCTTTCTATCATCTCTTCCTCTCCCTCTTTGCCCGAGCCGGAGTCCCCCTCGATCCGCTCCTGACAGCCGTCACGGTCGCAAATGTATGCCTGATCTTTTTGACCACCTTTCTGGTCTTGCGACGGTTCTTCAATGACGACACGGCCTTTCTCGCCACCTTGTTGCTGCCCTTTGTCTTTCAACACATGGGGTCGTGGGATCTTTTCTTGGCCACCGCCTTTTACTTCTCGGTGCCGCTGTATCTGGCCGGGCTGTGGCTCTATCTGGCCCCGTCGCCAACCAAGCGGGAATCGACGATTGCGGCGGTGCTATGGGGGGCGGCCTTTCTTGTCTCCCCGGTATACGTCTTCTTGATCGGATTTACTTTCCTTTATGAACTGTCGCTGTCCGGACGGAGGCGCCGGGCGATCGAAATGATCGGCGTCTTCTTTCTGATGCTGATGCCCTTCTTCTATCAGGCATATGTCGTCGGCAAGGCCGGCATGGCGGCGACCTCGACCTTTGCCTTCTGGCGCGGTCTGCCAGGCCGGGACTGGTTTCAGAAGCTGGCAATCTCTCTCCTGGCGCCGGTCGACGGCAACCTGACCAACTGGCAAATCATCCCCTCGCTGGCATTGGTGGTCTTGGGAATTATCGGACTCAGGCGCTTCAGACCGCGCTTGGCCTATCCGGCCATCGCGGGCGTAGCCTACCTGTTCACGGCATACCATTTTAGCTTCGCCTATGCTTCCCGAATACTCTTTTTTCCGACCCTGATCCTGGTGGCCTCGGCCGTGCAATGGTTGCGGGCCGGCGTTTCGCGGCGGGCGCTTGTAACCGTTTCGCTGGCGCTGTTTATAATGGTCGGCTATGGCGATCATCTCATAAGATCGTTCTCCCATTATCGCGAGCAGATCCCCGGGTTTGCGACCTACTTCAAGGCGGGACCGGGGCTATGGGCCAATCTGGGCAAGTATGCCAAGCCGGATGACTGCGTTCTGGCCACCGACTTCGCCTATCGCATGTTTATTCTGCCGAATATCCCCGTGCATGGGCTTTTGGCCTACCGCTCAGGGGAGTATTTCCAACTGGGGGCGGACCTATCGAAACGGATGTATGAGGCGTATAATCAGTTGATGGAATGCACTGATATCGAGACGATTGAACGAATCTGTGCGCAATATAATATCCGTGCGGCCGTGGCCAGCGAAATCAAAGAGCTGGAGCTGCCGGTATTCCGCACGCTGACCGACCATTGGCCGATCGTCTACCGGGACGTCTACTTCCGCATCTATCAGCGGCCGGGATCACGATAGCGAAAGGAGCATCGTTGCGTATGAGATGCAAGCGCTCGATTGCAGGCGGGGTGTCGGCTATGCGGCGCATGACCCTGCTGACGGTGGTGCTGGCGGTGACGGGATTGGTCGGCCAATCCTGCCATGACGAGAAGGATCCGTCAACCTCGATTCCGCCGATCTTCTCGGTGACGCCGGTCGACCTCTCCGGGGCGTATGATCCCTCGGATTCGACCCTAGGGGACATCAAGTTCATCCCGCCGGTCATCGTGCCCTTCGGAGCGGTCCTGGATCAATATCACCTTTCGCCGGCGATCGAATACTATACCCGCCCGGAGGCGCCGGTCCGGGCCGTTGCCGCCGGGTTGATCGAAGCGGTGACAGCCAATCCCCCGGAGCAGGGTGATTACGAAATCAGAGTGACCTGTAGTCCCGGGTCGGATTATACCGTCATCTATGATCATCTGCTCGACGTCGTCGTGCAGGCGGGGATTCGGGTCGCGCCGGGAGACACTCTGGGAACAGCCGGCACCTGGTCGGACAAGCTCCGCCGGACGGAGTTGCAGGTCAACCTGGGGGACGGCAATAACACCCGATCATATTGCCCCCTGAACTATGGCGATTCCAGCTTCATGGATGGGCACCGGCGGCTGCTGCGAGAATATACCGCTCGTATTGTTACTCCCGCCTACGACACCCTGTGCCTATCCGGACCGGTAATTCCTTGATCCTCCCTGGGATACCACCGGGCCATTATGCAAGCGGGGTCACAAAGTGAAACGATTTGCACTTTATCAACTGCCGCTGATCCTATATGCCGGGATGGTATTTGCCGTTTCCTCTCTGTCGCAGCTTCCGGATCCGGGTCTGGACATCCCCAACCTTGATAAGTTGGCTCATTGCGGGGAGTATTTGATTTTCGGACTTCTGGCGGTCCGGGCCGCGGCCAACGGCGGCAGGAAACAGGCCGGCCGGAGAGTCTACCTGTTGGCCGCTTTGATCTCAATCGCTTATGCCGCCTCGGATGAATACCATCAATCATTTGTGGTGGGACGAACGGCCGATTGGCGCGATTTCGCCGCCGACGTATTGGGCATAACGGCCGGGATTTTCGTCTATGTGGCATATTCACGAAGGAATCGGGCAAAGACGATCTGAATTCGGCATGATTCATGCAGGATGGTGAAGCGGACATCCGTGCCCGGTTTATGAGGCAATTGCTTGTTGACAAGGATGGAAATGATCGTATATTCTTATCAGGTGGATTGCGTAACCGTGCCTAATAAACGGTCCCCCAACTACTTCTTTGGGATACGGCATGTCATATCATGTTTTTGTGAGGAGGTCATCGATGAATAGGATGGTGGCGTTTGTCGCTGTTGCAGCCTTGGTGCTGCTCGGCTCGTGGGCGTTAGCCGAGCCGACCGACCAAATGGTTCCGGATCCCGGTATACCGGATACGCTCCGCATCGCCAATGTCACGGCCAACGCCGGCCAGAAGGCGATCGTGGACGTCAATTTCTACAACGACGAAGAGCTGGGCGGCCTGACCATGCCGTTGAAATGGAGTTCACCCGATATCACCCTCGATTCGGTGTCATTTGTGGGCAGCCGAGTGAATTATCTGAATGTCAAACCGGTTGCGATCGACAATCCCAACCAGCAGGTCAAGATCGGCGCCGTCGTGCTCTTCGAGAGTTACATTCCCACCGGCAGCGGACTGGCCTGCCGTCTCTTTTTCAACATTCCGCCGGGAACGCCGGATCAAGCAGTCACGATTGACAGTGCCTTCATCGATCCGGCCGAGCTTCTTTTCACCCTCACAAACAGTTTCAATTTCACGCCGCAGATGCAAAAAGGCACGCTGACCATCGGCAATCCCAAGCCGACGATAGACCTTTCGCCGACGACCTTTGCCTTTGACGCCACCCAGGGCGGCGCCAATCCCGCTTCGCAAATACTCACGATTACCAACGCCGGCGCCGGAACTTTGAACTGGACGGCGACCAAGTCGCAGACATGGTTGACCTTGAATCCGACCTCCGGAAGCGTGAGTGGGTCGGTCACGGTCAGCGTCAACATCACCGGATTGACGGCCAATACCTACAAAGATACAATCGTGGTCACCGATCCCAATGCCACCAACAGCCCGCAGAAGGTGCCGGTAACCTTGGTTGTCGCTCCGCCGCCGAAGCCGACCATCGCGGTATCGCCACTCTTCTTTACGTTTAATGGTACTGTGGGAGGGGGCAATCCCAGCCCGCAGACGTTGAGCATTACCAACTCCGGCCAGGGAACGCTGAATTGGACGGTGTCGAAGTTGGCGGCTTGGCTGACGCTGAATCCAACCTCCGGGAGTGTCAGCGGATCGGTCAGCGTCAGCGTGAATATCACCGGATTGACCGGCGGCACGTACAAAGACACCATCGTGGTTTCCGATCCGAATGCCACCAACAGCCCGCAAAAGGTGCCGGTGACCTTAGTTGTCACCCAACCGACGATCGCGGTTTCACCGCTCCTCTTCACCTTTAACGCCACCGTGGGAGGAGGCAATCCCAGCCCGCAGACGCTGAGCATTACCAACTCCGGCCAGGGAACGCTGAACTGGACTGCGTCAAAGACAGCGGCTTGGCTAACGCTGAATCCAACCTCCGGGAGTGTCAGCGGATCGGTCAGCGTCAGCGTGAATA
>CAZPEV010000001.1:6546-24775 GCA_964585635.1 uncultured Ignavibacteriales bacterium
TCAGCGTCAGCGTGAATATCACCGGATTGACCGGCGGCACGTACAAAGACACCATTGTGGTTTCCGACCCGAATGCCACCAACAACCCGCAGAAGGTGCCGGTAACGCTGGTCATAACCGCGGCGCCGAAGCCGTCGATCTTCCTCTCCCCGGCCGCATTCACCTTTAATGCCGTTGTGGGGGGCGCCAATCCGGAGGCGCAAGTTATGAACATAAGCAGCGTCGAGACCGGGACGCTGCACTGGACCGTGACCAAACATGCCGGGTGGCTGACCGTCAATCCGTCGGCGGGGACCGGTGATGGACCGGTGACGCTGGCCGTCGACATTGCCGGCCTGGCGGATGGAATCTATGTCGATACCATCCTCGTCTCCGATCCCGGTGCGGGCAATTCCCCGCAGAAAGCATATGTTACGTTGACCGTCTCGGCCCAACCCAAGCCAACCATCAGCGTGATTCCGATGATTCTGGCCTTCCAGGCCACCGTAGGGGATCCCAACCCGCCGTCGCAATCGTTTGCGATCATCAACGTCGGCCAGGGAACATTGAACTGGTGGGCGATGAAAAAGAAAGCCGCCTGGCTGTCGTTCTCTCCGGCCTCGGGGATCGGAAACGACACGGTCACGGTGGACGTGGATATTGCCGGGCTGGTTCCCAACACTTATGTCGACACGATTGATGTCAACGACAGCACCTCCACCAACGGCCGGGTGAATGTCACGATCGTCCTGGAAATCAAACCGAAGTTTGTGCTTCCGGACAGCGTTCTTGTAGCGCATGTGAACACGTTGGCCGGCGGCCAGGCCGTGATCGACATTGAGTACAAGAACTTTTCCAGGACCTCCGGTCTCTATCTGCCGCTGCAGTTCAACGGCCAGCATATGAAGTGCGATTCGGTCTCTTTCGTCGGCAGCCGCGTCGCCTATATGGAACAGAAGGTTGTGTCAATCGACAACGACCTGTGGTATGTCGGTATCGGCGCCATTCCGGTTTCGACACCGATGCTTGAGCCGGGGTCGGGTCTTCTGGCCAGACTCTACTTTTCGACTGATTCGCTGTCGCCGACCATGTTTGCCGCGATCGACAGCAGCTTTATTCCGCCGATGGGCGAGTTCTATTTCGCCGACAGCCTGTTGGAACCCAAGCCGACGGTCCTCTTCCCCGGCGGCGTCTACATTACGGCGGTAACCGAGCAGCCCTGTTTCTCCTTCCCGACCGACACCATCCATTTCGTCGGCCAATTCGGCGAGCCAATACCCTCGATCAGTCTGCCGGTCTCCAATCCCTGCAGCGGTACGCTGCTCTGGACGGCGAGCCAATATGCCGATTGGCTGATCGTAACCCCGACGACCGGCACCCAGGGCACGCTGGTCAAATTCCAGGTGGATACGACCGATTTGACGCCGGGGAGTTACATCACCGCGGTGACGTTCACGTCAAACGCCTCCAACAGCATGGTGCAGATTATCGTGACCTTGAACCTGCAGGGGAGCGCGATTATTCACCTCTCCGACACGCTCGTGAATCTGGGCGATGTCTGCCTCAACGATACCGTGCCGGGCGCCATCGAAATCACCAACGAAGGGTCCGGCATCATGAATTGGACGGCCAGCGCCTCTCCAGGGATCGAGCTGGTTAATAGCACCGGCGTAGCGCCATCGTTGCTGGAGTTTTACACGCTCATGCATCTCGGCCTTGGAAACCACGAGCTGCAAATCGTCGTGGCCTCTCCCGAGGCCTCCAATTCGCCGCAAATCGTTAAGATAAGATTCACGGTGATAGATTGCGGCCAGTGCTCATTCGATATCGCCGAGGTCAACACCCAACCGGGTATGCCGGTGGCGGTGCCGATCATTGCCCACGGCATCGAGAACATCGTCGGGGTGGAATTCCATATCGGATTCAATCCCGGTGTAGTGCACGCGGATTCAGTAACCTCGGCCTACCTGTTCAATCCGCTCATCGGGTTTACGAGCGGCCAGATCCACTATGTCTGGGACAGCCTCCCCGACCCGGTCACCATTCCGGACGGCCAGCCGATCGTCACCCTCTGGTTCACCGCGGTCGGCCAGGCGGGCGAGACAAGCCCGCTGGTGTGGCTGGGGAATAAAGAGATTGTCGATCCCGACGGCCACGTCATCAACGGCCTGGTCTTTTGCGATGGCAGCGTGACGATCGTTTCCGAGGGGAATGATGTCTCCGGAAAGATCGTGTACTATGATTTGGTTAAGCCGGTTCCGGAAGTAACGGTGGAAC
The DNA here is from genome assembly GCA_964585635.1 of uncultured Ignavibacteriales bacterium. Taxonomy (GTDB): domain Bacteria; phylum Zixibacteria; class MSB-5A5; order GN15; family JAAZOE01; genus CAZPEV01. The sequence goes on from CAZPEV010000001.1 coordinate 8,803, forward strand.
TGATGGGCGATTTCGACGACGTCGACTTCACCGACCAGTTGGGTCAGTATGGCTTTGAGGATGTGATGGCCGGGATTTATAACGTCAAGCCGTCGCGCGATGACAACGATTCCGGCGTGACGGTGGCAGATATTCTCAAGATTCGCCGCCATATCGCCTTTGTTGAACCGTTTACCTCACCCTACCAGATGGTTGCAGCCGACGTCAACTTGAGCCATACCGTCAGCGTGGCCGACGTCGTCGTTATCCGGCGGTATCTGGCCGAGCTCGATATCCTGGCCAGCGGCAACTGGGCCTTTATCCCTGAGAGCTTTGCCATGAACATGAACAACTGGTACCTGGCGCCGCGCGAACTGACCGTGTGGGTAACCAACTTCGACATCGCCGACTCGAATTTCGTCGGCGTTCGGATGGGTGACGTCAACAACACCTGGGGCGGACCGGTGATGTATGCCAAGACGCTGGTCGGCGCTCCGGTGAATCTGGCGGTCCAGAACTGCTCCGGCGCGCTCGGCCAGACCGTGACGGTGCCGGTTACCGTCGCCCAGGCGCCGTCGATGGCAGGCATGGAATTGCACCTGCGGTACGACCCGGCGGTGCTGACCTTCGCCGGCGTCACGTCCGATATGCTGAGCGATATGACGATTAACGGAACCGGCGGCGCGGTGCATGTGATCTGGGAAGACATGGGTTCGCCCAAGACGATTTCCAGTGCGCAGACGGTCGTGACGGTCTCATTTGTCGTGACCGGCCACACCTCAGGGGCGTCCGAGATCGCCTTTACCCGGGCGGAGGTCGTCAATGAGATCGGCGACGTCTATCCCCTGAGCCTCACCAACGGTCTCTTTCTGGTCGGGGGCCCGTCGGCCCTGCCGGATGCGTACGCGCTGGAGCAGAACATTCCCAATCCGTTCAATCCGCAGACGACCATCCGGGCGACCATGCCGACGCCGGGCGAATACACCCTGACCGTCTATAACATTATGGGTGAGAAGATTCGCGAATATCGTGGTTCTCATGAGGCCGGTCAGCTCGAATTCGTATGGGACGGCAAGAACGAAGCCGGCCAGACGCAGGCCACCGGCATCTATCTCTACCGCTTCCAAGCGGGAACGTTTGTCGCCACGCGCCAAATGGTGCTGGTGAAATAGGCCGGTAAACGAATCGGTACGGGCGGCCGGCAGCGTTGCCGGCCGCTCGCAATCGTGGATGATAGACCTGTCCCGTGGAGGGTTTATGAAAAGTATGCAGGCCCTGTTCGCGATCATCGCGCTGGCGGTCGTCCTGACGCAGGCGGCGCCGGTCGCGGCCATCGAGCTTATTATCCCCAACCTCGACGCCGCCCCCTTCGAGCCGCTGCCGGTGCCGGTGACGGTCAAGGGATTCAGCGCCGTGGCCGGAGTCGAGTTGCACATCGAGTACAGCACCGCCAACTTGACGCTCGATTCCATCACCTCAGCCTATCTGCACGATGCCACGACCAACATCGCCATCCCGGGCAAGGTTCACGTGGTATGGGAAGATTACACCAATCCGATTACGCTGGCCGACGGGACGGCCCTGCTGGTGATGTACTTCACGTTGACGGGCAACGCCTCCGGCACGACGGCGGTGTCGTTTGTCGGTAATGTCGAACTGGTCAGCGCCAACGGGATGCCGTTCTCGGTCTCCGCGACGAGCGGCGGGGTGAATATCACCCCCAGCGACGCCGACGACGGCCGCAATCCCCTGCCGCTGCAGTTTGAGCTGCTCCAGAACTTTCCCAATCCGTTCAATCCCTCGACCACGATCGCCTATTCGGTCGCCAAGGCGGCCGACCTGCAGTTGGCCGTCTTCAACGTCGCCGGTCAGGTGGTCGACCGGATCGAACTGGGACGCAAGGCTCCGGGGATGTATACGTTGACGTACCTGCCGAGCAATCTGCCCAGCGGCATATACACCTATCGGCTGACCGGTGACGGCATCAGCCAATCGCGGGAGATGATTCTGATCAAGTAAGGCAACCGATAAATGGGCTTGGATAAAACACAAAAAGGAAGCCGTTGCGGCTTCCTTTTCGTGTCTATGTAGGAGTGCCCGATTGTCGGTGCCGGGACTTAGAAATTGAATCCGATCGAGAAACGGTGGATCGATTCCAGCCGTCCGAAATCGGACCAGGCGTAGTCGAGTACGAGGAGGGTTTCCTCTCCGACCCGGGAGCGGATTCCGCCGCCCAGGGAAAGTCCCTGCTCCTCATAATTGAATTTGTACCCGCCGCGCAGAAAATACTTCTCCTGATAGCAGTACTCGGTCCCCAGGGACGCTTGCTGATCGTTGTCGTTGGGATGCTTCGCCTCCGTTACGACCGTCCAGCGATTGTCCAGGCTGCTGATCAGATCAAAGGCCGCTCCGATCCTGAAGGTCAGCGGCAGATCATATCCATCGACCGGCACGGTGCCGTTGGGAGTGGAACCGGAACCGGAATTGAGCGGCTGGATAAGATCGGGGCCGGAGAATTTCAACTCCGGTCCCAAGTTGGAGATATTCATCCCGATCCGGAGCGAGCGATAGCCGGTGTACAACTGGGTGCCGAAATCAAAGGCCAGACCGCCGGCCGACTCGTTATAGATCTTCTCATACACGTACTTGATCGATCCGCCGAAGGCCAGTCGCGTCGTCAGATTGCGGGCGAAGCCGGCCGTCAAGGCGAAACTGGAGGCGCCGAACATCTCGCCGGTGCCATTGGGGGCATCGACGGTGGTGATCTCCATATTGCCCATCGTCATGAGCGCCGCTGAGAAACCGATGACGCCGGCGTCTTCGATCCGGGTGCCAAAGCTGATGTAATTGAGGGCGACATCAGTCACCCAGTTGACGTTGGTGAAGGTGATGGTGCTGCCCTCGATATTGGCCAAACCGGCCGGATTCCAATACAGACTGTAGGCGTCGTTGACTACCGCCACGGACGCCTCGCCCAGCCCCTGATACCGGGAGCCGACGGCGATTTTCAGAAACTGGCCGCCGACCGATCCGGCCTTGGCGAAATCGGCCGCGGCAGCCGCCCCGCTGAGGGCGATCAATACTGCGATTCCGTATATGACAACCTGTTTCATGGTATTCTCCCCGACCTTACTTGACCACGGCGAATTTGCCGGTGAAATTGCCGAACTCGCTTTCGACGTTAAACAGATAGACGCCGGCGGCAATTCCCCGCCAGGCCTGCGACATCAGGTTCCAGTCTTCGGTACCGGTGCCATTGGTGTGATCCAGGGTGCTGAGCAACTCACCGGCCAGAGTATAGATGCGGATGGAACACGTCGCCGGAAGATTGGTGAACTGCACCTTGTGCGAGCCTTCCTGGGTCTCCCAGCGCGCATTGCCCAGGTAGGGATTGGGAACCACCCGGACCGTGTGCAGGTCGCGGCGCGCCTCCGCATCGATGATCTTGCGCGAGGAGAAGGCAAAGGCGTCGTCGGGCGACATGAGACGCGGCCCGGCGATCCGGAAAACGTCCCCTTCGGTCGGCGTCACGCGGGTGTCGAGGGCCAACATCCAGGTCAGATACTCACCCAGAACTTCGGGATGGGGATTGCCGCCGTCGTAATCATAATTGGTCAAAATGATATAATCGGTGTCGGCAAAGGTCCACTGTCCATCTCCCATCCAGTCGGCGATCCAGAAGCCGAGCTGGGTATTGGTGGTGACGTTCCAGACCTCGAACGGCGTCGTCACGGGCCCCTCGGTAAACCAATCGTAGGCGGTCGAACCACCCGGGGTGAAGCGCATCTCGATGTCGTTGCGGAAATTCACGTTACAACCGGCTGACGGATCGAATTCCTGAATAAACAGTGGAATCACGGTGGTTTGCTCCGGAAGGGCAAAGACCGATTGGTAAAGCGAATCCGGTACCCGCGGATTCCTTATGACGATCTGAAGGCCGTCGGAGACCGGATAGGTTCCGGGATCGCCTACGAATTGATCCTGATTCGCCAGGACGGTGTCGCCGGTCGTCAGGTCGATCATATTCCAGGTCGTGAAGCAGTCATCGACGAAGCTGATGCGATATTCATGACCGGTTACGGCGCTTTCATCGACGGTGTACACCGTCACCGAATCCATGGCCGGCTTCCAGGAGCCGGTATAAGCATGGGCGATGCTCCCTTGCGGGGAAACATATCCCAGCGGATTGGTTCGCGGGAAGACCCGCACGATGTTGGGAGCCGTCTCCGGTCGGCCGGAGGTGAAATCATACTCCTGGCTGGTGCTGTCGAAGGAGACAACGGCGTACCAATATTCCATGCCGTTGACCAGGTTGCGGTCGGTATAGGCATGGGTGATCCGATCGAAGTCGTCCCGCAGGAAGATGGCCAGGGGAACGTAGTCGGGGCCGACGGAATAATCGCTGTTGATTTTGAGCGATCCCCAGGTCTGGCCGCGATCGGTGGAACGGAAAATCTTGTACCCTTTGAAGTCGTGTGATCCGGTCGCCGGATCGACCGATTCTTCGGCGGCGTCGTTCCAATGGATGGTGACATAATGATCGCCGGCGGTCGCCTTGGAGCGAGAGACGTCGGGCGGCCGGGAGGCAATCATTTTATTGGCGAAGAGAGTTTTGGCCTTCTGCGCCACATCCTTTAGAATGACCGAGTCGGGCGCCGCCACCAGGGCAAAGTCGATACGAATGGTCTGACCGGCGGAAAGCGATATCCCCCGGACGCCCTGGACGTAGTACTGATCGGTGGGAGGCAGCGAAGTGTCGAACTCGGTGTTGTCGATCATGCTATACCGCCCCTTGTCGGTCTGCGGCAGAAACTCCCACTGGCCGGTATTGAAGGAGGTCATGCCGATATCTCCGGGCGTTGACAAAACGACCGTTCCCATGACACCCGCCGAGACCCCCGGACCCCAGCCGGGATCATACCCGTCTTCATCATAGGTCCAGGCCAGATTGAGGTCGGTATCGACCGCCACCAGATCACCCAGACGGCCGTTTTCGCCGGTGGCCGGATCGGGGCCGCCGATGTCAAAATCGCAGTATATCCCCAGGGCGACATCATGGTAATCCTGGCTGCTGGCGTTGGTGATCTCCAGCGTGAAAAAGAGGATGTCGCGGATATCGGTATAGTTCCATTGATTGATCGTCTGCGTGATTTCCAGCCCCATGACGGGGGCACCGAGACCATCATCCGAAAAGCGGCAGATCGACTGCTGGACGCTGACCGGTCCTCCCGGAAAGTAGCTCGACGACAGGGTGTGGTAAACTTGATTATAGGCCCACTCCCGCGCGACGACATCCCAGACCCGCCAACCATAGGCCGGGAAGCCGATCCCGGCTCCGACCGTATCGGTGGGGTCGTAGGGATACCGGGCGGTGTCGGTGGACAGGAGAATATCGGTCGGCTTGGCGGCCGCCGCCCAGTTGATCATGGGGTTAAAATCATCCTCGGTGTTGGCCAGGAGGGTATCGCCGGCAGGGCTGATCCCGCCGATCCAGAATTTCATTTCGGCCAAATAGTCATGGGTGCTGTTGGCAGGCCACCGTCCCGAGGGCCGTCCGGCCCACGTGTACCCGCCGATGTAGCCATAGTTGTCCACCGTCGTGGCGATGTTCCCGCGGTTGTGGATGATCTGATCACGGACGCTGGGCGCGGGGACCTGCGGCGATCGCGGAAGGGCCGAGGCGGCGGCGGCACACCACAGGATCAGCACCGCGGCGATCAGCGCCCCCGGTATCATCAGGTTCTGTTTCATGGTCATGCCTTTGTGCTCCCACCAATTAGAAATTGAATTCAAACCCCACACGGAGTTGTCGCGGCAGATCATAATTCTGGGGGTCGCGCGCCATCAACTCGTACCAGAGCTTTTCCTGCTGGTAGGTCGGGCTGTTGACGTTAAGGGCCAAGAGGCCGTTGTTGTCCGGCGAACCGGTCGACGTGTAGACGTCAATCACGTTGCGCCGATCGAACAGGTTCTCGGCCTCGACAAAGAACGTGACGTAGCTGCTGTTGCCCGGGGCGAGGTAGAAATTCTTGTTGAAGCGCAGGTCGAAGCGAAGGGTATAGGGCATCCGCTCACCGTTGAGCGGCCCGACACGCTTGCCGTTCTTGTCGGTGCGGCTATAGGCCAGGCCGGAGCCGTAATGACCCAGGAGATTGATCCCCCAGGCGCTCGGCAGCGACAGCCCCATAGCGGTCAGACGCTCGCCGCGCGGCACCCGGAAGTCCCAGACCGCGGTCAGATTATGGCGCTGGTCGAACGCCAGCGGGTATTCGCGGGTCGGCAGGGGCGGACGATCGTTGTCCTCAACCGTGAAGTAGTCGTAGTACCATTCCCGGGGATCGGAGGAGTTGCCGCGGGCAATCATATACGAGTAGTTGACCGACCAGTTGAGATGGCCGCGACTGATGGTCTCCAGAGCTAGGTCGACTCCCTTGGCCGAGCCATAGTCGGAATTCGTAAACACGGTATAGGGATTGCCGTCCTCGTCAAGCACTTCCCGGGCGCCGATCATGTCCTGAATGTCCCGATAATAGGTCGTCAGGCTGAGGCGCAGGTTGTCTTTGAGCAATTGGGTCCATCCCAATTCATAGTAGATCGTCTTCTCGGCACTCAGGTCGGGATTGCCGATGAGTGGGAAGCCGGTCTCCAGATCGGCCTGAAGGTTGGTGTACATCCATCGCGCCGGCGGCGGCTGGAAGAGATAGCCGTAATTGAAGTGCAGGACCGAATTCTCGCTGACCGGGTGCGAAATGCCCAGTCGCGGCGACCACTGCACTTTCGGCGTCGATTGCTTCTTGAAATCCTTGGTGATCGGATCGTGCCAATAGGTCATGTCGGAATAGAGGTAGTCGAAGCGCAACCCGATGTTGACCACCATATCGTTCAGCTCGATCTTGTCCTGGGCATAGGCGGCGCCGTACCAGGGGAAGGCCGAGTAGGTCTCGCCGTACGGCTTGGGATTGAAGAACTGGCGGTTGTCCCAGTTCAGTTCGTAGCGCCGCAAGTCGCCCCCGACCATGAGCTGGTTGAACTTGTCGACCTGAGACAAGAACGACGCCCGGCCGCCGGTGTAGGCCGTCGAGCGGTCAAGATAGTATGGGTAATAGTCGTTGCCGCTGGTGAATCCGATGTAGGCGTAGTCCGGGGAGACATTATAGTTGGAGTCATGAATGTATCCCCGCGTCGGATCGTAGTTGCCGAGGCTGTCCTCGACGTATCCGGGCCACTGCTTCCAATAGAGATCGAACAGATGCTCCGGCGCCTGCCGGGTATGGGTGTAGAAGCGGTTGAGGTTGAGCGAGAAGACGGAATTGGCTGACTTGTTGTAGTTGCCCTTGAGCCCGACCAGATAAGCCTTGTCCTGAATCTTGCCCAGACCATCAAGGTTGAAGTCATAGGAAATGGCATTATTATCACGGTGTTCGTACCGTTGATGATCGTTGAAATAGTAAGACCCGTTGAGCGCCAGTTTGGTCTTCGCGGTCGGGAACAGCACGATTTTCCCCACGCCCGAGAAGAGCTTGCTGCGATTGTGGGGCAGATACCCGTCGTCCCGCAAAAATTCCACGGCGCTGAAAAAGGTCGTCTGGCGGTCGCCGAGGCGCCACAGCGGCCCCGACAGATCCATGACGACCGACCGGTTATTGGTAAAGGTCAGGCCGCCGTATTCACCGGTATTGACGTCGTAGCGGTGGGACGCGCCGTCATAAAATTTGACCCTTCCCCGGAGATTGCCGTTCCCCTCGCGGGTAATGGCGTTGACCACGCCGGAGAGCGCCTCGCCGTACTCCGGGGCCAGGCCGCCGGAGGTCAGGGAGAGCTCTTCCAGAGCGTCCGGCACGATCCGGATGCCGGCGTCGCCGGTAAACTGGTCCTGAATCGAGAAGCCGTCAAAGAAATAGGTGACGGCGCCATAGCGCCCACCCCGGACGTGGAGTTGGCCGTTTCGATCCAACACCGTTCCGGCCATATTGGAGATGACCCGCAGGACCGTCCGCGAATCAGCCAGGTAGGACAGCTCATCGCGCGTGACAATCGTTCCCGACGATGTCTTGTCGCGCTGGATGAGCGGCCGCTGAGCCACGACGGTCACCGACTTGTTCAGATTGATGGGGCTTTTCTTGATCTTGAAGCCAAGCGGGGTAGTCAAATCCATCAGGACCCGGATGTCCGTGAGATTAACGGTCTCGTACCCGATCATGGAGACCGTCAGGGTATGGCTCCCCACCGGCATATTAATAATGTAGAATTCGCCGTCCGAGTCCGTTTGGGTGGCGATTTGCGTCCCCTGGACCTTGACGGTCGCTCCCGGCAACTGCTCTCCCGTTTCCGCATCGGTCACGGTTCCAGCGACCTTACCTGTCGTGCTGGACAGAGCCGGTGTCCACATGATTGCCGCCAGCATGGCCAGCAAAAGCGGCACCCTGAATCTCTGTAACGTCACCAAACCCAACTCCTCCATTCTCGTCGCGCTCTGATCACGTTGCTGACTATAGATAGGTGGTAATCACTGGATGAGCGCTACCCTCGTCATTTGGATTTCTCGTGTAAGCTATCGGACGTTCAGAAATTTTCTTTAGGGGTTTTCCCGCCGCCATTTATGGCCGCCGGCCGGGGCCGCCGCCCCTCTGGAAAAGAGGCGCCGAGGGCCTAAATAAACGGCCTGCCGGTCAAGATTCGCACCATCCGGTCGATATTGTCGATAAATACGGCGTGCTGCCGGTGCCCGGATCGCGCCCGGTGACAAGTTCTCGTACGGGCACTGTGGTTGACGGACTGGTGAATTAGACCGCTGCGGAACATATGGCCAGAATGACAAAACCACTCACTCACCTGCGCCACGGCTTGAGAACGGTTGGAACCGTCGTTCTGATGACGATGCTGCTCATCGGAATCGGGACCGACTTTGCTCGCGCCGCCAGCAAAGTCGCCATCATCGCCATCGATGAGGAAGCCGCCACTCTCCGCACCATCAAGGGCGTCAAAAGCTCGATTGACCGTTACGGCCTGGGCGTGGTCTACCAGGAAGCGCTCTTGCGGGGCGATCCCGCCTCCGACAGCACCACCGTCGCCGCACTGAAAGGCTTTACGCCCGACCTCTTTGTGACCATTGGTTCCTACGCGACCGAAGTCATCGCCAAGACCTTTCCCGGGCAGCCGGTTATCTTTGCCACCGTCATCAATCCGCAAGCCTCCGGCTTCGTAGCCTCATTGGACAATCCCGGGGGCAATATCACCGGCGCCGCCCTCGACATTCCGCCGGATATCCAGTTCAAGTACTTTCAGCGGGTGGTGGGGCAAATCAAGACCATGGGAATATTGTTTTCATCGGAGACGGAAAACATCATCCGCCAGGCCGCCATCGCGGCCCGGCAACTGGGCATCAAACTAATCGCCTTGCGGGTCGACAACGAGCGCGAGATTCCGGCCGCGATCGACTCCCTATGCAAAGTCGCCGACGCTTTGTGGTCGGTCGCCGACCATACCGTCTTCACCCCCCAATCGACCAAACATATCATTCTGCAGACGCTGCGCTACCAGATTCCGCTGATGGGGTTCTCGCAGTCGGTGGTCGAGGCGGGCGGGCTGTTCTCGCTCGATTTTGACTTCAAGGATATCGGCCGCCAGGCGGGCGACATCGCCGTCCGCGTGCTGCACGGCACCGCCCCCGGCACTATTCCGGTGGCCACGCCCGGCTTCATCTATTTTACATACAATGAAAAAACCGCGGAACGGATTAAGATCAAGATTCCCGAGGATTTGCTGGCCGTCGCCAAGGAGGTGATCAAATGACCTTCCTGGGCGCCTTCAACAACGTCAGCCTGCGGGTGAAGTTTATCATCATCATCTCCCTGTCGATTCTGGCCAGCGGGACGTTGCTGTCGTATTACCTCGTCTCCAAGCATATCGAGACGGCCGAAACCGGTTTGGTCAAGAAAGGCTCGGCCCTGATCAAGGTGCTGGCCGCCAACTGCGAATATGGCGTCTTCGTCGAGAACGAGGATATCCTGGACGAACTGATCGGCGCCACCGCCCAGGCCGAGGATATCACCTACATCGTCGTCCAGAACATGGACGGCAAGGTACTGGCCGACCAAGTCCGCAATGACGGCCTGATCCCGCCCAATCTGCCCCTGGTCACAAGCGCCGATTCCCTGGGCATTCGCCGCATCACGCCGGAAGGGGCCGACGTCTACTTCTATGAGTTGTGTTACCCGGTCATGACGACCCGTTCGATCGTCTCGCGCGAAACGCTGGGATCGGTGGGCCGGTCACGGGGACGGGTGGTGACCGAAATCATCGGCAACGTTCGCATCGGCATTTCCGTCTCGGCCACCTTCGCCGAAGCCACGCGCAACGTCCACGCCGCGATCATCATCATCCTGGTGGTCATGACCGTCACGATTCTGTTGACGGTGGGCTTCGTCCGGGTGGTGGTCAAGCCGATCGAACGCCTGGCGGGGGCGGCGGAGAAGATCGCCCAGGGAGATCTGTCGCTGGAGGTCGGGATCAGCCGCGCCGACGAGATCGGCAAGCTGGCTTCGGCCTTCGACAGCATGGTCATGTCGCTCAAGGAGTCGCGGAAGGAAATTGAGACCTACAACCGCACCCTGGAAGAAAAGATTATCGAGCGGACCCAGGCGCTGGAAAGCGCCCAGGGACAACTGATCCAGTCGGAGAAGATGGCCGCCGTGGGGCAACTGTCGGCCGGCGTCGCCCACGAGTTGAACAACCCGCTGGGCGGTATCCTGGGATACGCCCAGTACACGCTGGAAAAAATGTCCCGCAAACCGTTCGTGGATACGACCGAAAAGGATTTTGAATCCTTCAAAAAGCATCTTCGGGACATCGAGGCCCAATCGCGGCGGTGCAAGACGATCGTCCAGAACCTGCTCAAGTTTTCGCGGACGTCCGCGAAGATCGACATGGCTGAGATCGACATCAACGGCGTCCTGCTGGAGACCATCAGTCTGGTCGAGCATCAGCTTACCATGCACAAGGTGACCATGGTTACCGATTTGCAGCCGAACGTTCCCCGGTCGCAGGGGAATGCCGGCATGCTCCAGCAGGTCTTCACCAATATTATCATCAACGCCCTGCACGCCATGGAAAACGGCGGCAATTTGATCATTACCAGCCGCCATTCGCCCGGCCTGGGCGAGTTCTCGGGTGCCATTGAAATCGCCTTCACCGACACCGGCTGCGGAATTCCGCCCGAGATACAGAAAAATATCTTTGAGCCGTTCTTTACCACCAAGGCCATCGGCAAAGGAACCGGCCTGGGATTGTCGGTCAGCTATGGCATCATCAAGGAACACGGCGGCGAGATCAAGGTGGAGTCGGTTCCCGGCTGCGGGACGACCTTCACGATCATCCTCCCCCTGGAGAAACCGGAGACCCCGGTCGATACACAGGATGGTACACACCTGAACAGCGTGGGAGAACACGGCTGACCATGAAACCAGGCGCGCGCATTCTTGTGGCCGACGACGAGGAAATCATCCGCGACTTCGTGTCCGAAGTCCTGGAAGATTATGAGGTCAAGCATGCCGTGGACGGCCAGGATGCGATCGACAAAATCCCCGATCTGCGACCGGATTTGATTATCACCGACATCAAGATGCCGATCAAGGGGGGCAACGAGGTTATCAAGTTCGCCAAACGCTTCGACGCCCGGATTCCGATCATCGTCATCACCGGCTACACCTCCCTCGATATCGCCAACGAATGCGTCCGCCTGGGAGCGGACGGCTTCTTGTCGAAGCCGTTTACCATCGCCCAACTTCGCGGGGAAGTCGGCAAATGCCTTGAGGGTAACTATGGGCACCCCTGACCAACATTTTCCCGGGGGCGACCGGGAACGGGTCCTGGTCGTCGATGATTCCCCCATCATCCGCGAGATGCTGGTGGAAGTCTTGACCGACGAAGGGTACGCCGTCGACACGGCGGTCGACGGCGAGGCCGGAATCGCGCTGGCTGCCGGCCACGATTACCTGGCCATCATCTGTGACGTGCACATGCCGAAGATGAACGGCCTGGAGACGGTCCGCACCATCATCGGTCAAAGGCCGACCGCGAAGATCATCGTCACCGACAGCTATCCGGACCGACTGGCGGCCCAGGCCCACGACGAGGGAGCCCTCTGCTGCCTGCAGAAGCCGTTCGATCTCAACGAACTGCGCAGTCTGATTCGGCACATAAAGCACGGAATGGCCATCCATGGACGATAGTCAGCGCAGCGGCGGCGTCAGCATCTTGGTCGTCGACGATGAGCAAATCGTTCTCAATCTGGTCGAGGACACGCTGACCGACGAGGGACACAGCGTCACCACGACGCTGTCCGCTCACGCCGCGATCGAGCTGATCAAGCACAAATACTTCGACTTTGTCTTGACCGACATCCGCATGCCCGAGATGAACGGCATCGAGTTGACCAAGGAAATTCACCGTATCGCGCCGACCATCGGCGTCATATTCATGACCGGGTACGCCAACCTCGACACCGCCAAGCAGGCGATCAAGGAGGGGGCCTACGACTACATCATGAAGCCGTTCGAGCTCTCGGAGATCCGGCAGGCCATTGCCCGGGCGGTGCAGCAGAAGCAGAGCGCCACCGAGGCGACCTTGTCGCAGGAGCTGAACAAAATCGCCGACCTGTCCAACCTGATGTACGCCTCGGGCGATCTGACCTCGCTTTTGCAGTTGTCGTTGTCGTTCGGCATCATCCAGAGCAGCGCCGAGGCCGGTATTGCGGCATATTACGATCGGCATGATGAGGAGCTGACGATTATCCAGGCCACGCGGCAATCGGGCGCGGCCGAGGATATCTCGCGGCTGGCTCTCCCCCCCGAGGAGTGGGAGATGATCTCCCTGCCCCGGACGCCCTTCCTGATGGATCAGGAAATCAACCATCCGCTCTACGGGCTGTCGGCGTTTCAGGCCTACCGTGAGCGGCTCCTGCCGGAACGGTCGGCCCGATCCCGCGCCGCGGTGATCGTGCCGCTCATCCGGGCCGAGAAGCCCCTGGGATTCATCACCCTCTTTCATGGCGCGGCCGGTTACGAGCTGAAAAGCTCCGATATCCAATTCCTCGATTTCATTTCCAGCCAGCTGGCGATTTCTCTGGAAAACCTGCAACTCCTCGAGGATTCCCGTGAAGCGTACCGCCGGCTGGAGCACCTGCAGGACCAGACCTTGCAGATGGAAAAAATGGCCACCCGCGGCCAGATGTCGGCGGAGATCGGCCATGAACTGAACAACTACCTCGGCGTCGTCGTGGCCAATTTCCAGTTGATGAACCTCCGCATCCAAAAGGGAGTCACGGAGGGATTGGACCGGTTTATCGACTCCATTCAAGATCACCTGGAAAAGATCAACCGCTTCACCAAGGGGTTGATGGATTATTCCTCGCTGACCAAGGCGACCTTTGCCAAAACCGATATCAACGCCCTTCTGCAGCGGATTGTGGAATTTCTCCGCCCGCAGAAACGCTTCCGCGAAATCACCATCGAGGTCACGTCCAATTGCCCGGTGCTGGAAACGGAAATCGACCAGGGCTTGATCGAACAGGTTCTCTACAACCTGTTGAATAATGCCGCCGACGCCCTGACCAAAGCCGCCGTCAAGCGTATCGAAATCAAGACCGAGCGCCTTTCCGACGACATGATTCGCCTCACGGTCAAGGACTCCGGGGCTGGAATCCCCGAGCCGGAGCGGCGCAAGATGTTCCGCGAGAAATTCACCACCAAGGATTCGGGTCATGGCATTGGGTTGGTGGTCTGCAAGAGCATCATCGACAAGCATGCCGGCCGTATCGCGGTCGATTCCATCGAGGGCCAGGAGACGGTCTTCACCATCGACCTGCCGATCACCCACGAGGTGCCCGAAACAGCCGCGGTGGCGGTCGGATAACCAGCGCTCCGTAGTCATCTCCGGCAATCCCTCGCTCCGTTAGACAGCCATTGCAATCTACCGTCAGGGCCGGAAATTCCTTTGCGGCGGCCCCCCTTATCGTGTACATTGCCCCATTACAGGGATGGTTTTGCTATCAGGTGTATGAACCACGTATGAACGAGGCAGGAAAAGAAAAGCGCTCGGCGGCTCTGTACTCTATTCTGGCCGCCGTCGGTTTGATCACGGCCAAGACGACGGTGGGGCTGATCACCGGATCGCTGGCGATTCTGACCGACGCCGCCCATTCGTTGCTCGACATGGGGGCCTCGATCATTACCTATTTCTCCGTCCGAATATCCGATAAGCCGGCCGACATCGATCACCATTACGGCCACGGCAAGGTGGAATCGCTGGGCGCCCTGCTGCAAATCATCTTCCTGTTGGGAGCCTGCGTCTGGATTGTCTTCGAGGCCATCCATCGCTTGCTCGCCCCGACTATTGCCCTGGAGCTTAATATCTGGGCCTTTGCGGTCGTGATCGGGTCGATTATCGTCGACTTCTCCAGGGTGCGGGTGCTGCGCCGGGTCGCCAAAAAGTACAGCAGCCAGGCCTTGGCCGCCGACGCGTTGCATTTTTCCTCCGACATCTACGTGTCGTCGGTGGTGCTGTTCGGACTGTTCGCGGTGCAGTTCGGCTTCACCAAGGCCGATCCGATCGCGGCCATCGTCGTCTCCCTGTTCATCGTGGTCATCGCCGCCCGTTTGGCGAAGCGCGCCATCGACGTCCTGCTGGACCGCGCGCCCAGCCAGGCCGAGGAGATCATCCGGGAGACGGTCGGAAGCTTCCCGGAGATTTTGGGGATCGACCAAATCCGCCTGCGGAGCGACGGCCGGATGACGTTTGCCGAGATGTCGCTCAGCGTCGACCGGATGCTGACTTTCGGCCGGGCGGATGAGCTGGGTGAGCGGCTGCGGCAGGAGTTGCATCATCGCCTGCCGCAAACCGACGTGATCTTTACCATGATCCCGACCTCGGCGGAATCGGAGCAGGTGGCCGATGCGGTCAATTTTGTGGCCTCATCTTTCGGATTGGCCGTGCACCATTTGATTATCCGACACGATGAGGACGGCGTCTTTATCTCCATGCATATCGAGATGCCGGGAGAGATCAGCCTGGAGGAGGCGCATCATAAGGCCTCGGAGGTCAGCAAGAAGCTTCATGAAACCATTCCCGACCTGAAAAAGGCCGCCATTCATACCGAGCCGTACAAGACCGGGCCGTCGGCGCCCCGGCATTTGTATGACATGACCGGCATTTCCATGCGGGTTAAAGAAATCGTGGAGTCGGTTTCGGGCGTGGCCGACTGCCACAATATCGTGTTGACGTCGCAGGCGAACGGGCTGGCATTGTCGGCCGACATGCGGATGGACGGCCACCTGCCGCTGGAGCGGACCCACGGCATCTCCGAGGATGTCGAGCAGCGGCTGCGGAGGGATATTCCCGAGTTGGCGTCGATCACGTTGCACCTGGAGCAGATGAAGTAGACTGGGGCATTCTTCCTGAAAAATAAATGCGGCAGTACCCTTTTTAGACGAATTCCCTGATAACCGGTTACTATTCTTGACGATACGGGGAAAATGGGTTCGTTCGTTCGTTTTCTTAGTGGTCTGCCTTTTCTCGTTGAATAATTTGAGGTTACGGCAATTCCGGTTTGCCGGGAGTTGAGGTTCAGCTTTGGGCATACCCGTAGACATAATAGTTCCTCCATATAAGGGGGCGGGCGAAGCAACTGCAGCGATTTTGTAGCGATTTGGTGCGGGAAACAGCGGGGGAATTGAGGGCCTTGTCACCGTCGCGGGCACGTGGCACACGCCTGCTTTCTTATCTCTACGGCGGTAGACCCCTTGTTTTTCCGATCGGTCTTGCGACGCCTGTAGCGACAATGCAGGTGAGGCCTTTCAGCAAACCGAGGAGGACGGACTGCCACCCCCAAGCGTGCCGCTTGGGGGTGCCACCCGTGGGAATGATTGAATTTCAAAGAGGGCGCACCCGGCGCAAGCGGCCTGACCTACAACTCTGAACACCGGCCCGCGCACCATTG
>CAZPEV010000001.1:24785-48329 GCA_964585635.1 uncultured Ignavibacteriales bacterium
GCCCCGCCGGGCCGGGGCAGTCTGCATCAAGTTCAGAGTCCATAAGATGGGGCTTGCCCGTTCTTGAATACCGCAATATCAGCAGGGCTGTGATTATCGAAATGGCCATTACCACCACTGATGCTTCTATCCCGAACACTCCGCCCGTGACCAAACCCGGTCCGGATATTTGTACGGTGAACAAACCGTACGGTGAATCCTGGCCGCTCATGATTGTACCGAACAAAGTGTTCAGGCTCAGATTCCATCCGGCATGAAAACCAATTGGAAGCCATAGTGACTTGCTTCGCACATACAGGGCCACGAACAGAAGCGTTCCGACGACGGCGGCCAGGGCAATCCACAGAACGCCGACGGCATCGACATTGGGGAGCAATCCAATAATATGTGCCGCCGCGAAGTAGAATCCTCCGAGCAGAGTTGCGATGGGCCATCCCCACCTGGCGGCCCACTCTCGAACCGCTATTCCTCGAAAGATGAATTCTTCTAGAATTGCGATGAAGGCAACCCAGCCCAATGATCCAAGTATGATGGAGACGAGTTCTCCCCCCGTAAATCTGCCGGGTGTCGCCGCAACATGAATGTCTCCAAGCAGCCCAACCGCCAGCAAGTCAGCGATTGCCATGCCGACGCCGAAGAGACATCCATGGGAAAAACGCTTGATATCGAAATGCAGGCGCACCCAACTCCACGGTCTTCTCCACATGAATTTGGCGACCAGAAACGTGAACGGAATCCCCAAGACGGCGGCTGTTATTCCCTGACCGAACAGGGTAAGATGGCTGGAGAATTTGCCGCTGATGATTGACTCAAAGGAAGCCCCACTAAGAGCAGAAGCAACCAGGTAGCCGACGTATTGAGTTGTATGGATCAGAATGTATAGGCCGAAGCTCCAAACCAGAACGACTAACGGATTTCGCGGTTTCATCAACTTTCGCCCATCCTATGGCAAAGCCGGCTCAATATTTCTATCGGACAGACAAAGCCCGATAATGTTACAACCAAGTAGATCGGGTTCGGAGGCCTGTCATACGGCGGGACAAGAAACCCGGCAGTTGGGCATCAGGCCGCAAGCGGCCTGACCTACAACTTGTTTTCCCGATCGGACCAGCCCGCCCCCAAGCGTGCCGCTTGGGGGTGCAACCCGTGGAAATGACTGAATTTCAAAGAGGGCGCCACCCGGCGCTCTCCCCCCTTTCCACTACGGGAGAGCTGCCGGATGACTTGACACCGGGTGCTGAGACTGCTATATTGAGATTAGGCACCATATCACCAACGCGTCCGTGGTAATGTGAAAAAGTCATAGGGTTGGTTTATCTTATTACGGCTGATTCGCATCGTCGTTCACATAGGGGGAGGATTCCATGGCGAATCCAAATCTGGAACCATCCGGCAATCTTTTGAAGAGGAAATCGCGGTATATTTTGGCAATGGTAACCGTGGCGTTCCTTGGCCTTATACCCGCCGTATCAACGGTTCAGGCAAATACTCTGGGAATAAATTTGTATGGAATATCATATCATATCCTTGACATAAATCAGCACAGGGATAACCTAAACGAATTCAATCCGGGTTTTGGGGTACGGGCGAGCTTTGGGGGCAGTTCCAGCGGTACGTTTTTCCTCGAAGGTGGGTTCTTCAAAGATACATTTAGGAATAGAGCCACATATCTTTCCACAGGGTACATGTTTCGGACATGGAGACAGTTTCGCCTTGGCTTGAACGCCGGAATCTATAAAACCAATTCAATCAACGGGGGCAGTGGCATAGTGGCGATAGTTCCCATGGCCTCATACACTGTTAAATTTGTCACACTCAATGTTGCGTATTTGCCAAGATACGAGGGCATTAACGCTTATCATACGTTCACGGCATATATGACCGTCCATCTGATACACGGCAATCCTCCCAAAAAACGGGCGCCGCGGCCAAAGCGATAACCTGAAAGGCCCAAGCGCGAATCCGATCAGATCTTGAGATTTTCGGGCAAGGCGCCGGTTGCACTTGCGATCATTTGGTTTTCCGGGCGCGCGCCGCGCGCCCCTACCGCAAAAATTGGCGGTCCAAGTGTAGGGGCCAGGCTTGGCAAACCGCCGCGGGCGCGGAAACCGCGCCCCTACCATAAGAATCGGTGCTCTGGGTGCACCTGCGACGGCAGGAACCCCTTCCTGCCGCCCAGGTCGTCGACCTGTCACCCCTTGCCGGCGCAGCCGAAGAGCCTGATCTTGTCCCGCATCTGTTCCTTGACCGCCTCTTTGGCCGGGCCAAGAAGTTTGCGCGGGTCAAACTCGCTCGGCTTGGTCGCCAACGTCTCCCGCAAGGAGCCCATGAACGCCAGCCGCAGGTCGGTGTCGATATTGATCTTGTTGATCCCGCGCGCCACGGCATCCCGATAGGCCGCGTCCGGCACTCCCATGGCGCCGGGCAGTTGGGCGCCGTACTTGGCGGCCTTATCCAGCAGCTCCTTGCCGACGCCGCTGGCGCCGTGCAGCCCCAGCGCGATCCCGGTCCGCTTCTTGATATCGGTGATCCGGTCCATGGCCAGCTTCGGCTCATGCTTGAACTTGTACGCCCCGTGGCTGGTCCCGACCGCCACCGCCAGGGCGTGGCAGCCGGACTCCCGGACGAACCGCTCGGCCTCGGCCGGGTCGGTCAAAAATGCCTCGGAAGCGTCGACGTTGACCTCGTCCTCGATCCCGCCCAGGCGGCCCAGTTCGGCCTCGACGCAGACCCCCGTGGCCTTGGCGATGGCGACCACTTCCTTGGTGACCCGGATGTTGCCGTCCAGCGGTTCCTTGGAGGCATCGATCATGACCGAGTTGAACCCGGCGTCGATACACATCTTGGCGTCTTCCAGCTTGGCGCCATGGTCCAGATGGATGGCGACCGGCGCGGTCATCTTGGCCGACCCGGCCTTGACCATCGCCATCAGGTATTCGATCCCGGCATACTTGATCGCCGAGGTCGAGGCCGCCAGAATGACCGGCGCCTTCAGTTCCTCGGCCACTTCCAGAGCAGCCTGGATAAATTCCAGGTTGTTGACATTGAACTGCGGTATGGCATATCGTTCCTTGTTGGCCCGCTCATACATCTTGATTAAGGACGCTAACGGCATGGTAATCTCCCTTTTCTATCTGATGATTTTCATTGTCGCTGACGTCAAATTAACGGTCGCCCCCCTTGGGACGCAATAAAAACCGTCGCCGGCGCCGCGGTATAGCCGCCCAGTGGAGAATCTGCTCCGGAGGCCTCTTTTTTGGGCCGGAAATTTCAGAAATGTAGTATAATATGGAATGGGTATGAAACGCCTGATTTTGGCCGGTTTGGCGCTTATCGCAACGGCAACTATGGCCCAGGAGCAGGAGCCGGCACCGGTCCTTCCAAGGCTAATGGCTCCCCCGGCCAGGTCCGAGACGGTGGACAAGACCAATCCCTATGCCCTTTCGGTGACCCGTCTCGACTATGGCGGCGGCGGTGACTGGTACTGGGGAAGTTCGGCTATCCCGAACCTGCTGCAATTCATCAAGGAGCAAACCGGCTGGCCGATCAACATGGAGGAGAAGCGGGTCAAGATCGAGGATGAGCAGTTATTTGCCTGTCCGTTCCTTTTTGCCACCGGCCACGGCACGATCAAATTCAGCGAGGCGGAAATCGATCGGCTTCGGCGCTATCTGCAGGCGGGCGGGTTTTTGTTCATCAACGATTCCTACGGGATGGATAAATCGGTGCGCCAGGCGGTGGCGTCGCTGTTTCCGGAGAAGAAGTTTGAAGAAATACCGTACGACCATCCGATCTACCATTCGTATTATGACTTTCCGAACGGGCCACCGAAGATTCACGAGCATGACAAGAAGCCGGCCAGCGGCTGGGGAATCATTGTCGACGGACGGCTGGTGGTCTATTATCTCCAGGAATCGGATATCGGCGACGGCTGGGAGGACCCGCACGTGCATAATGACCCGCCGGAAAAGCGTTTGGATGCTCTCAAGATGGGCTTGAATATCGTAGCATATTCGTTGACGCACTAAACTGTTACCTGCTGGATGCCGTCCTACATAGTACAGGTCAGGACTACCGGGGAAGACGATGGACGAACTGCTGCAACTCGAGAAAAGGCTTAGAAGGGCAATCGGCCAGAAGCGGGCCGTGCTGGCCGCCGCCGGAATCACGGCTTGGCTTTCAACCGGTCTGGGATTGGTGCTGCTTTTGTCGTCGCTGGCGGCGCTGTTTGTCCTGCCGGTGGCGATCAAGCTGGCGCTCCTGGCCGGCAGTCTGGGTCTTCTGGGATATGCCGTACATAAATATTCGGTGGTGCCGTTACGGCTGGAAAAGGGCCTGATCCCCGCTGCCCTGCAGATTGAAAAGAACCATCCCGAGCTGAAGGGACGGCTGGTGGCGGCGCTCCAATTCCGTCACCTTAATCTGGACCGGACCAACTTTTCCAAGGCGTTGATCGAGCTGACCGGCCTTCAGGCGGCGGAGCTGGCCGGCCGGATCGACTTCACTGAAATCGTCTCCGGCTATCCATTGTATCGCAAGTTGCGCGGGGGCCTGCTGGTGACGGCCCTGGCGGTCGCTTTGGGGCTGTTGATTCCCGGGTTCTTTTCGACGGCGATTGACGTCTACTCCCAGCCGACGACGCTGGTGGCTCCTCCCCCCGGATTTTCACTGACGGTCGTACCCGGCAACGTCGAGCGGGTCAAATACAGCGATATCGAACTAGGCGGGGTTCTGGTCGGTCGCGGATTGCCGGCCGAGGTGAGTGTTCATTACCGCTTCGTCGACGGCCGCTGGCAGAACGAAAAGCTCGCCCTGGATCGCAACGGCCGGCCGGTGGTGACATTGCGCGATTCGCTCCCCTTTGCCATTACCCTCAAGCAGGTGCGGCGGTCGTTGGATTATTATGTCACGGCCGGCGACATCCAGTCGCAGCCGTACCGCATTGAGGTTGTCGATCGGCCGCGCGTGACGAGCCTCAAAGTCACGATCGATTACCCTCCCTATACTCGGCTGGAATCACTCCACCTGGATGAGAACACCGGCTCATTTGCGGCGTTGGTCGGCAGCCGGGTCAGCCTTGAGATCGGGGCCAACCGCGATATCGCTCAGGGGGAGTTGGTCATCGACGATTCCCTGCATCAGACGATGACCTGCGCCGGGCCCCGGGCGACCTCCGGTTTCACCCTTTCCAAGGACTTTACCTATTATGTCCTGGTGCATGACCGTCAGGGGGAACAGAACCCGGATCCGATCGCCTATACCGTGACGGCGGTGCCGGATGAGTATCCCGTGATCGACGTTCTTTTCCCCGGCTTTGATCTTAACCTTGATGAGAGTATGCTGATACCGTTCAAGCTGCACATAACCGACGATTACGGGTTCTCTTCCCTGGTGCTTAAATACCAAATCGTATCGGGTGGGCGCAAGGGGGCCGACAACGTCGCCGTCATCAATTTCCCGGCCAGGCTGCAGATCGACGGCGAGGTAACGTTCAACTGGGATATGGAGGGATTCGACCTGCTTCCCTCGGACTATGTTCTGTACCATTTCGAACTGGCCGACAATGACAAAGTATCCGGCCCCAAGGTGACCGCGACCCGCGTATATGCCGCCCGACTGCCCTCGATCGATGAGATTGTCAAGGACGCCCAGACCGATCAGGACAGTCGCCTGACCGAATCGGAGCGGATTCTGCAGGAGCAGAAAGAGATGACCCAGAAGCTCGATCAGATGGTGCGGGAGATGAAAACCAACCAGAAGATGGATTGGCAGAGCAAGAAAGAGATGGAGAACCTGGCTGCTCAGCAGCAGAAGACCGTGGATCGGCTGGAAGAGATGGCGCGCGAGATGCAGGCCTCGCTGCAGAAGATGGACAAGAACAACCTGGTGTCGGAGCAGATTCTGCAGAAGATGATGGAGCTGCAAAAGCTGTTCAGCGAGATCGCCACGCCGCAGATGAAAGAGGCCCTGAAGAAGCTGCAGGATGCGCTCAAGGAGATGAGCGAGGAGGACTTGAAGAAGGCGCTGGAGGAAGCGCAGCTGACGCAAGAGGAGATGCTCAAACGGCTGGAGCGGACGATCGAATTGCTGAAACGGCTGCAGATACAGCAGACGATGTCGGCCATGCTGAAGATGGCCGAGGAGATGCTCCTGGAGCAGAATCGGGTCAACGTCGAAACGGAGGAGGCGCCGGTGCGCGACGGCTTCGGTCGCCAGGCCCAACGCGAGCAACAGTTGCAGACGCAGATGGCGGCTCTTAAGGATGAGGCCGGACGACTGCAGAAGATGCTGAGCACATCCCCCTACAGCGACTCGGAAAAGCATAAGCGTTTCGGGCAGGCGGTTGAGGAAAATCAGGCGGCGGCGGATATGAGCCAGATGGCAGTCGCGCTCAATGAGAGCAGACAGGCTCCGGCGCTGAAGTCGGGCCAGGCGTCATCATCCAAGCTGGAATCGCTGGTGGACGAGATGCGCACCATTATCAGTGAGCTGTCCGACCGTGAAGGAGAAGAGCTGGCCAACCAGATACGCAAGACGATCAACGACGCCAACTATCTCTCTCAGAAGCAGGAAGATATTTACACCCAGGGCGGCCGCGGCGACCCGCCTCCCAACGCGCTGTCCCAGCTGGCGGCCGAACAACAGGTGCTGCGTGAGGCGGTCGGTGGGCTGTTGCAGCGGGCCAATGACCTGGCCAAACGCTCGCCGTTTTTGGGAGCCGAGGTCATGTCGTACTTGAACCAGAGCCAGCAGGAGATGAATGGGGCTTGCAACAGCCTGAGCGATCGCCGCGGCCGGTCGGCCCAGACCCAGCAGCGCGACGCCATGTATAACCTCAACCGCGCCTCAACCCGCCTGCTGGACGGCCTGGACGAGCAAAAGCAGTGCAACAAGGGCGGCTCCTGCAACAAGAATTCACAGAAGCTGCAGTCGCTCTGCCAGAAGCAAAATCAGATTAATACGGAGACCAAGGGGGCCTGTTCCAAACCGGGCGAGTCATTATCGCCCAGTCAGCGGGAGGCGTTACGGAAGCTGGCCTCGGAACAAAATGCCGTCCGCAAGTCGATTCAGGAACTCCAGGCGGAATTCGGCGACCGCCGCGAGATACTGGGGCGGCTCGACGCGCTTGGTGACGAAGCCCGACGAATCGAAGAAATGCTCGACCAGGGGCAGGCCGGACAGGAATTGTTCGACCGGCAGTTAAAGGTTTACTCCCGGATGCTTGATTTGCAGAAATCGCTCACCCGACGCGACTATGCCGAGGAACGAAAAGCCACCACCGCCGACGATATCTTGAGGGCGTCGCCGGGTCCCTTGGAAGGGACCGATAGTCGTCTGAACGAAACCTTGCAGGACCGACTGCAGCGGAGCCTTCAGGAGGGATATCCGCGTCAGTACGAACAGCAGATCAAGGCCTATTTCAAGGCGCTTTCGAATTTCAATCAGAATGGGACCGGTCACGAATAAGACGGTAGCCATCGGGGCTTTGCTGGTATTGATGGTGGCGGCGGCGCTTCCGGCGGCGGCACAGCCGCCGATCGATAGCGGCGGGATCATAATCATCGATCCCACGGCCGGCTCCCCCCCCCGCAAGTCGTCTCCGCTTGAGCAGGCCGAGCGCCTGATGCGCATGGGGGATTTTACCCGTGCCGCGGCCGTGCTGGAGGCCGTCCTGGAAAAAGCGCCGGCCTATCAGCAAGCGGCGATGCTCCTGGCCACCTGCTACGAGAACCTCCAGGATTACGGACGGCTGCTGATTCTCCTGAACCGTCGGGCCGCCACCGAACCGCCCGGCTATTCGCTGTATCGCGACCTGGGGCGGGCCCATTTGCTGTCAGGAAGCGCCGATTCGGCCAAGATCTATTTCTTCCGGGCCGCCGATTATGTCGGGGGCCTGACAGACATGCTGACCGAAATCGCCGAGACTTACCAACGCCTGGGCCAGTACCGTATGGAGGCCGAGTTTATTGATTCCATGCGCATTCGCTTCGGCCGCTCCGATCTTATGGCCGGGCCGATGGGCGACGCCTTGGCGACCCAACGTCAGTACCGTCGGGCGACCGAGGAATACCTGAACTACTTGGAACAGGACACCGTGACGGCCCGCGACGCCGAAAATAAGATCATCGCCCTGATTCAGTATGGCGAGGCGGGCGATACCGTCATGGCGGTCCTTGGAGCCCGTCTCCAGGGCCAGCCGAATCCGCGGCTGTTGAAGATGTACGGGCAAATCCTCATGGAGCGGGGACGGTATCCCGACGCCTTCGCCTTCTTCCTGCTCCGCGACAGCCTCGATCAGGGGTCCGGTTCCGACGTTCTTTATTTCATGCAAGAGTGCATCCGGCGCGAGCGTTTCGACTATGCAGTCCAGGCCGGTGAATATTTTTTGCGGCGATATCCTGAATCGGGATTGGCCACCCCGGCCCGGTTTCTCATGGCCGAGGGATACACGTCGCTCGGCCGATACCGTGATGCCGGCTCGGTGCTGACGGCAATTCTGGATAATCAGGATCGAACGTCGGCTCGGATCGAAGCGCATCTGCGACTGGGCCAATTGCTTAAAGATTACCTGAATGATCCGGCGGCGGCCAGGGATCATCTCGGCGAGGTGCATCGCAGCGCCCCCGGGACCCGCTTTGATTCAGAGGCGCTGCTGGGCCTGGCCGACATCTATGTTCATCAGCGGAATTTCGATTCCGCCGTTGCCCTGTATCAGACGTTGGTCGACCGCGAAGGCCAGGAGGATCTGGCCGAAGAGGCCGAGTTCCTGCTGGCCCAGGCGAACCTTTATAAGGGATCATACGAAGAAGCCGGCGCCCGATTTCGACGGCTGATCAATCGATATCCTCACGGGCTCTATGTCAACGATGCCATCCAGTACAGCCTGATCCTCAGCGAGACGCAGGAGCAGGCCCCCAAGCAGTTGGACCTGTTTGGGGCAGCCGAGTATTACCGGAAAATCAATCAAGCCGATTCGCTGGAGCATTATCTGATAAAAATATGCCGGGTTCAGGTGCCGTCGCTGGCGCCGTTAGCCTATTTGCATCTCGGAGAAATGTACCGTGATCACGACCGAAAGGACGAAGCAATAGCTGCCGCCGACAGCCTGACAGCGCTATACCCCGAGTCGTATTATGTGCCGTTTGGGATGAAACTGAAAGCTGACATTCTCTGGCAAATGCCCTCCGACCGGGAACGGGCGATGACTCTTTACCGGGAATTGCTGGAGAAGTTCGCCACCTACCCCTTCGCGGCGGAGATCAGAGAGCTGCTCCGCCGGAACCCGTCGTCGAAGCAAAGTTAGCCGACGCGCGGCACGGCGTCGGCCATTCGGTCAATAGGGCGTTTTTTCCGCGGGCCGACTCATTGAGGCCACTTTCCGTTCCAGATCGACGACCCGCTTCTCCTAGCCCTCGATCTTGGCCGCTTTGATCTTCGTGGTCGTACGGACCAGAAGCGCCAAGGAGATCAGAAGAAACAGCACCGAATTGATCTTGCGGAATATTTCACCATAGTTGAAAATGGCGTCCAAAAAGGCGGCAATTCCCAGCAGGAACAGAAGCATACACCAAAACAGCATAGCAACCTCCATGACCGTGACCCGGCGTGCGGGTTCAATCCAGAAAAGACTTGTCTAATGCCAACTAAACTATATATTTACCCCATTATTAAGGGAGCCAACGTTGGCCGTCTGTGTATACATATCGACGATGAGTCAGCATTCTTTAGGAGGTCATTGTGGACCAAACCGTCAAGGGGTGGAATGACGGCTTCGATCGGATTAACGTTCTGGTCGCCAGCCTGACAACCTTTGTCACCTTCATTATTTTGTACCTAACCGTTTCCCGGACTATCAGTTACTGGGATTGTGGGGAGTTTGTCGCATGCGCCCATTTGTTGGGGAATCCCCATCCACCGGGTTCACCGGTCTTCGTCCTGATCGGGCGCGCCTTCGATATCCTGCATCTGGTCGAGGACGTTGCCTTCCGAATCAACCTCATGTCCGTGCTGGCCTCCTCCTGCGCTGCCTTATTTGCCTACCTGATTATCGTCAAACTGATTATGAGTTGGTACAAGGGGAAAGAAGAGCAGTCCCTGGGGCGGTACATCGCTTATGCTTCCGGGTTTATCGGCGCCATGTTCATGGCCTTTGGGCGCACCCAGTGGGGCAACTCCGTGGAGGCGGAGGTCTACAGCTTGTCTATGGCGCTCATGCTGATCATGTTCTGGCTGGCGCTGCGCTGGTTTGATCATCGCTATGATGCCGCGGGTCAACGGATCGCTATCCTGGTCAGCTTTCTGGCCATGTTCTCGGTCGGACTGCACTTGACGGTTTTTCTGGTGATTCCATTTGTGGTCATCTTCATGTGCCTGAAGGAGGACACGACCCGGACCGACTGGGCGATCGTGGCCGGATTCATCGTCTTCGAGGTTCTGCTGATCATGGTGCTGTCGACCAGTTATGGCATGTACAAGGTGTTTTTGGCCATCACCGGGATACTCATCATCGCCCTGGCCATCTATCTGCGGCAGAAGATCTATTGGCCGGTGGCGATCGCCTTCGCCTCTATTTTGCCGATCATGAGCGACTTTAAGTCCTTCATGATTGCCATGGTGGCCGGGCTGGTGATCACCGTGATCATGTTTATTGTCAAGCGGACCGGCTTATGGCGGTTGGCGATGCTCATGGTATTGGCAGGGGCGCTGGGCTGGTCGGTTCACCTCTATATTCCGATCCGCTCGGCCCAGCATCCGTTGATTGATGAAAACACTCCCTCCCGGAGCTTCCAAACTTTTGTCGACTTCCTGGATCGGAAGCAATACGGCAGCATGGCGATGACCGAGCGCATGTTTGAGCGGCGCGGCTCCTGGGGCAACCAATTGGGCGACCACGCCCGAATGGGATATTGGGGATTTTTCAAAGAGCAATATTCCAGCAGCTCGACCTTTCCGCTGTTCTTCCTCATCGGCCTGTACGGCTTGGCGGTCCTGGCTCAGAAAAATCCATCGCGGGGGTACATACTGATCGCGTTTGTCATTGTCGCCTCGGTCGGGATGGTGGTATACATGAATTTCGCCGACGGCACCCGCTTCAGTGAGGCCACGGGTGACGCCTACCAGGAAGTCCGCGACCGAGACTATTTCTTTAACCCGGCCTTTGTCTTGTTCGGCATGGTGATCGGCCTCGGCATGGGGGCGGTCATGGAGGCGGTGCGCAGGTACGGCCAGAAGCTGGGATTCCGCAATCAGCGGCTGGCGGTCATGACCTCTCTGGTGCTGGTGTTGACGACCATCGTGCCGATCCAGGCCAATTATTACACCAATGACCGTTCGCGGAACCGCATGGCGTATGACTATGCCTATAACATGCTGGCCTCCTGCGAAAAGGATGCCATCCTGTTCACCTCCGGCGATAACGATACCTTTCCCCTGTGGGGCATACAAGCGGTCTATGACTTCCGCCGGGATGTCCGCGTGGTCAATTTCTCGCTGCTCAACACCGACTGGTACAACTGGCAGTTGAAGCATTTCCAAAACGTTCCGATTTCGCTGGAGGACGACCAGATTCTCTGGAATCCGTACACCCTGCCGGACGGCACGGAGATCGTCAAGCCGGATAAAACGTTCAACGATCGCGCCCGCAAGCGCCAGACCTGGCTGATTCCGATGGCGTATCAGGGACAGACGATGAAGGTGGCCTCGATGATGCTGGACGATATCATCCTGTCCAACAATTGGCGGTTTCCGGTATACTTCTCTTCGGCCTCCGGCGAGGTGCGCGGCTCGCCCCTCAAGCTCCTCGACCACTCTTATCGCGACGGCTTGCTGCTGCGCCTGTCGCGCGACGAGTCCAAGCTGGCGTTCGATGAGAAACGGACCGACAGCCTTTTCTTCAAAGTGTATAAATACACCAATCTCGACGACACGTTGGTCGCGCAGGATGAAAACGCCACCGGCATCGCCCTGGTGTATCCGGAGAAGGCCCTCGACTACAGCACCTATTTGTATCGCCTTGGCGACACGGCCCGCGCCGACTCGGTGGTGACTATGATTGGCCGGAAAATACCGTTCTATTGGAGAAGTCGCCTGGCCGAGCGGGATATTGCGCTCCGTCGCCAGGCGGCGACGCCGGCCCTGGATCTGCAGCAGGGGGAGTCGCAATATATGCAGGGTCGGCGCGCCGACTCCATTCGGGCCTTGGCGATCGAGCAGGAGTTGCTGCAATATCTGCAGGGATATTTGAACCTGAACCCGGGGAATATCTTCTTTTATCAATTCCTGGGAATGGCCAACTATGCCATCGGCAACCGGGCGGAAGCCGAACGGCTGATGACTGAAGCCTGGGTCATGAACCATGACAAGGAACCGACGTTTCGCGCTCTGCTGGCGATTTACGCCGAAGATCGGCGGGCCGCCGACATGATCCGGGTGGCTAAAGAATACCTGGAGTATCAGCGCCAAGATCAGATGGCCAATGAAGTCGTTCGGAATGCATCGGTTCTCATGCAAGCCCCCCCGCCTCCGCCTGATTTGCCCGGCGGCGCCCTTCCCGGGGGCAATGCCCCGCCGGTAGGGGTGGTCACGCGGGGGGATCCGGGTAATACGTGAAGGCTCGGCGGGCCGCGGGCTAAGACATTGCGGTGGGGGCCTATTGGCCACCCCGTTTTGTTTTGGGAAAGAGCCTGGGTTCAGGCTTATCGCATGCGGATTTCAGATTGAAGACCCAGACGCCGCACCAGATCGATAAGGAGAGCCGCTACCGCCGTTCTGGTTTCAACGTTGATGTCAATATCATCGATGACGGCGCCGATGACGGCCGGCACTCCGGCCAGCGCTTTGGGATTCATGGCGCGGCCTGTCAATCGTTCCAACTCGGCGGCGAAATCGACATTGACAAGAGCGGTCCGATCCGCGCCGCATTGGAGCAGAAGCAGATCGCGGAAAAGAGATTGCCAGGCGGCCAAGATTCGGTTGATACGAAAGCGATCGGTCGTCGGCAATAACTCGGACGCCTCGGCAATCACCTCCACCAAGTCCGCATCAAAGAACCCCTTGAAGATCAGCTTGGCGATCTCGCGATCTTGAGTGATGTCATCGTCGGTCAGATACAGCGCGCGCCCGAGCGATCCGGAGCAGAGACGGGCCAAAACCGCCGCCTGGTTATCGCCGACGGCGGCATGGTCGGCCAAGTAAGCGGCGATGGCGGGGGTGGCGAGGCGGGAGAAACGGACCCGCCGGCAGCGAGAGACTACCGTCTGCGGTATCCGTTCCGGCCGCGACGTCGTGATGATCATCAGCGTTCGCGGGGGCGGTTCCTCGATCAACTTGAGAAGCGCGTCGGCGGACGAGGTCAGCATCCGATCCATCTGCTCGATCACGACCACGCGTCGGCCGTCGACCGACGGTTTCTGGGCCAGGTTGCGCCGGATTTCCCGCACGGTGGCGACGGGGATCGACATCTGCCGCTTGCCGCTGATCAGGGCGTATGGTTCGGCGATCTTCTGGTTGAGAATTTCCCAATAGTTCTCATTCTCCTCCTTGTCGCTCTTGGACGGCGGCGTCGGGACGGCGATGCTGAGGTTGGGATATTGCAGGTTATCGATCTGGCGGCAGGGGGCGCATCGACCACAGCTATCGTTCTCGCGACGGTCACGGCAATTGAGATAGGCGGTAAGCGCCAGCGCCGCGACCCACTTGCCGACCCCCTCCGGGCCGCAGAAGAGAAAACTATTCGGGAGTTGGTCCCGGTCGGCGGTCTGGATCAGAATCCGCCGCACCTGCTCCTGGCCTACCAGCAAACTAAAACGCATCGATATCCAGCCATATCACCGGGTCGAGATGTTCCCGCGCCTGGCGAAGCTCAAAATGGACCGTCCCGCTGCCTTTGAGGCCGAGCTTCTGCCCGGCGTCGACGCGATCGTCAAGCCGGACCAGGGTGCTCGACAAATTGGCATAGGTCGAGTAGAAGCCATCGTCATGCTCAAGAATGACAAAATTGTCGTACCCGCGAAGGCTGCCGACGTAGGCCACCCGACCGGGCGCACAGGCGACGACCTGTTGAACCTTGGGCGATGGTTTGATGTCAATGCCGGGGGAAAACGATTTGAGCTTGGTGAGCTTATCTGTCTTCCACCCAAATGATGAGATGATCTCCCCGCGGATCGGCGGGACCAACTGCCCTTGGAGCCGGGCGAACGCCCCGGCTTGAAAACGAGGGGCTGCTTTCTGGGAACCGGGCTGCTCATGCTTCTGTTCCAGGCCGGCGACAATATCCTCCATGCGACGAGCGGCATCGGATAGGAAAGCGAGTCTGTCCTGCAGTTGATTGGCTTGACGGCGAACCGTCCCCAGACTGCTCTCCCCTTTTTCCTTGAGAGCCAAGTCGAGGCTGACTTTGGTCTTCCTTTCCTTGCGCAGCCGTTGGAGCCCGGTGCCGGCCTTCGTCAGACTGTCCAGGTATCGGGTCAGGAGGCGAACCGAATCGCTGGCCAGACCGATCTCCCGCGTGGAAACGCCGGTGATCGCAGCCAGGTATTGCATCCGGCGGCCGTGCGCCAAGATATCATCCGTGGCCGAGGAAGACGCCGTGTCGACCGCCCATCGGCTCCGATAATAGCCGACCAAAAGGCTGATGTAGCCGGCTTTTCTGCGCCTGAGCCGGTCGGACGAATCGTTCAGGCGGGAAGTGTTGGCCGCCAGGTCCCGCTGAACGGCGGCGAGCTGACGTTCCAGTTTATCCACCACCTTACGATTTCGGCTGACTCGTTCGCCGTACTTGGAGATCGACTTCAAGAGATTGTTTTCCAGCTTCTTCAGGCTGTCCACCTGGCGCTGAGTCTGGCCGAGGTCGGCCTTGATCTTCTCCAACTCCTTGCGGTCATCGAGGAGTTGGTGGGGATCGTCCTTAGCCATTATGGCAGCGGCCAGCGGCAGAAGGGCGATTAATATGAGTGCCACCATTCGCATATTTCAGGAAACCAGAAATCGACGGATGCCCAAATATGCGCCCAACATTCCGGTCAGACCGGCCAGCGTGGCATACAGCAGAACCTGGGCCGGGGAAGGAAACAGCAGGGGGACCGTCCAGAGATTAATATGTTCGGCCGCGAAAATCATGATGGCCCAGCCGAGGAGTGCGGCCACGAATCCCGAGAGGAATCCCTCCGCCAGAAACGGGAATTCCAGATGCGCCGGTCCGGCCCCCAAAAGCCTGAGTTGAAACAGATCCTGGGTCTTGCTTCGGGCTGTCAGGCGGCTGGTGTTCGCCATCGTGAGGAGCACGACGGCAAGGATCACCAGACCGACGACGAACATCGCCTGGCGCACGCGGCCGGCGGTGCTTTCGAGACGATCGATCCAGGCGCGATTGAATTCGACCGCATCGACCCCGGCAAGCTTGCCGAGGCGGTTGCGCAAATCGTCCAACGCCGCCAGGCTGATGGTGCGGTTGAAGCGAATGACAAACGAGCGGGGCAGCGGATTTTCCTCGAGCTCGTCAAGAATACCGGGCCCCAGATCATGCTCCAGGACGACGGCCGCCTCGGCCTTGGAGACGAAAGAGACCGTGCCGACGCCGGCCAGCGACTTCAACGATCGCTCCAATGCGGGCAGGGCGCTCTCCGGCAGATTGTCGGAAAGGAATAGCTCCATGGCGACGCTTTTGGCCATATCGCCGTATTGACGATTGACGTTAATGGACGCCACCCAGAAGAGATCGACCAGGATAAGCACAATGACCAAAACCAGGAAGGAACCAAGCGAGATCCATTTCTCCCGCCGAACATGCCGGCCGATCAGCCTGATGAATCGTCCCATCCCTTTCATTCGGCAATTGTTCCCTGCCGCAGAACCAGGCGACGATTTGGCCCGGTTTCCGGTCCCAGACCGGAGGTGATGTAGAGGATCGATGCCCCCGCCAGGTGCAATGAGGTCAGACGCTCGTTGATAAAGCGGGCCGAGGCCGTATCCAGGCCGTCGGCGGGGGAGTCGGCTACAATCAGCTCCTTGCGGGTGGTTTCGGCGCGGGCGATTTGCGCCAGCCGCCGTTCCGCCTCGGAAACCATGGCCGGAAAGCGGCCGGCGACATGGCTCAGGCGATACCTGCCGCAGGCTTCGACGGCGGCCTTGCGGGCGGCTCTGAAGGGGGTACCGGATATCTCCAGCGGAAGGGCAATATTTTCCAGCACGGTGCGGTCGCCAATCAGGGCGAAGATGCCGCCGATCCCCCCGATTCGGCGACGCAACCCCCGCAGCTTTGACCGTGATCGGCCGGCCTGCCTGATGGAATCGCCGGCAATCATGATGTCACCGCTTTCCGGCATGATCAGTCCGCAGATCAATTGCACCAAGGTCGTTTTCCCCGACCGGGCCGGTCCGGAGATGACGACGAATTCGCCGCGTCCGAGCGAGAAGGCCAGATTTTCGAAAACCTTCAGCCCTCCATATGAAAAGCTCACTCGGTCAAGCTGGATCATGCCCGATCCATACCTCCCCATTGAGAATTGCGCCCAGGAGACTCTCCGGGAACTGAAATTTCCGCTTCACGAGACCACCATCACGGTATAATAGAGTAAGGTAAACCGTCGGACATTGATAACTCGGCTCGGAGGGCACGATCCCGAAATGGTCATTGACACCGGTCGCTCCTGATCCTAGATTTCGACTAATGGTAATGACCTTGCGGCCGATTATCAATATCAAAATGGAGCTGGTATGAGATACCTGTTCGCCGTTCTCTGTATCCTGTTTGCCGGCAGCCTGCTAGGCTCCGGTTTTGTCAAAATCGAGGTGCCGACTGTTGCCCGGATAAATAAGATTTACTTCGAGGACCGCTTCTATGGATGGGCGGTGACCTCCGCCGGGGAAATGCTGTCGACGACCGACGGCGGCAAAACCTGGAAGATGAAGAAGGTGGCGGCGCGGGGCATCGCCGACGTCGTTATCAAGGGCCGGCAAGGGTATCTGACCGGGGACCGGGGGCTGCTGATGAAATCGACCGATCGCGGGGCCACCTGGCAAGATATCTCACTCAGCATGAAGTTCAACTTCGTCGGCGTGGGAATTACCAGCGACAGTTCCGTAATGGTTTGCGGCAACGACCAAAACAGCATGTCCAAGTCCAACGGCGAGTCGTTTATCAGTTGGGATTATGGCAAGACCTGGAAGAAAAGAGAGCATTTGGGAAACGGGTACACCGATCTGGTGACCCAGCCGCCACGCCGAGTCTACCTGTTGGCGGCGAAAAAAACATTCTTTGCCATGGATGGCGGCTGGTATTTCTGGACCGGGGAATACCCCGGCGGCCGGATGGGTTTCGGGCTCGATTTCCTGAAAGATTACGGATATTTGGTCGGCAGCAAGGGGCTTTTCGCCGCGTCCACCGATGGCGGCCGAAACTGGACGGAGGTGCCGCTGGATATCGCCAAGAACCTGTACGCGGTAAACATGTTCGATAACGCCTCGGGACTGGCGGTCGGTCAGGACGGACTACTTCTCTATTTTGCCGATTCCGGCAAGGCCCATACGGTAGGAGACTGCGGATTCAAAGTTGATCTGCGAACCATTTGCGTCACCGAAGATAAAATCTTCCTGGGCGGCGACAATGGAACCGTGCTTTATCGAGACCGGAAGTAACCGCCCTCCGACGGTAGCCTGGAGAGCCGCGCCGGCAGCCGGCGCGGAGTCGATCTAATCCCGACCAGCCGGCTTCTCCTCCAAAACACAGTCACCCTCAGAATTGCCGCCAACGGTGTTATCAGGCGATCATCGATACCGGGCCGGCAGGAAAAGGGCCAAGAGAAAAATCGGACAGAAATATTAAATAATGCTTGATTATACCTAAATATACGCTATAATACGACAAATGAAGGCGAGGCAAACGATGAAAGATTTTGAGGCCATGCGCTTCTACACTACCGCCGAGCTGGCTGAGAAGCTGAGAATGAACCTTCAGGTCATCACCCGCAAGGTGCAGGCGGGTGAGATCGAAGGCTTCAAGATCGGAAAGGACTGGCGGGTCGAGGAGGCGGCCGTCCAGGCCTGGCTGGAGCGGATTTCGAATCAACGGGCGATGCCTCCCCGCCAAAAGGTTTTGGCCAACTTCATCAAGAACGGCCGCCTGACTCATCTGCCGGTACAAAGAAAGAAGCGGATTTACATTCTGGAGCATTTTCTGGAGCAGTTTGACTCCGGCCGCACCTATGATGAGGCGGAGGTGAATGCCGTTATTGAGAAGATCTATGAGGATTTTTGCACGGTCAGGCGGGAATTTATCGCCGAAAAGATGATGACGCGCAAAGCGGGAAAATACCGCCGCAACAGCAGCTACGCCTTTGCCCCCTGAGGAGGGGCGCGGGCGGGGTGCCCTCGCAAGCGTTGGTCGGATGAATATATGTCGAGCGCACCGCCCCGACTCTCCCGACTCAATGGCGACGGCGGTCCCGCCTGATATCAAAGGGTCGGCGGGCGACGGTAAATATCAGAGGGGATTATTTTGGGGTGGGCCAATTGACCCTTGACACGGGCGGGGGAATAAATATATTCATGGGGTCGTTTGCAGCGACCGATAGATATGGTGACCGGCCGGTCATGGCCGGGCCGAAAACTGGGAGATCGTCCAACGGCAGGACACGTGGCTCTGGACCACGTTATCGGGGTTCGAATCCCTGTCTCCCAGCTTTTTTTATTATGCAGATCATAGCTTGCCTGTTGCAACAGCCTAAAATCCGGTATCTTCAAAATTAAGAAAGTGGTGTAATCGATCGATGCCGCGTATACTGCACATTGTGGGCTGCAAGAATGCGGGCAAGACACGTGCCTGCGAAGTGCTGATCGGGCCTCTGCATCGGCTGGGTCTGACGGTCGGGACTCTGAAGTACACCGATCATGATGGTTTCGACTGGGACCAACCGGGCAAGGATACGTTTCGCCACCGGGCGGCGGGCAGCGACGTCACCGGTATTTTCGGACTGCGCTCGTTTGCCTTCCAGTTTCAGGCGGGCGATCGCCGGGTAGTCGGCATCGATGATCTGGCGCGTACCTTTTACCCCTCGGTGGATGTGCTGCTCGTGGAGGGGTATCGACGTGGTCCCGGATTGATGCTGGAAGTATGCCGACCCGGGTATTCGGACCGGGCCGTGATGCCGCCGGAACGTCTGCTGGCCACGTACGGCGTCAACCTGTATCCACGCGGTGTCCCCCACTTCGAATATGGCGCCGAAGATTCTCTGGCCGTGTTTATCGCTCAAAATCTGGGACGCCTCCGTGCCCCCGATGAGGCCTGACTCGCTCTGCATCTCCTGAGGCACTGCGCCCGACAATAAACGTCCGGCCGGGAAAGGCGACGATTGCGCCGTCTGTGCCCACGGCCGGACGTAATTGAACTTCCGCTAATAACGGGCCTGGACTCCCGCCATAATGGTCCGTCCGGCCATCGGATAATTCGTTTCCTCCTCGTAATTCCGGTCGAACAGGTTGCGAACTGAGACGAACAGTTTCGTATGTTGCCCGATCGACTGCGCCGCTCTTATATGAGCCAGATAATAATCGGGCATCGGCGCCTCGTATGAATCCACGCGATCGGCGTTGTACTGCCCGGAATGCGCGATTTCCAGGCCGAAACGGACCCGCCAGGTGAGGAGATAATCCACCTTATGCCGGGGCGCGTAGCTGCGCCGCACGTGGGCGTCGTCGCTGCCGCTCGGCGGTTCCTGCCAGGCATCCAGGTAAGCATGATTCAAGAAGAGAGTGAACCCATTCCCTTCACTCACGGTCACGCCGGTCTCGAAACCCTTCAGGGTGACCTCCTCGATGTTTTCGTACGGATCGTTCTTGCTCTTCCGGTCGATCAAGTCCTCGACGTCGTTGAGAAACGCGGTTTGCACCAGGGCCAGCCACGAGAATGGTTCCAGGCGGTAGCCGATCTCGTACTTGACGGCACGTTCCGGTTTCAGGTCGGGATTGCCTGACGTCGAAGAGTAAAGATAATTCATGGCCGGAAAGTGGGTGGACGCACCCACGGCTGCGCGAAGACTCAGCATTGTCCACGGTGACACGGTGACGCTGCCGTACGGGTCGACGGCTGTTCCCGAGGCGTCGATGCTATCGGCGTTCATCCAACTGAACGCCGCCCCGGCGTCGATCAGGACATCCTTCGAGGCCATCACATTGAGTAGATCGAACAATGACCCAGTGGTAATCGAGGCGTTGTCCCACGGCGCCCCGAGGTCGTCCTGCATGCGGACGCCATCGAGTCGAAAGGCCGCGCCGCTGATATTCGTCACCCGGTCGTTGACGGTGACGGTGGTGCTGAAGTTGCCGCCCAGATCGTAGCCGTCCTGATAGCTGTCGAACACCAGATTGCTGTCGACCATAATGGGAGAGTTGTACCGCTGAAGCCGGTTTTCGTTGTCGTCATAGTAAAGTTTGCCCCGCCAGTACACCCGCTCTCCCCATCGACCGTCCGATCCCGCATCGACATACCAGCGCCGCCACAGCGGGAAGTATTGATAGACCGGCCGGTCGGTTCCCGAAGGAACATGACGCTTGGCGTCGAAATAACCCGTCGACACCGACAGGAGGGTTCCGCTCGGAAGCGTATAGTTCAGCTTTCCATCGATGTTGTACCGGCGATAATCGGAATAATCGCGGCGGTCTCCGTCTTCGAGCGGGCCGGGCTTGAAATCATCGGACAACGGATATCCATCCGCCTGCGTGCGCCCTAATGACACCCAATAGTCCAGACGGCCGCGACGGGCACCATGATTGATCAAAACCTCGTTGTATTTTTCCGATCCGCCGTAAAGCATCGCTTCCGCGACCGGGGGGCCGTCCACTCGACGGCTGACGATATTGAGGACGCCGCCGAGAGTATTGGCGCCGTAGGCCGCCGGGACCGGACCCTTGACAACGGTC
Source organism: uncultured Ignavibacteriales bacterium (assembly GCA_964585635.1). Taxonomy (GTDB): domain Bacteria; phylum Zixibacteria; class MSB-5A5; order GN15; family JAAZOE01; genus CAZPEV01. The sequence continues at coordinate 45,699 of CAZPEV010000001.1, forward strand.
AATTCTGAGACGCCGCTGAGGGGAATCGTCGTCAGATCCAGATCGCCGTAGTAGGGCAGGCTGATCGGCCGGCCGTCGTACAGTACCAGCACTTCCTGCGAGGTGAACCCGCGAATCTGCATCTTCGCCTCCCCCTTGGAACCGGTGGTGACGACCACACCGGGGAGCGTCGCCACGGCCGACGAGACGGTGGGGGCGCCGGAGATATTGATGGTTCCGGCGCCTAACTCGATTTGTGAGGGATTAAACGTCGGCCGTGTTGACCGCACCTCAACGACTTTACCCAGTTGATACACGTTGGTGGTGTCATTGATGCCGGCCGCCGCGGCGGCGTCATCGGCCGCAGACGGCTGGGCAGAAAACACCCAGGCAAGACGGATGAGCATCAAGAGCGTGGTCGGAACCATGCCCGCGGGAATGCCAATTCGGCGGGGGAAATGATGGAACGGGATCTTCACAGGGACAACTCCTTTCTTCAATATAGTCCTGAGTGACTACATCTTCGACCGCCGGCGCTCCGTCTGGTTGCAGTCACCCACGACGGAGGCGCCGCGGCAGAAAGATGCGGCGGGAGTTGTCGATGGTCGACCTTTCCAAACACGGGAGGTCCGGACGTTTCCCTCCGGGCCCGGCGGCCGCACACCATAGCGTTGCGCCGTAGGTCATGCGGCTCGGTCAATCAACAGCCTGTTATGGCTCGTTTTTCATCGGTGTCTTGGTTACTGTGAGCTGAATCACCTCGGGAAATTCGTCCAGACGCAGGGACTGCACCAGGCTCAGCACTACATTGCCGATGATAGTCCCGGCGAATTGGTTCAGTTCCACGGTGCGGCCGTTTACCAGCAGTGTCACCTCACCAGATTTCATACCGTTCCTCATATTCATACGGACTCACTCGGAATCGGGCGACTCTCGTTGACCGCGCCCAAGCGGGTTGGACCAGCGCGCCCGTAATCGGCAGGCCGTCCGTCCGCTAGTCCCATCGCGGTCCGCTTATCAGCGCACGTTTCCCGGCTGATTCTCCCGTTGCCTGCGCTGCCCATCGATCCGCGACAAATTCCCAGTGCCTTTCGGTTGCCTGGATTTCTGCTGTCGCAAACGTACGGCCTGATCCGATATTTGTCAAACGGTTTCGGGAATCTTCTCACGGGCGGCACGTCACGTAAGGCGCCAGGCACGGATCGGCCCGGCGGCTTTCTTGTCGGGCGCTCTTTTCGTCGGTCTTATCTGCCCTGCAAGACGTCCCGCCTCTGTCTGTCGGCCCGAGGTTGACAATCGTTTCGACGAGGGCGGGAAAGAGACTCTCGAAGACTGCATTTGACAATGTCGCGCGGTGGTTCTATAATATAGACTACGATGGACAGCCCCTTCATAAATGGTCAGATGAACTGCGGAAATCTCGGCCGAGGCCGCCATCCCAGGACCATGGCCTCAACAAGAATTTGGCGGCGACGGTATGACGCCGTATTGTCTGAAACCAAGAGACAAGTCTATTCGTCTAAGTACCATAAATGGCAATAAGGCAAAGGCATTGCTTCGTGACCAAGACACCCTTATCGAGTGCAAATCGCCTCGTACCGGCGGTTTTGCTGTTGAAATTGATCATCCTGTCCCGTCTGCTGACGACGCCGACGGCGGCGGCGGTCCCGGCCGGCGCCGCGAACGGTTTTGCACCGAATATCATGCCGTCTCTTCAGGTCACGCGTCTGCAGGGGACGATTGCTATCGACGGCGATCTGAGCGATACCGGCTGGCAAAATGCCGCCGTGGCGGGCAATTTCGCCGAGTTCCAGCCGGGCGACGCGAACCAACCGGCAGTCCAATCCAAAGCATTGATCACCTATGACGACAATCACCTGTACGTCGCCTTAATCGCCTATGATGATCCCCAGCAGATTCGGGTATCGATGCGGGAGCGTGATAACATCTTCCGCGATGATTTTATCGGCCTGATGCTGGATACCTACGGCGACCAGGGCTGGGGGTACGAGATTTTCGTTAATCCCCTCGGTCTGCAAGGCGACCTGCGGATGCTGGCCAGCGGCGAGGAGGATGAGTCGTTCGATATTGTGTTCGAGTCAAAAGGGAAGGTGACCGACAGCGGATACCAGGTGGAGTTATCGATTCCGTTTTCATCGCTGCGATTCCCCAACAAGCCGGAACAGACCTGGCGGGCCAATTTCTGGCGGGACCGTCAGCGGGAGGTGCACTACAAATATACCTGGGGGGCGCTGGATCGCGACAATCCCTGCTTTATCTGCCAATGGGGATCGCTGACCGGGATCAGGGGAATCAAGCCCTCGAGCAATATCGAAATCCTGCCGACCGTGGTTGGGTATAAGTCGGGATATCTGGTGAACGACGATTATCCCGACTCCGGTTTGTCGACGCCGATCCGGACGCCGAGTTGTCGCTGAATATGCGCTACGGCATAAGCTCCAGCGCTTCGGCCGAAATAACGATCAACCCGGATTTCAGCCAAGTGGAATCAGACGCCGGGCAGATCGACGTCAACACCACCTTTGGGCTGTACTTCCCGGAGCATCGGCCGTTTTTCCAGGAGGGCAGCAACCTGTTCGATACCTGGATAGACGCCATCCACACCCGCACGGTCAATGATCCGGAAGCCGC
>CAZPEV010000001.1:48339-73323 GCA_964585635.1 uncultured Ignavibacteriales bacterium
AAGTTTACCGGGCAATTTGGGCGGGTGTCATTGGCTTATCTGGCAGCCTACGATAGAAACTCCACCATCCTCCTGCCGTTCATTGAACGAAGCATCGAATCGCAGGCCGGCCGGTCGGTGGTCAACATTTTCCGGATCAAGAACGCCCTTTGGGAAGATTCGCACATCGGGGCCCTGCTGACCGACCGCCGCCTGCATGATTTCACCGTGAACGGGCGGCAGATGACAGGGGGCTACGGCACGACCTATGGAATCGATGGTGCCTTCCGCTTTCGCAAAAACTATCGATTCGTGTTTCAGACGCTTGGCAGTCAGACGCGGGAGCCGAAGGCGCCGGGGCTGATCGAAGTCTCGCCGTCCGATCGCTTTGATCGAGGGCGCTATACGATGGCCTTGGACGGCGAATCCTTTTTCGGCCACGCCGTGTATACGTCGCTGGAGCGTTCGTCGCGGTATTGGAATGTCACCAGCGAATATGTGGAATACACTCCCACCTTTAGGGCCGACAATGGTTTCACGATGCGGAACGGTTATCGGGAGATCGATATTTATGGGGGACTGGACTTTCAGCCCAACCGGACATGGCTGATTCAGTGGCGTCCCTTCCTGATGATCGGCCGGTTGTGGGAACAGGGCGGCCGGATCAACGTCGATCCCTTTGTCTTGGCCGGAGGAACCAAGGACGAATGGATTCGCGGTGAAGTGTATTTTCAAACCAAGGGCCCGGCGGAAATAGAGCTGGCGTATCTAAACAGCCGGGAACGGTTCGCCGGCAGGCTGTTCGAGGGGATCAGTCAGGCGGAAATCAACGTCGTCACCCGCTTCAGCGAGATGCTGGCGATCGGCAGCGAGCTGCAATTGGGGCGAATGATCTTTCGTGATCCCGATAGTCCGGAGATGGGCAAAAACCTCGACCTTGTACTGGAAGCCAGCATCAAACCGACACAGCGATTGTTCATCCAGCCGAATTATGCCTACGCCCACATGGAGCATCTCGATGCCTACCTGGCCCAAAATCCCGGCGCCGACCGGGTCATCTATTCGGGATATATTCTCCGCACCCGTATGACGTACCAGTTCACGCGCGAGTGGTATCTGCGCCTGGTCGTGCAGTATGATGATTTTGATGAGCGGCTCGACGTCGAACCGTTGCTGACCTATCAGCTGAATCCCTTCACCGTTTTTTATGTCGGGGCCAATTCCAGCCACCGTCATTATGACCAGGCCGAAGATCCGCCGGTGGGAAATCCTGAATGGAAATTGTCATCCCGGCAGTACTTCGCCAAGCTGCAGTATCTATTTCGACTCTGATCGTCGCCGCGGAGCGGTCGCCCCCGTGAGACAATTCGGCCGTGCGGACCGGCGGAATTTCCGCCGCCGATCGTGTCCGGCTTTATCGGCGGTGGCACTGGATGCAGAGTTCCATATCCGGATTGAGCGGCAGATACGGCTTGAAGTCGGCGCCATGAAGCTTGTGGCAACTCAGGCAGGTCACCGGCGTATTGGTACGGGGATCGATGACGTTCGGCCCCAGGGGATGCGAACCCTTATGGGCGTCGGCGTGGCAGCCGACGCAGAGACCCTCGTCGACTGATTTTAAGTATTGTGGATTATCCGAGCCGTGGGGAGTGTGGCAATTGGTGCACTCCAGGCCGTCGTGAGTCAAAAAGTCCTCTTTCTTCTTGCCCTTGTACCTGTCGCCGCTGAAGTGACAGCGCAGGCAGATATCTTTTTGGGGAGCAGCCAACAGGGCACCGGCCGAAGAAGTATGGGCGTTATGGCAATTCAGGCAGGAGCGGGGCTCGTTCAGGTTATGCTGGTAGGTTTTGCTCTCGAGAATATTCTGATGACATTTAAGGCAGACGGTCTTGATATCGGCTGTCAGCGCATATTCGCCCGCGGTCGCCGAGGACACGTGGCAGGCGGTGCATTTTCCCGCCTTGAAGGGGGCATGCTGATTCGGCATTAACAGTCCCGGCAGCGAGGTTGCATGGGGGTCATGACAGGCGCCGCAGTCGGCCTTGTCCAAGGCGAATCCCTTGTGCGCCGCCGCCAGCGGGGCGTCCTGCTTGTGGCAGGTGAAACAAAGCTCCGGCACCGCCCGGGTCAGCAGTTGCCCTTGGCCGGAGCCATGAGGTTCGTGGCAAGTCAGGCAATTGCCGGCGGCGACCGGCTGATGCACATGCGACCGCCGGCGCCACTCCGCGCTGGCGGAATGGCATCCCTCGCACAAGGCGGGGGCGTTGTGCTTCAATTGCTTCGGTAACGGCGATGCATGCGGGTCATGGCAGGCGAGGCAATCGCCGTCGCGCGCCGGTTGATGGACCGATGTCAACCCCATCTTCCCTTTCACGTCGTCATGACATGATAAGCACAACGTTTTGACGTCGTCGTTCAGCAGCGCATTATGCCTGGCGGCATGGGGATTATGACAAGCAGAGCAGACTCCCTTGGCAAAGGCCGTGTGTTGATGCTTCAGGTTTCCCAACTCCTGTATCTCGGCATGGCAAGCATAGCAGACATCCGGTTCCTTTACCTGCACCGGGGCTGTCCCGGACGCGACCGGCGCCAGCACCAGGCTCCAGAACATGGAAATGATGGTGAGTATCATCGCTTGTCCTCCGGCCATGAATCGGGGCGGACTTCATGGCAGGCGTCGCATGACCCGGAGGCATAGGGACTATGCGTCTTGGGCAGCGCCAGACCGGGCGATGCGGAGGCATGGGGGTCATGGCATTTGCGGCAGTCGATTTGACGGCCGCTGAGATTCAGATGTTTGACCTTGAAGGCGGCCTCCTCGCCGTCATGGCACTGCAAGCATTGACCCGGAACGTCCTCCGCCAAAAGCGAGGCATATTGGCTCGTGTGGGCCTGATGACAGCTTAGACAGTCGCCGTCCTTCAACGGGGCATGGATGGTGCCGGTTTCCATCTGCTTTTTGATATCCTCATGACAGGTGAGGCAAAGCCGCCCCGGTTTATCCAGAAGAAGCCCCTTGAGCGCCGCTCGATGCGGCTGATGGCAGGCCGTGCATTGACCGGCGGCTACCGGCGGATGAACGCTGACGGCCGAGGCCGGCGCCGCGATGGTTTCATGACACCCGCCGCAGACCTGAGCCAAGCCGCCCTTCATCAATCCGGCAACATCGGAGGCATGAGGCTGATGACAGGCATCACAGGCCCGTTCCGCGAACGGGGCATGCACAACCTGGCCTTCCGCGGCTTCCGCCGGCGTCTTGTGGCAGGTCAGGCACAATTCATTGCGATCGGCCTTCAAGAGCGACGCCTGCCTGGAGGCGTGGGGTTCGTGGCATTGATTGCATTGGCCGGCCTTCAGCGGCACATGGATATCCTTGTGCGCCAGCCAGCCATTGACATCATCGTGGCACCGGCCGCAAAGATCAAGCCGGTTGGTGACGGTCAAATGATCGTTGGGGGAACCATGCGGGACGTGGCAATCAAGGCAGGAACCATCGGAAAACGGGGGATGGACGTCGGGCAACGTCAGAGCTTCTTTTTCGGCGGTATGGCAGTCGGTGCAGAGGGTATTCAGATTCTTGGCGATCAGCTTGGTCTTCATCTGTCCATGCCCGCTGTGGCACAGGAGACAATCTTCCTGGGCGGGTTTATGGACGGAGCTCAACCCCAGTTGAGCGGGAATCTTATCGTGGCACTCAACACAAAGCTCGCGCGATGGTTTGGTCAGCAGGTGGGGCTGGGACGAACCATGGGGGGTATGACAGCTCAGGCACTCGCCGGCCGCCACCGGGGCGTGCCGATCATCCCCGCCCATTGCCGCCGCGTCGTGGCAGGTCAGGCAGAGCGTACCCCCCTCGCTCTGGACGGCGAAGGGATGGGCATCGCCGGGGGAATTGTGGCAGCTTTCGCATTCTCCGCTCTGGACCGGGGCATGGATCGAGGCAGCCAAGAGCCCGGGGGTGTCGGAGGAATGGACGGCATGGCAGATGGTGCACTGACCTTCCGGCACGGCATAGCCTCCATGGGCCTTGACAAACGGCTGGGCGGCGGGATCATGGCAATCCCGGCACAATTGTTTTTCCTCTTTGATCAACAGATGCTCCTGGTCGCTGCCGTGAATCGCATGACAGGAGAAACACCCCTTCTCCAAAGGTTTATGCTGATGTGTCCGCGTGAACGTCTGTCTGTCATGGCAACTGTAACAGGCTTCCGGGGACGCAGCGGCGAGCATTCCGGGGGCGTCGCCGGCATGCGGATTATGGCAGGCGGTGCAGCGGCCCTTCCCCGCCGGGTCATGCAGATGGGCCTTATCCAGGCCGAGGGCGGTTTTGTCATGGCAAAGATAGCAGAGCGCCGCTCCCTCGTCTTTCAAGCGCAGCACGCCGACTATGCCGTGCGGCTTATGGCATGACAGGCATTCTTTCTTCTGAAAAGGAGCATGCTTGACCGCTCCCGGAAACTTGGTCAGGTCATGACAGCCAAGGCAGTTTCCGGTGGCATCAAAGCGCTTCCCTTTCTTTATTTGGGCCAGGCCGTCTTGAGGCGGCACGACGGTCAGCAGCGCTACCGCGAGAGCGAAGATCAGCACCGCGGCGCCATGCGAAAGCGCTTTCCTCATCTCCGGCTCACTTCTCCCTGCCCTCCGTGCCAAAGTACCGATCAATCTCGTCCCGGTGGTAGACGATGGCGGCGTTGGCCTTGAGATCGTCCAGCACCTTGTCAAGCCCCTGGTCGAATTTGCGCTGAAACATCACTTGGCGAATCTTCATCTCGACGTCGGCCATCGGCTGCGGTTGTCCGGGACGACGGTTCGCCAGGCGAAGGATGATCCATCCGTCGGCCGTTTGAAACGGCGGACAGACGCGGCCAATATCCAAGCGGGCCAACTCCGGTTGCACCGGCTCCGGAAAAGCCGACAGCATGACCCATTCGGCGCCGGCGGCGCCGTCTTCCCTGGTCGAATCGTACTGTTTGGCAAGAAAAGTGAAATCGGCCCCCTCGGCCAAACGCCGGGCAATCTCCTGAGCGGCGGCCTGGTCTTTGACCAGTATATGGTCAAATTGGTACTGGTCCGGCAAGCGGAAATCATCCAGATGCTCCCGGTAATATGCCTCAAACTCGGCCCGATTGAATTTGATCCCGGATACCACCGTTTCTTTGAGGTAGGCCTCAATCAGGGCGCTATCCAGGCTGGCGGCGTACCTGGCGTTGACCACGGGATGGTTCAGGTATCCCCCGGCGACGGCGGCCGTTCCAAGAATCAGTTCTTCTTTGGCCGTCTCCATGGCGGCCGACATGATCCGGTGAAAATCCTGATCGCCCGAGGTCATGGCGCGGTGCGAAACGGCATTGCGCAATTGCTGATCGGTGATAATCTGATCCGTGTCGGCACGGAATATGATCGTCGGGGCGCCCATAATAAAATCGGGAGTGAACAGCGTGGCGGAATCGGTCATGATCCGTGACAGCGCAGCGGAATCGACGGCGACGGAGATTCGGCCGGACAAATCAGACAGAAATTCCCGCCAGGCGGTCTCCTTCTTCTGCTGCAGCAAGAGCTCCTTTATCTTGCCCTGCCGTTGAGGCAATTCGGTCGTATCCGCCGGTTGCCGGGTTTCGACCCGAAGGAAAGCATAGACCTCTCGATAGGGGAACGGCTGGGAAACTTGCCCCGGAGCCAGCGACTGGACCTGCTGACGGAAGGTCGTCTCGACGTCGGCCAGATATTGCAGATTATGAAGCCCCCCCTTATAACGAAACATGTCGAGCGAAACCGCTTTGGCGATGCTATCCATCGAAGCTCCCCGGCCGACGTCCTCAGCCAACTTCCGGGCTGCCTGCCGATCGGCGACCGAGACGGTGCGGATCTGAATCTGGGCGTAATTGGCGGCGAAATAGCTGCGAACGGAATCATCGCCGACGGCCAAATCGGGTCTGAAATGATCGGCGACGTACTGCCGAATGGCATCCTGTCTTTTCATCTCCGCCAGCGCCGACAGCAGTTTCGCCTCCCCGGCCATACCAAGGCGACGGGCTTCCTGCGCCAAGAGGCGATCGTTGACCAGCTTGTCCAATAGCTTGCGATAGTCAAAGCGTTGCTTCTGGTCGGTCGTCATGCGGGAATGGACCTGCAGAAGTTGTGAATCGACGGTGGTGGAATAAATCGTATCGGTATTGACGACCGCCAGCACGCTGCGGGCGGAATCGACCGGAGCACCGGACGTCGGAATTGTCAGACCCAAGGATATAATGCCAGCCCAGGCCAACCGACGGGCGGCGATACCGCGTCTGTTTGCAAGCCGGAAAATACCATGGACTCCGGAGAGCCTACCGTGGCTTCTTGCCGCGCGATGGCGCATCAGACCAACTCTTTTCATCGTTGAGATTCTTCATCATCACCTGGACCGCCGTCCAAGCCAGCCGTCCCAGCGAATGATATCCGCCCAGGCGCAAGATGCTTTCCGAAGCGCCGCCGTTGCGGGCGTCCTCGAAGGCCGACAGGATTCGACCGGTCTCGGCATCAAGGCAGCGGCCGCCCAGCGCGACCTCCGGCCGTGACCATTCCGCTCCGGGGGTGGCCGCCTGAAATTGGTCGACACAGCCGGTGATGACCCGATCCACGCCCAGCGAATCACGCAACTGGGTCAGAAGGGAAAGGTCGATCTCTCCATGGCTGATCAGGTTGTTCCGGCGGAATAGCTCCCGTACCATGCCCGGCTCGACAACGCGATGGCCCTCCCGCACCAGTTCGGAAAGGACGAGGCCGCTGACAATATCGCCGGCTTTGGTCTGGGGAGATGAATCATCGAACGGCACAATCGCATAGAGCAATCCGGCCGGCGGCGCCGGTCCCGAACCGGTGGGTTGAAAGACCGTATCAATGCCGGTGAAGGTCTGGTCCACCAGCTTGCTTAACAGCGTTCTCATGGCGGTGATGCGACCGATGCCCAACAGTCCGGCAAAATCCTCGCCGCTGGCCGCGTCGGAGCAAGCCCAGACCACTTGCATGTCGGCAACTCGCACGAGGCGCACGGAGAATCCAGCCTCCGGCACGGAACCCTCAACATATATATCAATCGCTCCCAGAAGGAGATAGTCGATCCGCCGCTCCTGCCCGATACGAGCGGCATCCTCCCGGCTGATGGCGCCGGCTGTTCGTATCCGGTGCCGCCGGAGCGTTTCCCGCAGCTCGGCCGGATCGATGACCCGGACCGGAACCAGCGCAAGACGCCGTTGAATCAGGGACACCAGGCCGTCGGCGGCCGCTTGCGGTCCGGCATGGTTGGCAAACGGCACGATGGCAATGACGTTGGCAGAGAGCGAATCCTGTGAAGCGGCCGCAGGGGTGGTGTCGGAGACCGCGGCGGTCAGAGTCGGCGTCAAGACCAGTACCACGAAGATCATTGACAGGCCGCATCTATATGAAATGGATGAATGCATCGGCTCACTTAATCAAGGATTTTACAGCGCCCTTGACGCAATCGCGGATGGCTTCGCTTTCCGATTTATCGCCGCCGCCGAAAAGCGATCCCCAGAAGCCACGGCCGCCGGCGGTATTGGTCGCCGACCAGACGGTGGCGCCGGTTTCTGTTTCGACCATGCGGACGACCAGCGTCACGGTGTTGACCATGGCGCTGCCGCTGCGGGAGCCTGTCATTTCCGTGACACTGCCGAAGATTATCCCCTGCACCTTGAGCTCCTGGCCGATCGTCGTAATCTGCTCCTGGGTGAGTTGGCTGGTCCTGACGGTGGAGAATTTCTCCAGCACGCGGCTGACTTCGCCCGGCTCGACGATATCGAAGGCCTTCTCCGCCAGCAGATCGGCAATAAAGACCCGGGTCACGCGATTACCGGCCCCCTGATCGGCGGTCAGATTATCGAAGGGAACCACCGCCACCCGCTCGACATACTGAAAATTATATTGGTCATTAATAAAAACCGTCGGCCCCATGGCGCAGCCAAGGGCGATAAAGGCCGCTGCCGTCGCCAGTAGGGTCAGGGAATACTTCACCGCTCGCATATCATAATCCTTGTCAAAATCCCAGCTTAAGACCGGTCTGCAGCGAGGTCACGCGGGACCGCCCCAGGGTGGCGTAGGTATTGCTGACGTAACTCATGAATAATGAACCGCGCGAGCCGATGGCATACGTCAGGCGAACGTTGCTGCGCTCACTGCGAATATCGTTATCGCCGGCGGCGATGGTCACCAGCGCGCCGGTCGCTATCCGTTCGGTCATGTTCCAGTTCACGTCATATTCCTGCGTCACGTATCGTCTCCCCTGGTCGTCATCGACGGTAACCGCACCCCGCCACAGAATAGCCGGGGTCAGGCGATAGGTTACATCGGCGCTGTATTGCCGCCGCATACGCCAGGCATCGGCGGCACCGCCATCGGTCCCCTGGTACAGATAGTATACCACCGCGTCAAGCGAGCGCAGCAGGGCGGCATCGGCTGTGACCCGATAACTCCAGGTATCGAAGCGGTCGCGGACATCAAGGCGATTGTCATGGTTGTACCCCGCCTCCCCGGAGAGGTTCAGGCCCGGCAGCAGGCCGCCGGTGGCCTGAAGGCTGAGATTATTGGTTTCCCGAACCTTGGCATGGTCAATATAGTTCAACCGATTCATGGCGGCAAAAGAAAAATCGAGCGCGGCCAGCGGGGTCATCAAGAACGTGTATGACAGCGCCGCGTTATCGTTTCGCGTGCCGTGCTTGAAATCCTCGAATCCGACCTGATACCGGGCAATCTGGGTAATCAGCGACGATGGTTTGTGCTTGAGTGCCGCCATGTAGTAGATTTGATTGCGACTGTCGTTGAAATCGCCGCGCGGCTCATTCTGATAGGCAAAATCGACCGAAGATTCCAGCCTGGGGGTCACGACATAGGTGGCCCCGGCATTCATGGTATGCGCATTCTTCTTCATTGTCTCCCGATTCGACTTGTCCAGGCCGATTAACGGCTGGATTTCGGTGATCAGCACGGAGACGACGTCGTTGGACCCGGTATTGACCGCCTTAATATACCGCGTCCGCTGTATCGGGAAGTTGATTTCATAACGGTTGAAGCTGGCGTTAAAGGTCGCCACGGCCGACGACGTCAACCGATTCCAGGTTATATTGTCATCGGAGAGATAGAGCTTCCAAGCAACGGCGGACCAGGAGGGGCGATCAGTATAGATATAGAGGGCGCTGACGTTCGTCGGAAGGCCGAAATCAAGGCCGATGTTACGATCGATCAGGCTGCCGCCGATGTCGATGGCCGGTTGAACCGGATCGGTGACATTGCCGTCGCCCAGGAGTCGCAGGGTGTCAAGCTCGCCGAATTCGGGGGTCGGATCGAACGCATACAAAGCCTGGACAAAGGGTATTACCATCAGGGCCATGGCGCCGGCCGGCACCTCGGTCGTCTGGGAGCGATAGCTGAAACCGTACCCGGTGTTGACACGCAACCGTTTCTGGAACAAACGGGCAGCCTGATCCCAGCGAAAGAGATGGTTCGTTTCGGTGATCTCCAACCGCGAGGCCAAGTTCTCGTTGACGCGGCGGGTCATACTATAATTGACGCTCTGGCTGTGCCACGAATACTGCAACCCGCCCTGAAATCGCCGCTCCCGGGTGTCTCGATCCTCACGCCGCAGCTCGTTGAAGGCTCGATCCCAATCGTAGCGGAGCTTTATCACGGGGTACTGCTGCAGACGGGTCGTCAGACTTAAGCCGGCGTTGTCCCGGATAAGGTCGGTCAATCCATTATTGGTCGTCGCTTTCTGCCTGCGAATCGATCCCCCCAGAATAAACGCGGGATGACTCCAGATGATTTCCCCGGTCGGTTGATATTCATGGCGCCAGCTATTTTCCCCCAGGCTTTGATCGATACCCACATTGAAATAGCGCATCGATAGCCGGGTCTGAAGGCGGTTGACCACCGCCTTGGACCAAGTCAGCATGTATTCCTGATCGAACGAGCGGGTGCTCTCGTCACCGGCCTTCGAAGATACGCCGGCCAGCGTGAGATTCCCCCGCAGATTGTCTGAGAACAGGGCCTGGACGGGTGACACCAACGTCAGCGCCCCGACAGTTGCAACTGCCAGCGCCCCTGTCAGGAAACGGGATGATTGTCTGATCAGTCGGAGCATAATCGATTGGTTATTCGGGCGTCAGCGCCAAATATGGCCGATGGCCGACATCGATTTCCGCAGATACTTTCCTGCTTACGACATTGATAATCGCCAGCCGGTCGGCCTCGGGCATAGCCGCGAAGAGCCAGCGTTCTTCCGGATCGAGAGTCAGTAAGGTCGGTTTATCACTCGTCGCAATGCTTCCCAGGGCGAGTTCATGCTGCGGTTTGACGACGGCGATTTCGTAACAATCGGCTACCGCGGCGAACAACTGGCGTGTGGTCGGACTATACGCCAGACCGGTGGCGGTGGCACACAGGTCGATGGCGGCCGCTTGGCTCCCATCCCGGGCGCTGACGACCACCAGGGCCCGGGGGTGCTGCCGGGCCAGAAAAAGGGTCTGTTCCCGTTCGTCAAGGGCCACTTCGGTCGGGGAAGCGCTGACCGTGACGGCGATGGCCGCGCTTTGAGCCGCCGGATCGAATAGCATGACGTTGTCGGACATAAGGCAGCTAATATACACGTCGTCGGTAGTCGCATCGACCACCATCGCCACTGGTGTGTCCCCCATCGGATAGCGGCCGCTTTCTTGATAGGATTGGGTTTGCATGACCACCAAGGCACTTGACCCTGGGCACAAGACATAGAGCAATCGCTCATCGGGCGACAGCGCCAGGCGACTCGGTTGATCGCCGAACTGGAGCGGTATCGTCCGTACCGTCTGCCGGGTCATGACATCGATGACCGACAGGTTATCGTCACCCGAGTTGGCGACATAGAGCTGACGGGCGTTGCGGGAATAGGCCATCCCGCGCGGTCCCTGACCGACGCCGATAATGTCGACCACCTGGAAAGAGAAACGGTCGATCATGGTAAGATAATTCGAGCCCTCATTGGAAACGAAAACCAGCGACCCCGGCAACGGCAAATCGCGGTGAATAAGTCGCAGACGAGGAAGAAACCGCGGGGCATCGCCGCCGGTCTTATCGGGCGTCAGGCCGAGGATGACCAACTGGGTCGATCCGGAGAAGACGGTCACCTCCAGCGAAATCGAAGCGCCCGCCGAGTCGCAGACCAAGTCGAGCGGCACGCCGTCGGTCAGGGCGACGGCCCTACTGAATCGGACCCGCAGGGTCAGGTATCGTCCGGCGGCCACGGTGCTTTCAGACAGTTTGCGCTGGCCTCCCGCCGAATTGAGGGTCAGAGGCACCGACAGAACCGGCGCCCGGCCCGGCTCGCCGATCAATTCAGCCGAAGCCAGAATGATGGAAACCCAATCGCCCGTCAATAGCGGCGTCTCGATGTAAATCACGACCCGACCTGAATCGGCCGGCGGTCCGGCACCTGAAATGGGATGCGCGAGAATACTGAAGACGGCCGCCGCACCGATGGCACATTTCAGCATACCTATTATACGCATCGGAGACAAATCTGCGGCAGGTCCATATGTCATTTGACCATTTCTTTATCGTCAAAACGCCCGAGTGAAACCCGGGCGTTTTGGCGAGCATCTTTTCAGAACGCTCCAGTCCCAAAGAGGGGAATGGAATCATGGCCGGCCGGCCTAAAGGATTTCGTCGTTAACATCCTTGGCGTGGCACTTGTTGCACAACGAGCGCTGATTGGCATTATTGTACGGGTCGGGAATCGCGTACGAACCGGATTCCACGCCGTCATCAGCCAAGAACGTCAGGTTGAAGTCCCAGCGGCCGGCATTGGGGGCCGAGGTGGCATGGGCACGATGGCAGGTCAAGCACATGACTTGACTCGTCGCTGAGGGGCCGGCGGTCGAAGTGGTCGTATTGGCCGCATCCTCAAACGGAACCGCCGCCAAATAGGCCGCCGCCTGATTGCCGCCGGTGATATCGACGGTGCCATTGTACAGGTTGTAGGTATTGGCGATCGTGCCGCCCAGCGCCTCGCCGGAGGGGTGAACCATCTTGGAGGTATTGTTATGGAAATCGCCGTGACAGTTGCCGCACCAGGCACTCATGCCGCTCAGGTAAGCCGTATGTTTGCTGTTAGATTCAGCACCGCCGCTGCTGCTGAGGCTTATGCCGATCGCCTCGGGAGCCGCATTGGTAAAGGCATACAGGCCGTCCTGTACGGAGCCGGGGCCGTAGAGCAGCCGGAAGTTGGTGTTGCCGTGGGGATCATGACAACTCGAGCAACCCAGGCTGGAGGACGGGAAGGTTCCGCCGGGAGCCTTCAGCAAGGTGGCATCGGGACCGACACCGCGGGACGGGGCATCGATATTATGACCGGCGGCATCACCCGGAATCGGGCTGGTGGCACCGCCGTGACCGTCGTTGAGGTTGTTTTCCAGAAGGAAAACGAAGTTACCGCCGCCCTTTTCCGGCGGAGGCGCCAACGGGTCGGTGCCGAAGACGGCGCCTTGGCGTGAGGCATGGCAGGAGAGGCAGACGTCACTCGGAGTGGCGTCCTTCAGCAACCAAGGGTTGCCGTTGGGGCTGTCCGGATCCACCAGCTTGCCGCCTTCACTGTTGTGCATGGTATGGCAACCGGCACAGTCGGCCACGCCGGCGTCATGGAACGCCAGGGCGTTGCCGGCGACGGCGAAGCAGAAGGCGGCCACCATAAGGAGCAGCTTACGCATGAGTTTAACCTCCATGATGCAAGTTAAAGTTGTTCCCCATCAGGTTCATATCCTGTGATTTATTACTGTTATTGCTTGACAACTCATGATCGCCGGCAGACGTCGGCAGGGAATGGTCCGTCAATTGCGACAGCCTGGCGCGGATGAATTCGGGAATGCGACAGACCTGAATCTTGTTGTTGAAAATCTGACCGATGTACACCTGGTCCCGGTTGTCAACCGCCAGCCAGGTGGGATGGAAAAACCATCCCGGGCTGACGCCCTTGCCGCCGAATTCACCCAAGAATTTGCCGGAGGCCGAAAAACAGACGACGTTGTAGCGGTGCTTGTCGAGCACCATGATCAAATCATGGCCGGTGACAGCCACGGCCACCGGGAAAGTCAGTTCGCCGATGCCGGTTCCGCTATGACCGATCATTCCTTGAAGATCTCCCTCGAGATCGTAGCGATAGACAACCCCCAATGAGGCGACGGGCAGGTAGATCAGGTCACCGGCGATGGTCAACGATCCGCAAGCCAGCTCGGCCCGATGCGTCGAATCGATATCGGCGGCGACGGCGAATTCCCGCTCGACGCTCCCGTCGTGGCGCACACGGATGATGCGCAGGGAATTCTGATCGAGAAGATAGAGACGATCCCGGCTATCGATGGCGATCGAGCCCGGCTCCGGAGGCGAAGCGGAAGAATCAGAGCCTATTGCCAATTGACGGAGATAAAGACCATCGTAGTCATAGACGAATATCTTTCGCCCGGACGTCGTGGAACCAAGCACATAGATATATCCTGCGGAGTCGACCGCGACATCGGACGGGGCGCCGCACTGCTCGCTGGTGGAAAATTCGTACAGGTACACCCCTTGGCGATCAAGAATAACGATCCGGCTATTGCCGGGATCGGCGACATAGATCTCGCCGTTCCTGGGCTCAATGAGTATCCGCTCCGGTCGCAGAAAATGATTCTGGCTTCCCGGCAGGGTAAGGTCGCGGATATATTCGGCCGGAACTGATAGATCGCTCTCCGTTTGCGCTAATAGCAAAGAAGGGGAGGAGAACCATGTCAGCGAGCCAAGCAGCAGAATGCCGGCAACGGCTGCAACCGGTCTGGTACCACAGCCGTCAAACAGGACTTGAGGTATCCTGTATTTGTGATTTCTTTCACAAGATTCCATAAGATAACACGATAGATAAAACGCAGTTCGCGTTAGTTATACCTCACTAATATGTTCTCCTAGAAAATGTACGCAAGAATTGAGAAAAAGCAAGGAATTTTGTCTTGATTGGCAAAGAATTTTGACAAATAAAGTCTTCAATTCGACAACGGATTTGGATCAGGTATGGACTCTCTTCGGAAATGGTAATATGGGACCGGCAAGAAGGTCATCAATACGTCACAATACGTTGATAAGCGATTGTTTATCAGATACTTAGGATATGGAGAGCCCGTCCATCTATGCCATCTACCCCTAATAGCATGCAACGCTATGACTTATCGGAATGGCAGGACAGGCATAGTGATCTCGGGGGATTTGATCCGATCAGCAAATGCTCGCTGCGGGAACCGAGCAGGTGACACGTTTGACACTCTATCTTATTTTCGAACAAGACAATAGACGAATCCAGCCCTTCGGCGTTGACAGACCCGAGCCGGCCAATGGTTCCCAGCGGATGGGTGGCATGTTCAGCAAGACGAGGTTGATCGGATCTGAATTCACCGCTGGGCGCGTAGTCCGACCGCAAGGAATGACAGAGCAGGCATTTTTCTGACGGGGACAGAGCTGTAATGATCGGCAGATCGGAATGATATATACCAGCGGCGGCGCGGTGTCCTTCGGACAAGCAGCCGAGAGGTGCCGTTTGATTATGGCAGGATTGGCATTCCCGACGCCGGATGATACTTTTGGTATCAATTCGAAACTTCGCCTGGCCGGCTTTAATGACTGATTGATCGTGGAAAAGGTGGCAAGCCAGGCAGCTTCGACTGGAATTTGAATGAAACCCAAGACCCGCGTCAGATGAGGCTGTCATGATGTCGGCGTGGCATTCGCGGCAGCGGCGATCGAATTCGGCCGCAGGAGCATAGGTGGTATCGATATTGGCCTGGAGGGAATGGCAATCGGCGCATGCGGCCGATTCGTGCTCAGGACGGCGGTTGGGTGAAGCTCCTCCCAAGACTGGGAATGACATCAGGAACATGAGCAGAATTTCCGCGGTCAAGACTGACATAATCATTGACTTCATGCCAACTCCCGACGTCTTACTCCCTATATCGGCATCGATCGCCCGATCTTCTCCGGTTTCACGATGGATTGATTGTCCGGCCGCGTGGCGGCGATCCGAATCCGCGGCAAAAAAAAGTCCCGGCCAGGGGCCGGGACTTCTGTGTTCACGATCAGGTGTTCGTCTTAGGCAGTGCGCACATTGTTTGCCTGGGGACCTTTGCGGCCCTGGCCAACTTCGTACTCAACCTTCTGGCCCTCATCGAGAGCCCGGAAACCTTCCATCGCGATGTTGCTGTGATGAACGAAGAGGTCCTCTCCGCCGTCATCAGGAGTTATGAAACCATACCCCTTCTCGGCGTTGAACCACTTCACTGTACCTTTACTCACTACTGCTACTCCTCAGACCCTCAGGGGTCTGTTTGCTGCTTCCCTCGTCTAGCTATTGGGGTACATTCCCGAGGGTATAAGAATCCACCCCTGACCTTACATCTTAATAAACACCAAAACGTGGCGAAAGTCAATCAGTATTTCATGATTTTGTGACCTGATTTCGCCGCCTTCCTCTGTTTATTCACCGGTCATTATCTGATATCGGCACGAGGCCTCAAATGAATTAGCCCGGTTTTCCCCCGGTCCCGGCCGCAAAGCGCTGATTCTGCCGGCGGTGCTGTCCGTCATAGGTCGAAGGTGTCGATCTCATTCATGGTATCCGGGTTCATTACTCTGGCCGATATCTGCTTGCCTTCCACGGAAAAGAACACGACCGCCGGCTGAGCGGTGAATGACTGAACATGATTGGACCAGGGCGCCTCCTCGCGGCCGTAGTAGGGGGCGCCGGCAGCGCCGTCGGTGATCTGCAGCAGCGGTCGGGAAAGGACCAAACGCCGGCCGGCATAATCGGCCGGGTATCTGATCATGTCGTCGGTGATTGACAGACGGCAATAATTGTGTTCGTCCCCGACCAATATGGCCCTGACCTTGGCGCTGCGATTGACCAGCAGATCCAGAAGCTCATCGCGCCGTTCGATGATTCCCTGGAGGACCGGCCGGCCGGCGACGATTGCCCGGGGGGTGTTGCTTCCTCCGTACCACATGGCATCATCGAGATGGCCGCCGTTGGGAAACAGCGGCGTGTGGAGCGAGACCAGGATATGATCGATGGCGCTGTCCCCTTCCAGCGCCTCCAGCCGCTTTCGCAGCCAGGCAAGTTGATTATCCATGATGTAGCCGTGGGGATTGCCGCTGGTGGCGGGGCAATCGCCCAGGGTATAGCTGTACCAATAGTCGGCGTTGAGCACGATCATGGCCACGTTGTCATAGACGTAGGAATAGACGGTCTCGGCGTAGGTAGGGAAATCGATCGCGACGGGGTCGGGATCATAAGCCGCGCCGTCTTCGCCCACCGGGCCGTCGACGGGATTGACGACGTTTCGGGCAAAGATCGCCTCGGCCGATTCGGTCGCGAACGGAAAGCGATCCACCGCCGCCTGGTCTGGCTCTTCCCCGAACTGCATTACCACCGATTCATGGTTTCCCATGCCCATGGTGACGGGAAAATATGCGGCAAACGGCTCGATCACCCGCTTCCAGTTGCTGTATTGGAGGTCGATCTCGTCGATATCAAGGGCATACCCATCGACCATATCGCCGGTGAATTGCAGAAACCGCACGCCGGCCTGAGCGCAAGCGGCGACGATCCGTTTCACGATATAACCGTTGACGCCGTAGATATTGCGCTCTCCCCCGCCCGGGCCACCCCGGCCATCGCTGGCAAAAGCGAAGACGAACGGCGTTCGCGAACCGGGGGCGGGAGCGGTGCGGAACGAGTACCGGTCCCGATGGCGGCCGTACCGAACCTCATACGTATATTCCTGGTCCGGTCTCAGGCCGGATAGCGTGATCTCATGATGGGTCGCCGGCAGACTATCGTCAAATCGGCGTTCATCGACCACGACCTCTCCCCGGGCGGCGAAATTGGTCTCAAATGACACCACCGCGCCGCGATCGCCAAGCCTATCGATGAACGGTCCTTCGATAATAGACGTATCGACGGCAAACGGGCCGGTTCCGTCCAGCATGATCTTGCCGTCGTAAATGAGTCTTCCTTCAGAGTTGACGACCCGGTAACCGAGGCGTACGATCCCCGTCTTTTGCCAGTTGATGATATCGTAGGCGCCGATCATCTGCCCGGCGATATCGATTTCGGCTTTGCCGCCCGCGATTTTGGCCGACGATTTGAAATAGATGGGATAAGCATATCGGGCTTCATCCGGTCCATAGATGAAGCCATAGTACAGGGCGCCGCTGAGGGTGGAATCGCCGAAGTCGAAGGCGAGTCCCCGGGCGGTGCCGGTGAGGCCGTTGCGGAAGTGGCTGAGACCGTACCGTCCCGGCCGGTAGTACCGCGGGATCGGTCGGTCCTCGCCGGGCGCAAAGACCAACCGGCCGCTATCATCGGATGAAATATGGGAATAGACTTTCGGAATCTGAGCCGTCGCGCTCATCAGATCGCCGGCCGGCAGACAGCCCAGGCCGAGCAGCCCCATCAGGAAAGCCAAACCTTTGGTCACGACACGCCTCCCGCCGTTATTAGGAAAAGACTGGAAAATCACATCAATCATGGCCGTTCGCACTCTTGCCGGGCACTTCCAGCGATAGGGCGGTTAGGTCGCCCCCATGGTCGAATTCCCGATGCCGCTCCAATCTTTCCTTGTCAATCCCGCCGATTCATCCTATATTTCGCTGGTTATCTGGTCGAAGGCGGCGCTACCGCACCGGCCCGGCAATATACAGGCTATGGAGGTCTGATTCAAGCATTGAGATGGTCGCAGGGATGAGACGGGATGGATAACCACGCGGTCGAAGCCCGGCCGCCCGCGGCGGCCGGGGTCGATGATGCCGGGGGCCGATTACCCTATTCCAGAATAATCATACCATTTGGCAACAAGGTGTGCCATGAAAGGAAACGGGTGGAATAGTCATGTTTAGGCGGTTACTGCCCAGAGAAACCAGCTTCTTTGATTTCTTTGAAGAGCACAGCAAGTTGTCAATGGAGACCTGCCGGGAACTGGAGGCGATCGCTTCAAATCCCACGGAGTTGGTCAGCCGGGCCAACCGGATCAAGGAAATCGAGCATAAGGCGGACAACATTACGCGGGAATGCATCGATGCCCTTCACCGCACCTTCATCACCCCCATCGACCGAGCCGATATTCACCGCCTGATGCGGCGGCTGGACGACGTTATTGATTCCGTGGATTCAGCGGCGTCGCGCATGATGCTGTACGAGATAACCGACATGCGATCCGAGTTGAAGCAATTCACGGAAGTCCTGATCAGGGCCACGGCCGCCATCGAGACCGCGGTGCACAGTCTGCGCCACCTGAAAAAGGGGGGCGAGATCATTCAGGCAAACTGCATGGCCGTGTACGAGGCCGAGACCGAGGCCGATCATATTCTGCGGGCGGGCTTGGCGCGACTCTTCAAGCAGGAGAGCGACCCGGCCCTCGTGATCAAATGGAAAGATATTTTTGAACGGTTGGAAAAGGCCACCGACCGGTGTGAAGAGGTGGCCAACATAGTCCAGGGAATCGTGATCGAGGCCTCCTGACCATGACCCCAATCATGGTTGTCATCATCGCGACGGTGGCCTTGGCCCTGATCTTCGACGTTATCAACGGCTTCCATGATGCCGCCAATTCGATCGCCACGGTCGTCTCGACGCGGGTGCTGAGTCCCCGGGTGGCGGTCTGGTGGGCCGCCTTCTTCAATTTCGTCGCCATGTTCGTTTTCGCCCCCCGGGTGGCTGATACAATCTCCAAAATCGTCAGAATTGACGGCCGCGACACGGTATACGTCTATGTCGTATTGTCCGGTCTGGTGGGGGCAATCCTGTGGGATTTGCTGACTTGGTGGCTGGGCTTGCCAACCAGTTCTTCGCACGCCCTTATCGGCGGGGTGGCTGGGGCCGGCCTGGCATACAAGGGGACCGCGATTATCCGCTGGGACAATATCTGGAAAACGGTCAAGTTCATTCCCCTGGCTCCATTGATTGGTCTTGTTCTCGCGTTCATCGTCATGATAATCGTCTATTGGATATTTCGCCGGTGGCGGCCTAATGAAGTCGATCGGCTGTTCCGCAAAGGGCAGCTACTTTCGGCTGCGCTATATTCTTTGGGCCACGGCGGCAACGACGCCCAGAAAACGATGGGAATCATCATGGCTTTGCTTATGGCCGGAGGGCTCATGGCTCCCGACACCAAGCTTTCGCTCACCCATCTCGATACGGTATGGATTATTCTATCCTGCCATTTGGCCATGGGATTGGGAACGGCCTTCGGCGGCTGGAGAATCGTCAAGACGATGGGGATGAAGATCACCAAGCTCAAGCCGGTCGGCGGCTTCTGCGCCGAGACGGCGGGCGCCGCAACCCTCTTCATGGCGACGCATCTGGGCATTCCCGTATCCACGACGCACACGATTACCGGGGCCATCGTCGGCGTCGGCGCCACCAATAGGCTATCCGGGATCAAGTGGGGCGTGGCCGGACGGATCGTCTGGGCCTGGCTCTTTACCATCCCTGCCGCCGGGCTGGTCGCCGCCGGATGTTTTTACCTCATCAAATTTTTACATTCCGGATTCTGAGAAGAATCACCCTGTATATCTCTTCCCCCCCAGATCGTGATTCAAATGCCATCTGTATCGGAGTCAAGGCATTATCGCCGGTTCGGATGAGGGGAGCCGTTTCCTGTTGCTCCCTGCTTTTTGACGCCCTATATTTCCTTCATGAATCACCAATCGATTGGTGATTACAATATTCTGAAAAAGGCCGGTTCGGGGGGTATGTCCAGCGTCTATCTGGCCGTTCATCGCGATGTTCCCAACCTGAAGGTGATCCTTAAGGTGCTGAGCGATCAGCGGATGGTGGATCGTTTCCGCCAGGAGGCCGACAAGCTGGCCCTGCTCGACGGCCACCCCCGTATCTGCCAGATCAAACACTTCTTCAATCACGGCGACGAAATTGTCATCGCCATGGAATATATCGACGGCACCACCCTGGAAGAGTTGATGGAGGCGCAAAAACGGCTGCCGGTTGCCTCCGCCCTGCAGATTATCATCGACGTCTTGGACACCCTGGATTTTGCGCATCAGAAGCGGATTTTTCATCGCGACATCAAGCCCAGCAATATCATGATCGACAGCCGCAACCAGATCAAAATCATCGACTTCGGCATCGCCAAGGCGGACAGCGATCCCAGCCTGACCGTTACCGGCAGTTCCTGCGGAACGCCGCTGTACATGGCCCCGGAGCAGTTCAATCCCACCGAGACGATTAATTATGCCCTGGTCGATATTTATGCCGTCGGCACCACGCTCTATTATCTGGTCACGGGGCAGCTTCCGTTTAGGGGCGACAATCCGTTTGCCCTGCGAGACGCCAAGCTGTTCACCGAGCCTCCCCGTCCACGCGACCTGAATCCCGAAATCCCCAAGGCGGTCGAGCAAATCATTCTGAAGGCGATCGACAAGGATCCCCAAAACCGTTATGCCTCAGTGATGGAAATGCAGGAGGCTCTTAAATCTGTTGGCCGAGGATTGACGCCCGCCGATCGGACGGAGACGATTGCCGCTGAGGGAGAATCCTCTCCCCGCCCAAGGAAGAAGTTGGGTCTGGTCATGGGCGCGGTGGTGATTCTGGCGGCAGTGATTATAGGGTACTTTGTCATCCGGCCAAAACCCGAGGTCCCTCCCCTGGCCGCGCCGCACCTGCTGGAACCGGCTGCCGAGGCTGCTTTGGAGGCAGCAACGCCGACGTTTTCCTGGCAGGGGATGTTGCCTGAGATCAAACATTCCAGGCTCCCAAAATCATAGCCGGTCTGGTCGAAAGCCGCCTTATGGCCGATTCGCTGCCGCCGGGTGATTATTTCTGGCGGGTAAAGACGGTGGACAAGTCAGGCCGTAGCGGTGCCTACTCGACGACCTCCCGTTTCACGGTGACGGCCGCCCCTCCGGCGGCACCACCCATCGAGCAACCTCCAGCAATGGGCGCCGCCCAGTTGGAACTCAGCGTTTATCCGGAAGGGGACATTTATGTCGACGGTCGGCAGCAGGGTTCAAACCGGAGCAAGGCCGTTCTGACACTTGACGCCGGCCGCCATGCGCTTCGGGTCGAGAACCGCTCCAGCGCCGAAAAGGCCTTCGTCGATACGGTTACCCTGGCCTCGGGCGCCACGGAGCGGCGCCAGTTCAGATTCACCATACCGCCAGCGGCGAATATGGGTGAGATACGGGTTGGCTCCCGACCGGCCGGCGCGTCGGTCTATATCGATGGACAACTGCAGGCGCTTCAGACCAACACTACCTTTAGGGTGTTGCTCGGACGGCATGTGGTCAAGGCGGTATTGGCCATCGATGGCGTTTCCAAGGGGGTAACTGACACGGTTTTAGTTGAAGAAGGTGGTTCTCAGAAAGTATTTTTTGACTTTGAAGAATATCGATTTTAAAAAATAAGCGATCCTCTCCGCCGCCGTCCCAAGTAACACCGGAGAGGACCGCATGTTTATCTCGTTCGCCAAGGAGTATATATGACCTTACATTTTCGACGGGCTCTGGCCGTGGCGGCCATCGCCCTGACCATCGGGTGGGGTTCGGCTCCCCTTTGCCTCGCCCAGCCGCAGCCGCCGACCGGGGTGGCAGAGCAATTGTCCCAGGCGATCACCCTGTACAGCGATCTGGAGTTCGATAAGGGAATTGGGCTGGCGCAATCGCTGCTTAAACGTCCCGACCTATCACAGAAGGACAGCGTCGCCATCTACGCCGTGACGAGCATGCTGACTTACGGCAAGGGAGAGCAGTATATCACCAAATCGTACGACTATCTCGAGAAAATGGCTGCCCTGGGCCCCTGCGCCATCCACCTGCCGTACGAATTCTGGCCGCAGCAGTTACGCGATCGATGGTTCAAGCTGATGCAGGTCAAGAACAGCCTGACCTGCCCCGAGGAAACTCCCGGCGGCGTGAAAACGATCGCCATTATGGAATTCGATAATTATTCGATCGGCAAATACCAGCAGGAGTTGGGGTTTATCACCAAGGGACTGGCTGATTTCTTTGAAAACGACTTCGCCAAGATCAGCGGGCTGAAAGTCGTGGAGCGGGACAAGATCGATTTCGTGCTCAAGGAAATCGAATTGTCGCAAGCCGGCAAGGTGGAAGCCTCGACCGCGGTGCGAGTCGGCAAGCTTCTCGGCGCCCAGATCATGATCTTCGGCAGCCTTACCCAGTTGGACGACAAGAACGCCAAAATGCTGGTCAAGGCTGTCAAGGTGGAAACCTCGGAGATCATCGCCTCGGTCGAGAAAGAGGGAAAGCCCGATTATTTCGGCATGCAAAAGGCTCTCGTGGCCGAGTTGGCGGAAAAGCTTGACATCGTGCTTGATAAGAAAACCAAAGCTCTTCTGGATGAGAGCGGCACTGAGTCGGCCGACGCCGCCGGTATGTACTCGAAAGGCCTGTACTACATGGATCAGTACGATTACAAGAAGGCCTATGAGTATTTCAAACTGGCTTATGATAAAGACAACACCTTTGCCGAGGCCAAGCGGAAAATGGATATTTATCGACCGCTGGCCACGTCGTGATAAGCCGTCCACCATCAACGGTTGAGAGGCAACCATGCGCAAATTCGTTGTTCTGACGCTCCTGATCATCTTGGCCGGATGCGCTTCCACCAAGTATCAGAAGGGACAGGCGCTGGCCGACCAGGGGCGATACGATCAGGCCATCGATACGCTCTACGCCGCGATCAAAGCCAGGCCCGCCGACGCCCAAGCCTGGCGGGAGCTGGGTGTGGCCTACTATGAAAAAGGCGATTTAATCAAGGCCGAAGATGCCCTCAAGCAGTCGCAGGCGATTGCTCCTCACGCCCGAACCAGCCTCTATATCGGCCTGATATGTGAAAAGCAAGATGACTATGCCAAAGCGATCGATGCGTATCGGGCGGCGCTGAGCCTGAAGCCATCGTCGCGGGTCGGTCATCTGATCCGGTCCCACATAGACATGCTGGTGGCCGAGAAGATGAAACAGGATGTCTCTACCGCATTGGCCAACGAATCCAAGATCGTGGTCGATACCATCCCCGGCAACACGGTGGCGGTGGTCGATTTTGACAATTCTCATCTCCCGCCCGATTTGGCGCCGATCGCCAAAGGGCTGGCCGAATTCACGGCTATGGATTTGGCCAAGGTCAAGACGCTGCGGCTGGTGGAACGGCAGAAGATCGACATGATTCTCGGCGAGCTGAAACTCAGTTCCTCGCAGTACGCCGACCCCGCCACCAGTCCCCGCATGGGACGGCTATTGGGCAGCCGTCGGATCGTGACCGGTTCAGTCCTGAGTACCTCCGGCTCAGACATCCGCCTGGATGGCGCCGTGGTCAGCATCGCCGACAGCGCGGCCAAGCTGACCGGCCCAACCGAAGGGCAGGTGAAACGATTTTTCCAGATTCAGAAAGATTTTGTCTTCAAGGTCATTGACAACCTCGGCATTACGCTGACGGCCGCAGAGCGGGACTCGATTCGACAAATACCGACGGAATCATTTCTGGCCTTCATGGCCTATTGCCGGGGGCTTGACTACCAGAGCCGAGGGATGACGGATCAGGCGCGGGCGGAGTACAAGCAGGCCCTGAAGGAAGATGGGCACTTCTCCCAGGCGGCCACCCAGACAAAAGCGTTGGCCGCGGCGGCCGCCTCCGGGACATCCACGGTCGAGCAGTTCGAAAGCTCGGCGGGGAAGGAATCGGAGGGGGGATCGACGACCGGGGCGCTCGACCAGTTTCAGGGCGAATTACTCTCCGATCATGGTTTTATACGGGACTTGAATGCTCTCGACGCCTTTGGCAATCCCTCCGATTCCCCGCCCCGAAAGGGCGTGGTTGATTATAACGGTGTCATTATCATACGGGGGAGCCTCGATGCGAGACCATAAACAAGTATTAGCCATAGCGCTGGCGGTCATGATGCTGCTGACAGCGGCGTCGGCATGGGGGCAGATCGTACAGGGTCAGCCGACCGCCCTCGGCACGCGCGTTACCTATGACCATTGGAGTCTGAAAGTTCCGGGAGCTACCAGCGATCTCAGCCAGTTCATGATTCCACTCAGCGGCATCGTCCCGCTGGCAGATAATGTCGAGGCTCGCTTCTTCCTGGCCGAGGTGACCAACTCCGTCACCGAGGCAAACACCGACTACACCCTGTCGGGCCTGACCGATGCGCGCTTGCAGGTCAGCCAGACGTTGGCCAAAGACCGCTTGCTGGTGAGCCTGGGAGTCAATCTGCCGACCGGGAAAAAAGCGCTGGATACGCTGAAGGAATCGTTGGTGGCGGAATATCTGTCGTACAATTTTCTGACCCTGCCGGTTCGCCGTCTCGGCGAAGGATTTGGGCTCAATCTTCTTTTGGGTGCGGCAGGATACCGCGGCGATACGCGCTTTGGCGCGACGGTGATGTACCAGATGGCCGGAGCATATGAGGCGTATAAGGACAAGGGTGACTACAACCCAGGCGACATATTTAGCCTGGCGGCCGCCGTTGATGTCAAGCGCGCAAAGATGCGATATGTCGGGGATGCGACCGTGTCCACCTTCACCACCGACAAACTGGACGACCGGAAGGTGTTCCGACAGAGCTCTCTTTTCGACCTGCATGTCGGCGCGATATATGATGGGCCGTCGATAGACCTCGCCGGCAACGCCCGATATCTTATCCGAGGCCGGAATACTACCTACGACACCACCACGGTCGAGACCATCCGTAATCAGCTCAAAATCTACGGCAATGAATTGTTCCTGAGCGGCAGTCTTTTGTGGTCGCGGTCGGCGAAATGGCACGCCGGCCCAACGCTGGAGTGGCGATATATCGGCGCCAATGAATATGACTTCGGCGCCTCCAAGACCATCGGACTAGGGGCCGAAAACGATCGCACGCTGGGGGGATCGATGCAGATGTCTGAAGCTCTTAAATACTATACCTGCTCAGCCGCTCACGCGCGGTATGA
>CAZPEV010000002.1:0-7398 GCA_964585635.1 uncultured Ignavibacteriales bacterium
CCCGCGTCTTCAAGGCAAGCTAGCACGGCGCCGCGGGCCAGGCCATCGGGTCATCCTTCGGTCTGGCTCGGGGAATGACGCATCATCGGGGGGAATACTTTTCGCTGATACTGTTTTCCACCGTCGGCATGATGTTCCTGTCATCCGCCAAGGAGCTGATAACGCTGTACATCGGGCTGGAATTGACGACCATTCCGCTTTTTGCGCTGGCCGCCTATACCAAGTCGTCGCGCAGTTCCTCCGAGGCCGGCATCAAGTACCTGATTATCGGCGCGGCCTCCTCGGCGGTGCTTCTGTACGGCCTGTCCATCATCTATGGACTGACCGGCACGACGTTCATGCGGCAGATCACGATCAACCTTTCGATCTACTGGCTGTCATACGGCCAGATCGGTCCGATGCTTTCGGTGGCGATGATCATGATCCTGGCGGGGCTGGCTTTCAAGCTGGCAATCGTGCCCTTCCACATGTGGGCGCCGGACGTGTATGAGGGTTCGCCCACTCCCATCACGGCCTTCTTGTCGGTGGGATCGAAGGCGGCCGGGTTGACCGCCGTCGTCCGGATCTTCTGCGGCATGTTCGTCGCCTTCTCATCGAATGTGATGGCGCCGCGCGACTGGGGCAATACCGTGGCCATTCTGGCGGCGGTTACCATGATTGTCGGCAACGTCGTCGCCATCCGGCAGACCAACCTGAAACGGATGCTGGCCTATTCCTCGATCGCCCAGGCGGGATATATCCTGGTCGGCGTCGTGGCCTCATCCCATCTGGGAGTGGCGGCAATCAGTTTTTACGCCTTTTCGTATTTATTCGCCAACATGGGCGCCTTTGCCATCGTGACGATCGTAGCCGAGCGGACCGGTTCGGAACAGATTGCCGACTTGGCCGGGTTTTCCAAATCGTCGCCGGTTTTGGCGGCCTTGATGGCCGTTTTTATGCTCTCTTTGGCCGGCATTCCCCCCTTGGCCGGATTCCTGGCCAAGTATTACATTTTTGCCGCCGCCATCCAGACCGGGCATACCTGGCTGGTCGTCCTGGCGCTGTTGACGGCGGTCGTATCGCTCTATTATTATGCCAACGTTATTCGGCTGATGTACCTGTCGCCCGATCCCAATCCGCACCATATCGTTCCCTCGTTTCCCGCCGGCCTGGTGCTGGTGCTGACCGGAGTCGGCGTCGTTCTGTTCGGTATGCTGCCGCAACCGATCCTGGAGCTGGCGCTGAACGCCGCCAACAGCTTCGCCTTTTAGTGGCGGGCCAATAATCGTTGACATTGGCGCCGTTTGTACTGTATATAATCGTAAACGCGCAGGGAGGGTCGGAGTAACGGTATGTCCATCGCGGGCAGGGTCAAACTCATCATCAAGAAGTATTTTGTCGCCGGTCTGCTGGTCACGGTTCCACTCATGGTTACGTATTTCGTGCTGCGTTTCCTGTTTGGCGCTCTGGACGGCCTTCTCAACCCCCTCATGCACAAGCTCCTGGGGCACAACATCCCCGGCTTGGGGGCCATTGTCACGATCCTGCTGGTCTTTCTGGCCGGCGTGATCGCCACCAATTATTTGGGAGCGCGGCTGTTCAGCCTGGGGGATCGCTTTCTGGGGCACACGCCGCTGGTGCGGATCGTGTACACCGCCGCCAAGCAATTGGTGGAGTCGATGGCGGCGCCGACCGATAAGGCGTTCTCCGAGGTGGTGCTGGTGGAATATCCCCGGAAAGGGGTGTACGCCCTGGGCTTCCTGTCCGGCACCTGCCGGCTCCAGTTGGGCGCCGTCCCGGAAAAGCGGCGGCTGGTGTTTCTGCCGACCACCCCGACCCCGTTTGCGGGGTATGTCGTGATGGTTCCGGAAGAGGACGTGTATTGGGTGGATATGACGTTGGAGGCGGCGGTGAAGCTTCTGGTATCGGGCGGGATTGTGACGCCGGAATTGATTCGGGCGGCACAGCGACCTGGAAATTATGAGGTGCCGGATGCGGCTGGCAAACCTGTTGGATGAAGAATTGGTCAAGCATCAGTTGGCCGCCACCACCAAAGGCGAGGCGATTGCCGAGCTATTGGGGCTGGTGCAGAAGAAATTCCCCGACTACAATTATCGGGCCATCCTGAAATCGATTCTGGACCGCGAAGAGGTGGAGAATACCTCGTATGGCCGCGGCATCGCCTTTCCGCACGCCCGCACCGACGCCGTCAGCGAGATGCATGTGGCGGTTGGTATTTCTCGTCAGGGGCTGACCGACAAGACGCCGGATAACCAGCCGTTGCGGATGATCTGCCTGATGCTGACGCCGTCCAATATCGCCCGGCTGTATCTGCAGACGCTGTCGGCGTTTGCCTCGTTCGCCCGCGTACCCGAAAATCTCGACAAGGTGGTTGCGGCCAAATCGGCCGGGGCGGTGATCGATACCATCTGGGAATCGGGCGTGACGGTGGAGAAGGAGATTACCGCCAAAGACCTCATGCGCCACCACGTCGAGACGATAACGCCCAACGATACGCTCAAGAAAGTCGCCAATCTGATGTTCCGGAAGCGGCTGTCGGCGCTGGCGGTGATCGACAAAAACCACAAGCTGCTGGGCCAGATCACCGACAAAGAGTTGATCCGGGCGGCGCTGCCTGATTTCAAGACGCTCCTGAGTAATCTGAAATCCTCGATGGATGTGGAGCCGTTCGAGGAATTGCTAAGGCGAGAAGACAAGATCAAGGTCAAGCAGCTTTACCCCACCGACCATGAGGTCGTCGCCCGCAATACCAAGATCGTCGAGGTGGCGGCGATGATGCTTCTGAAGGACGTGCGGCGGGTATTTGTGGTGGAGGAGGGGAAGCTGGTCGGCATCTTGCTGCGCAAAGACATCGTGAACCTGATTATCCGGGGATGAGGGGTGATGACTGGAAAATTAGGTCGGGAACATTGCCGTGTGATTATCTTCCTCGATTCATATTAATCATCATCAATGCTTCGGGCATGATCGGGGCATTTTGGAGCAGGATCGCCGCACTATGTTCGCTTGACACGAAGGAGGCGCCATCGTAGATTCCCCTATCGGCGCCAAGGGCGTCGGGACCGAGAAATGAAATGACCAAACCGTCCTTTAATCCCCGGCTGCACGTCCTGTTGATCATCATCGTTGTCTGTCTGACCGTACCGGGCCTGCTGGCCAAAGCCCATTACATTGAGGCCGGGCATGGGATGCAGGCGTTGCTGTTTGGTCTGGCGATTTTGGGGGCGGCGTTTCTATTGTCGTGGGCGGCCGAGGTCAGCGAGATGGATATTTCGCGCGGGTTCGCGCTGGCGCTTCTGGCCCTGGTCACGGTCTTGCCGGAGTACGCGGTCGACATGGTCTTTGCCTGGAAGGCGGGGCATGACCCCTCGTTTGCGCCGCTGGCGCTGGCCAATATGACCGGGGCGAATCGGTTGCTGATCGGTCTGGGCTGGCCGGCGGTGCTCTTCATCTATTTTCTGCGTACCCGCAAGCGTTCCATGAAAATGGCTGCCACGCAGGGAACGGAAGTGTTCTACCTGACCTGCGCCACCGTCTACGCCTTCAGCATTCCGTTCAAGAAATCGCTGTCGATCATCGACGCCCTGGTGCTAATAGGCATCTTCGGCGTTTATATCTTCCGCACCATCAAGTCGAAATCGGAGGAGCCGGAATTGGTTGGTCCGGCGGCCTTGATCGGGACGTTTCGGCCGTCGCTGCGTCGGCTCATGACCGTTCTGTTGTTCATCTATTCCGGTCTGGTCATCCTGATATCGGCGGAACCGTTTGCCGCATCATTGGTGTCCTTTGGGCGTCAATCAGGGTGGGACGAGTTTTTGCTGGTGCAATGGCTGGCGCCGCTGGCCTCGGAGGCGCCGGAATTTTTGGTGGCCATTATCTGGTCGTGGCGCGGTCACGTGCAGGCGGCGATGGGAGCGCTGATTTCATCCAAAGTCAATCAGTGGACGCTGTTGGTCGGCACCTTGCCGATCGTCTTTTCCATCGCCTCCGGTCGGGTGGCGGCCCTGCCGCTTGACTTGCAGCAGGACCATGAGATTTGGCTGACCGCGGCGCAGTCGATCTTCGGCGTGGCGATTTTGTCCAACCTGCGTATTTCCTGGTACGGCGCGGTCCTGCTGACGATTTTGTTTCTGGCGCAACTGGTCGTGGCCGAAATACGGATGGAAGTGCTGGTCATCTACTTGGCGTTCGCGGCCTTGATTCTTATCCGGGATCGGAAACAGTTGCCGTCGCTGGTCAAAACCGGGTTGAAATTCAAATAGATTCTTTCGCGATCCCCGGCCATATATTATATTATAGGGCATGGCGGCCCGTATACGGGCGGCAGGAACGTTTGTTGGACGAGGATGAGACGGGAACTATGGCCCCGGTCATGGTGTAAAAATGCCGGGGAGTTTTCGCGGACGAAAAGGCCCAAGGGAAAAGGTGTCACCGGTATGATTAGAAGAGCAGCGACCTCAGCAGTGATCATCATCATGGCGTTCCTGACGCTGTCATGCGGCAAGAAGGGGGTTCCCTACGACAATACTCCCGCACCGTTGACCCGGTTGGAGATCGTCCGGGGGAATGATCAGGCCATAGCGGCCGGCCAATTACTCGATTCCCTGAAGGTGCGGGTGGTCGATAGCGACGATCAACCGGTCCCGGACATTGTCGTCCGCTTTCAGCAGACGACGCCCGATCAGGGCGGGAAGTTTCCGCCGGGGAGCTGGTTCGAGCGGACGACCAACGCGGCCGGCTACGCCTACACGTTTTACTATGTGGATACGGTCGTGGGCGTCGACACCATTATGGC
The DNA here is from genome assembly GCA_964585635.1 of uncultured Ignavibacteriales bacterium. Lineage (GTDB taxonomy): Bacteria > Zixibacteria > MSB-5A5 > GN15 > JAAZOE01 > CAZPEV01. The sequence continues at coordinate 4,796 of CAZPEV010000002.1, forward strand.
GGTGGCCGCCACGGTGGATGATTCGGTGGCTTACTTCGCGGCCACGGTCCTTCCGGGCGCGGCCGAGGCGATCAAGGGGGTGAGTGGATCCACTCAGTCCACGGTGGCCGGGCAGCCTTTGCCAAATCCGTGTGTGGTCAAGGTCGTGGATCGGTACATGAATGGTGTGCCGAATCATCGGGTGGCGTTCATGACGGAAGCCCGCTGCCTGGTGACGACCGATTCATCGCTATTGCTGCCGTTGCAGATCGATACCGCCTTTACCCGAACCGATCAATCCGGTCAGGCCCAAGCGCAATGGATCATGACAATAAATCCCGTCCCGGGCTTCGGCTATCCCAATTCCTCGCGGTTGTTCGCGCTTCGCGCCATCAATGATTCCCTGGTGAGGCGCGACTCGGCGATCTTCCTGGCCTCCACCACCGATCCCGGGCCGCTCGAGTATTATTATGATGTCCGGTCGCTGTTTGAGCAGCGCTGTTTTATCTGCCACTCCGGACCAAAAACTCCGCTTCAAAACGGCAACTACACGATGGATTTTTATTATGAGCTTTTCGGCAACGGAAACCTGACACCGGGCGACACGAATTCACCGCTGTTGTCGTACGCCAATGCCTCGCATCAGCTCGTCAATATCAACATGATTGAAGAAGACAAGGTTATCCATTGGGTGGTTTATAACAACGCCGTTCCCGGCGCCTCCGGGCTAAACAGCTACATTCCCGACATGAAACCCATTTTCGACGGCAAGTGCATTTCCTGCCACCAATCGCCGACGCCGATGGGAGATTATCTGCTGACGACGCATGCGGGAATCCGCGGCAACGGCAGCGATGGGGTGCCCAACGCCATCCCCGGCGACTCGGCGTCGCTTCTGGTACAGGTTTTGCTGCCGTCGACCGGCACCATGCGCAGCTATTTGGGGGTGGACAGCGTCGCACTGGCCGATTCGCTTATCCGCTGGGTGGTGCAGGATTCCCTGCGCGACTATTAGGCCGTCCACTTTCTGCTTGTCTTTGACCTCGTAACCGAGGATATTTCCGGCCATGGACAGCCGATTGCCGGACAGGGCCGATGATTCCCCGGTCGCCGCGTGGCGCTGGTTGCCGTATATCATTTTTCTGGCCATCACCGGCATTCTGGCTCTTCCCATCTTGAAGGATTTGGGCAATTGGGGAATCAGGGATTGGGACCTGTTCACGACCCTGCATGCCGCGGCGGTGCGCTCGATCACCGAGTACCGGCAATTTCCGTTCTGGAATCCGTATATCGGCGGCGGCAACATCTTGTTTGCTCATCCGGAAGTGCCGGTGCTCAATCCGCTGTTCGCGCTGCTGCTTCTATTCGGACCGCTGGTCGGGCTCAAACTCCAGTTGCTGGCGGTCTACTTCCTGGGTTTGATGGGGGGATACAAGCTGGCCCGGCGTTTGGGCATGAGTACTGAGGCGGCCTACCTGCCGCCGGTGATCTACATGCTCAGCTCGTATCTGACGCTTCATTTTGCGGCCGGTCATATCCCGTTCCACTACTTCTGCGCTCTGCCCTGGCTGCTTTTCTTCTATAAGAAGTCGCTTCAGCGGCCGGTGCATATCCTATCGGCCGGGGGCGTGGCGGCCTTCGTCATCCTCGGTTCCGGCGCCGCCGTGCCGCTTTTGTTTTCGCTCTTCTTTCTGTTTCTCTTCAGTCTGTTCGATATCAATCGCGTTCGTCGATATCGTCCGCCGTTGTATGCCGTTGCCGCGGCGTTCTGCGGAATCCTGATGGCCGCGGTCAAATTTTTTCCGATGTATGATTATCTTACCCGCTATCCCTGGATTCCGGAGGGGACGGTTCAGGTGACCCCGTTGAGCGCCCTGCCCGACATGTTCTTCAATCTCAACCAGTCGATTTTCGCCAATCACCTGTCGGGATACGTCTGGGGGTGGCATGAGTATGGCGCCTATGTCAGTCCCATCGCCGTGGCGCTGGCGATTGTGGCGGTCGTCCTGAGATTTCGGTCATGCCGGCCGTACCTGATTATGGTTGCGGTTTCGATCCTGCTGGTCTTGGGTTCATTCTTTCCCCCCTGGTCACCCTGGGATCTTCTGCATCGCCTGCCCGGTTTCGCATCGATCCGGGTGCCGTCGCGGTTTGTCCTTTTGGCGATTCTGTCCTTATCGATCCTGGCGGGTTTCGGAGCGGATATGCTACTATCGTTTTTCAAGCATCGCCGGGCAGCCCTGGCGGTTCTTTTGTTCATCGCGATCACGGCCATGAACCTTTTTGTCTCGCTGCCGATTCTGGCGCAGACGTTCACCCGCCCGCCCGAATTCCCTCCGCGGCTGCCTGATTTCCGTCAGGCGGAAGGTGATCCCAATAGGATGTATGCGGCCTTCTTGGCCAATCAGGGGACTATCAGGGCGGCCTGGCTTTCGGCCTATCGTCCCGGCCGGGGACTTAGGGGTCCCGACAATGCGGCCCAAGAATGGTACTCCGAGGGGGATGCCGTCCGGGTGACACGGCGGCAGTTTACTCCCAACCGCCTGTTCTTTGACCTCTCGTCGCTTCGCGGGGGGACGCTGGTGATTTCGCAGGGGTACGACCCCGGGTGGCGTCGGGCTGAT
>CAZPEV010000002.1:7408-55891 GCA_964585635.1 uncultured Ignavibacteriales bacterium
GGGGGGGAGGTGCGGCCATTTGCGGATTTGGTGTCATGCTCCGTCGCGCCGTCCGACAAGCGGCTCGAGTTGTACTACTTTCCGAAATATTTTACGCTTGGGCTCTGGGTGTCGATGATGTCGATTGCGGCGGCGGTAATCGGCCCGATCCTGCGGCGACGTTTACGGTAGCAGGCGATATTTAAGCAAGGTCCAGATGGCTATGGCGCCATCGTGCCAGCGAATCTTCTTTCCCTCCTCGATTTTGCGGGGCGAGTACCGAATCGGGATCTCGACGATGGGAATTTTGCGCCGGCCGAGTTTGGCGACCAATTCGGGACAGAATTCAAAGCGGCGGCACGTCAGGCCGAGCGATTTCATCAGGTCGGTGCGCACCATTTTGTAGCAGGTCGATTCGTCGGAAATCCTGACCGGGTAAAGGAGATTGGCCAGCAGGGTCAACAGGCGTCCGCCCCAGTAGTATCGGCGGTAGGAAATACCCGACGAGGCGCCCATGATGCGCGACCCGAAGACGGCCTCGGCGTTGCGATCGCGCGCGGTTTGCAGCATGGTCACGATGTCCGAGGGATCATACTCCAGGTCGGCGTCCTGAATAACCGTATACTCGCCCCGGGCCGCGGCTAGCCCGGTCCGAATGGCGGCGCCTTTTCCCTGATTTGCCGTGTGTCCGAGAAGAATCAACGCGCCCCGATCGGCATATTCCCGGAGAATCGAGGGGGATGAGTCGCGGGAGGCATCATCGACGGCGATGATCTCTTTGTCAATCGGCAGCGCCACAAGGCGGTCGAGAATTTGCCTGAGCGTCCGCTCCTCGTTGAAGACCGGGACGATGATCGACAGATGCATAATGATATACTACCAATACCGAACGAGTTTGTCAACCGGGAGGCAAGGGAGGACGTTGCGCGGGTCGAGAGATATCAATCAAGGCGCTGTCGGACAATCCGTTAGGGAGCTGCCAGGAATCGCTTGCGGCGAGGAAAATCTTGACATCGGTTTGGTCGGGTGGTATACTTTATGGTTAAGTCTTATTATTCTGATGGAAGCTGGGGTATGAGATTGCCGGGCAAACATACGATCTTGACGGGACTGCTTTTTCTGATTGTCGCGGCCGCTTCCGCCATGGCTCAGGAAGCAGGGACGAGGACCCAGAATTCGAATGACCTCAACCTGAATCAGTCGGCGCGGTACACGCCGTTCTCGTTCGATTTTCCTTTTACCACGAATATGGTGTTGCAGCAGGTTCAGAACCGATTTTTCGACACCTATGTCGACCCCGACGAATACGTGATTGGACCGGGCGATCGCTTTGGTATTTTCTTTACGTCCGGCCAGATAGGCGACTTGTCGTGCGAGACGAATTCCGACGGCACCGTGTTTATCAAATCGCTGGGATCGATCGAACTGGCACATGTCACCTTGCGGCTGGCCACCGAAAAGATCAGGGCGGCCATAGAGAAGATTTATCCCCGGTCCGACTTCGCCGTGCAACTGACCGGGTTTCGCATTTCGCGTATCAATGTCATCGGAGAAATTTCCCGTCCCGGGGCCTACTATGCGCCAGCCGTTTGGCGGGTGTCGGACGTCATCAATCTGGCCGGCGGATTGACTTCGACGGCGTTGCCGCGGCAGATTGTCCTGCGCGGATTCGGCCGGGACCTGCCGGTCGATCTGACCGCTTTTGTGGTACGGGGAGACCGGAAGAGCAATCCTCTGGTCTGCAACGGCGATATCATCGTCGTCCCTCACCAGGCCGCCGCGACCGGGTATGTGACGGTGTCGGGCGAAGTGAATCGCCCCGGCACCTTTGAGTCGGTGGCTGGAGACCGCCTGAATGATCTTCTTGATTTCGTGGGCGGCCTGAAGGGCGAAGCCGCCAAGCTGGAGATTGTTGTGACGGGGAACGATGGTCGGGAACGGGTGCGTTTGGACGGCGCCTCGGAGACGGTGGCGGCTTTTCAGCCCCTGCCCGGCGATAACATCCGGGTCGCCTGGAAGGATGGCCGGCGCGATTTTGGCGCGGTCGAAATCATGGGCGCGGTGGAACGTCCCGGCCGGTACCCGATTCCGAATGAGCAGTTTACCGTGGCGGACCTCTTCCAACTGTGCGGCGGCGCTCGGCCGGACGCCAATGTGGAATTGATGCAGCTGTTTCGACGATCGTGGAAACGCCTCGTCAGCGCCATACCGGCCGGGGGCGATACGCGCGACCCACTCACCGCCGAGACCGGCGCGGCCCGGGAGGCGCCCGACGGCGAGTCCCATACTTTGGTCAGTTGCAATCCGCGCGATCCCTGGAAACCGAGCGGCGTAACATTGATCGATGGCGATTCCCTATACCTGCCGGAGGCGACGGGGATGGTAATGGTTACCGGCGCCGTGGCGGCTCCCGGGCTGGTGCGGTACCAGAAGGGTCAACGGATAGATTATTATCTCAGGCAGGCCGGAAGTCTCGGGTTCGACGCCGATCGCAGCCGGATGGTCGTCATTAATCCCGTGACCGGCGCGCGGATCGGGGCGGCCGGGGCCGGGGCGTTGTTTGACAGCGAGATTCTGTACGTGCCTCGAAAGGAAAGTCAGGCAAAACCATGATCACCGACGCCAAAGGGGCTTTCAACCTATGGCAGTTGCTGCTGGTGCTGGCCCGGCGACGGAAATTCATCGTCGGCTTCGTCCTGCTGGCCACCGTCATCGCGGTCGTCGTGGCCTTGGTGCTGCCCAAGTGGTACCGTGCCAAGACCTCGATTCTGCCGGCGCAGTATGATCAACCGCTCGGCATCTCCGGTAGTTTTGCCCAGTACACACTCTCGACCTCCGGTTTTCAGTTGCCGATCATGGCCACGCCCAGCGACGTCTATGCCACCATGCTCAAATCCGAGACGGTCGCCCGGGGAGTCATTACCGATAATGATCTCCTCAGCTATCTGCATTTGAAATCGCTGCAGGAGTGCGAACGGTATCTCTTGGGAAAAACCAGCGTCAAGATCACGGGGGAGGGGGTCGTCGAGCTGTATTTCATGGACAAGGATCCGGCCAAGGCGGCCACCGTCGCCAACAGCTATATCGTTCACCTGGATCGGCTGAATCGGGAGGTCAAGGCGGCTAAGGCCAGATCCGACAAGGCCTTCATTCACGGTCGGCTGCAGGCGACCAAAACGCTCCTTGACAGCGCTCGGGCCGAGCTTCTGGCCTTTCAGACGACCTACAAGGCGATCGACCTGCCCAAGCAGAAGGAAGTGGCTCTTCAAGCCGCCACGGAATTGAAGAGCCGCCTGGTGATGACCCAGGTCACGTTGGATGTCAAGCGGAATACGTATTCGCCCGATCACCCGGAAATCCGCCAATTGGAAGATGAGATCGTTCAGTTGAAGCATCAATTGGCGGTCATCGAAGACGGCCCCGTCGGAACCCAGTCGTATTTCGACCTGGGGTTGTCGGCGATGCCGGAATTGGCGGTGCGTTACGCCGAATTGCAGGGTAACGTGGCCATTCAGGAAAAAGTCTATGAGCTTTTGACCAATTTGTATGAGGAAGCCCGGATCAAAGAGCAGAAGGACACGCCCACCATCGCCGTTCTGGAAACCGCCTATCCGCCGGAGTTGAAATATCGACCGCAGCGAACGATTATCGTGATGGCGGCCTTTGGGGGATCGCTGGTGCTGGCCTTATTCCTGGCGCTGTTCGCCGATTACCTGCAGTATCTGCGGCGCTCCTCGCCTTCCGATTTTGACCTGATCATGCAAGCCCGAAACGAATTCACCGGCAAGACCGGGTATCCAGACTCATAAAACGGGGCGCTATCCGGCCGATCCTCGACCCGCGCTCAGCGCGGTGACAAAGGGGCCATCGCAGTCGGCCGGCGAGTGAGCCAAGCGTCCGCATAACCCAAAGGACACCAAGATGGAACACAGCATAATCGATCCGAGCGCCCGAATCGGTGCCGGGACGACGGTGGGGTTTTTCGCCGTCATCGGAAAGAACGCGGCCATCGGCCAGGGCTGTATCATCGGCCACCACGTGACCATTCATGACGATACCGTTGTCGGCGACAACACCCGGATTGATGACGGTGCTGTGATCGGTAAGCGACCGATGCGGGCCGCCAATTCGGCGGTGACGAAGGAGCAGGAGCTGCCTCCCTGCCGGATCGGGCAGGAGGGGATTGTCGGCAGCGGCGCAGTGCTTTATCGGGGAGCCGACCTCGGCCGCCGGGTGCTGGTGGCGGACCTGGCCACGGTCCGCGAAAACGTCGCCATCGGCGATTACACGATTGTCGGGCGGGGGGTGGCGGTTGAGAATTTTTGCACGATCGGGCGCTACTGCAAGCTGGAGACGAACGCCTATATCACCGCCTATTCCACCCTGGCCGATCGCGTTTTCGTGGCCCCCTGTGTGGCAACTTCCAACGACAACTACGTTGGGCGGACCAAGGAACGATTTCAGCATTTCAAGGGCGTGACGGTCGATAAGGGGGGGCGGATCGGCGTCAACGCCACGGTCTTGCCGGGGAAACATATCGGCGCCGACGGGCTGGTGGCGGCCGGGGCGTTGGTGACCAAAGATGTTCCGGCGCAGACAGTCGTGGCCGGAGTGCCGGCCGCCCAGTTTGGCCCGGTGCCGGACAATCAGTTGCTTGACAACCAAGGCTGGCCGGAATAAGGAGGAACCGATGGCGGTGCCATTACTCGACTTGAGTCGGCAGTACGCCCCGATTCGGGCCGATATAGATCGGGCGATAAAAGAGGTGCTCGATCATTGCGGATTCATCCTCGGTCCCGAGGTAAAGGAATTCGAGGCTCAGGCGGCCGCGCTCTGCGGGACGACCCATGCCCTGGGGGTGGCTTCGGGCACCGATGCTTTGCTCCTGTCGCTGCGGGCGTGCGGCGTCGGGCCGGGAGATGAAGTCATCACCTCGGCCTTTTCCTTCTTTGCCTCGGCCGGAGTTATCAGCCACCTCGGCGCCCGACCGGTGTTCGTCGATATTGATCCCGAGACGTATAATATCGACCCGACCCGGGTCGAGGGCGCCGTTACGCCGCGCACCAAAGTCATAATGCCGATTCACCTCTTCGGCCAGTGCGCCGATATGGACCCGATTCTGGAGATTGCCGCACGGCACGGCCTTAGGGTCGTCGAGGATGCCGCTCAGGCGATCGGCAGCCGGTACGGGGGCCGGATGGCCGGCTCAATGGGCGATTTGGGATGTTTTTCGTTTTTCCCAACCAAGAACCTCGGGGCGGCCGGGGACGGGGGGATGGTCGCGACCAATGACCCGGACCTGGCGGATCAGATTCGTATCCTTCGCCAGCACGGCGGCCGCACGGAGTATTTGCATCAGATCGTCGGGTATAATTCGCGGCTGGACACGCTGCAGGCGGCGATCCTGATGGTCAAGCTTCCGCATTTGGCCCGCTGGACCGAAGCCCGACGCCGGAATGCCGCCCGCTACGATGACGCTTTTCGTGGTCTGCCGCTTCGGACGCCGGTCGCCAAATCGTTTGCTTATCATATTTACAACCAGTACACGATTGCCCTCGACCGCCGCGATGAGCTGATCGATTGGCTGAAGGAGCGCCGGATCGGCCACAAGGTCTATTATCCCGTTCCCTTCCATCTCCAGGAATGTTTTGCCGGGTTGGGGTATCATAAAGGGGAAATCCCGCGCTGCGAAAAGGCGGCGAGATCGGTTCTCTCGCTGCCGATCTTCGGCGAAATGACCGCGGCGGAGCAGGGTGAGGTCATCGATGCCGTCAGGCGCTTTTTTGGCTGAGCCATGGGATCATTCGATCGCGATTGATCTCCGCTTTTGGCGTCTTCGGAGAGAACGGCGGTGAACCAGCGGTCGGAGTCCATTACGCGCGCCACCCTCGCCATCGCGGCCCTGGTCTTGATTTCCAAGGCGATCGGCTTTGTGCGCGAGATGGTTATCGCCTATGAATTCGGCACCGGCGCCGCCTATGATGTGTACTTGATCGCGGTGTCAATCCCGGTGGCGGTCTATGCCTTGGTCGGTTACGCCTTGTCGAACCTGTTCGTTCCTCGCTATAGTCAGGCGGCCATTGCGCCCGATCGACCGACTGCGCTGCAATCGCTTTGGGGCGATTTCAATCTCCTGGCCGCCGGCGCCGTCGCGGTAATGGTGGCGATCATCGTCGCCGCCCCCCAGCTTCTTCGGCTGATCGCCCCCGGCCTCGACGTTCGCTACGTGAATGACGCGACGTTGATTACCCGCGTGTCGTCGGTGATCATCCTCATGGCGGTGGCGGAGGCATTCTTCCGGTCGGCGTTAAATGCCGAGAAACAGTTTGTCATCCCGGCCGCCGGTCCGATCGTGGCCAACGTCGTCATGATAGGATCGATCGCGCTTTTCTCCGGGCGGTTGTCGACCCGCGCCATTCTCTTTGGGGTGGTGGCGGGATATTTGGCGCAGGCGCTGGTCAATTTCGTCCCCTTCCGACGTCTGGAGATTGCCCGTTTCTTTCACTTGCGGATCAGCGCGCGACAGCGTCGGACGTTTGTGGCCGTGGCGGCGGCTATTTTGATGATCGAAGGGTCGTACCAGGTTCACACCATCGTGGACCGTTATTTTGCGTCATCGATGGACGCCGGTATCGTCTCGGCGCTGGGATATGCGTCGCTGCTCTTCCTGCTGCCGATCACGATCTTTGCCTACGCCTTATCGACGGCGATTTTCCCCTTTCTCAGTGATGCCTTTGTCGGAGGTGACCCTAAGCGTAGCGGTTACCTGCTGTCGCGCGGGGTGGCCGTATCGGTGCTGGTGGCTATCCCCACGACGGTGATCATGTGGCTCTTCGCCGACCAGATCGTGACCCTTTTTTTCCAGCGGGGAGCGTTTGGCCGGCAGTCGGTGATCAACACGGCGGTTCTGGTGCGGTATTTGGCGCTGGGATTGATCGGGCAGTTTCTCCTGTGGCTATTGTCGCGAGCCTATTATGCCGCCGGCAAGCTGGCGATTTTGGGAATTCAAGTGGCCGTAATGCTGATCGTAAAAGTAGCGGCGGCGGTCCTGCTGGTCGGACCTCTGGGGTCGATTGGATTGGCAGCCTCCAGCAGCATCAGTTATTCTTGCGGCGCCCTGCTCTTGCTGGCGACGGCCGGCAGATATCTGGCGCCGATTGACGGCCGGGGATTGATGCGGTATGTTGCCAAGGTCGTGCTGGCCTCGGCGGCCGGGGGAGGGGCGATGTATTGGTGGAGCAGAAGGGTGTTTGTTCCCGCCGACACGACACTCGCTCTGCTCTCCGCCGTCGTCTCCGGGGTGGCCGTTATGGTCGGGGTCAGCGCGGCGGTGGCCTACCTCCTGCGCGTTTCTGACGTGCGCGAGGTGGTGCGGCTAATAGGCGGAAGGCGATCAGGATGATCGATGCGGAGATTGACATGACAGCCGAAAGCGGCCTCCGGATTACCGACGTCAAGTTGGTTGTCGCGGCCTCGGTGTGGGCCGTCATCCTGGTGGCTCTGTTCTTATGGAAGCCGTTGGCAGCCGAGGCCTTCGCCGCCGGTTGCCTGAGTTTGCTTCTGGTTTCTCACGGGCCGGCCGCTATCGTCGCCCTGATTGCCGCCACGTTTGTCTTCTATCTTATGGAATTTGGCGTCATGCTGCTGCCGTCCGATGTCATCGCGTTCATGTTGGTGGGCGCCTATCTGGTCGACCTGTTGACGCGCGGCCCGGTGCCGGCGCCGAATCGGATCGGCCGCGCCTACCTGGCCTTCCTGTCGGTTATGCTGATTTCCATCGCGCTGGAGGGATTCACGGCGTTGTCGGTGCGATATTTTCTCAGGCAGGTGGTGCTGGTAGCCACGTTTTTTGCGGTGGCTCATTTTGGATGGCGGCTTAAGGGGCGCCTGCTTTTAAACTTTTATGTCATGATCGCGATCGGCAATTCACTCTATGCCCTGATGCAGTTTCTCAGGGCCGGAGGAGGCATCAGATCATTCGGCGTGTCCGGGCACGGTTTTGGAGACCATGCCATGCTGGCCTTCTTGATTACCGCCGTGTCTTACCTCTGGTCGACAGATATTCGCGCCCGGTTGCTTTGGGGGACGGCGGCGATAGTAACCGCGTGTGCAATGATTGCCACGCAGACCCGGGCTTCGATTATCACGGCCGGGTGGGGCGTTATCCTGGCGGTGGGATTGGCCCTATGGGTCGGGCGGCGGCTAGGCTCGCGTCAGCCGCTGCGGAATCTGATTATGGCTATAATCCCGATTCTGATCATCGCTTCGGTCTTGGCGATCTACACCCCGGTGTTCGAGGGGATCGCCTCCCGATTCGGGCGACTGGGGTTGCAGGCGTCCGAGACGGTGCTGCTGCGAGTCACGTTGTGGAAGGCGGCCCTGGAGGCGTTTTGGGCCAACCCTATCTTTGGAATCGGGGCCGGCAATTTTCCCATCGTCGGGCAGTGGATTCCCGGCGTCCGTTTTGATCCGGTCTTCTATTTGGTGTCGGGGCTGTCGACCCATGCCATTCTGATGACGGCGCTGGCTGAAACCGGTCTTGTCGGGCTGGCCGCCCTGGCCTGTTTCTTCTTCCGGGCGGTGCGCACGGCCTTTCGCAACTTTGCGGCGGTCGATCATGTCCCGGAGATTGTGTATGCCCAATGCCTTCTCTTGGGAGCGCTGGCGATAGTTGGGTCGTCGCTGTACGCCGGTTCCTGGTTCTGGGGCGGCAACAGCTATCATATGGCGTTGATCTTCGGCCTCATCGCCGCCTATCATGGCCATGCCGCGGGCAGCCCTACGGGGAGACCCGGCCTGTGAAGATCATCATGCTGGCCCAAGCCGGTTCGGCGCACACCCATCGTTGGGGCGCGGCGCTGGCCCGGCGCGGGCATCGCATTCATCTTATCACCAATAGCAGCCTGCCGGTTTCAGCGGAAGGAATCGACACCACCTTTCTGCCGGGAACGTCGTCGTTCGCTTACTTGCGCAATATTCCCCGAGCGCGCCGTCTCATACGTGCGTTGGCCCCGGATATCGTTCACGCGCATTTTGCCACCGGATATGGTTTGTGGGGAAGCTTCCAGGATTGTGCCCCGTTGATTCTGACCGTCTGGGGCTCAGACGTCGAGGATGCCCGCCAGGGCCGGTTCGGCGCAGCATGGGTGGTACGGCGGGCGTTACACAAGGCCTGTTTTGTCACCGCCCCCAGCCGTTTCCTAATGGACAGGACCATCGATTTTGAGCCGTCCGCGGCCGGCAAGATTCGCCTCATACCCTTCGGAGTATCGATCCCCGATGACCCGCCGGTACGCCCGGCGCCGGAGTCCGGAATCATCCGGCTCATCTTTGCCAAGGCTTATCAGGCGACCTACGCCCCCGAATTGGCGATTGAGGCCTTCGTTTCGGCGTTCCGGGAGAATCCTCGCCTGCGATTGACCATGATCGGCGGCGGCCCGCTGAAGGCGCAGTTGCAGAATCAGGCGGCGGCGGCAGGCCTGGCGGAGGTGATCGCGATCCATGATCGGCTGAATCCGGAGGAAGCCCTGGCGCGAATCAAAGAATCTGATCTCATGCTCATGCCGTCGCGCCGAGAATCGTTCGGGGTGGCAGCCCTGGAGGCGGCCGCCTATTCCATTCCGGTCATCGCGACGCGCGTCGGCGGCATTCCCGAGGTCGTCCAGAACGGGGCGACCGGGATTCTGGTTCCTTGCGACGACGTCGGGGCGCTGACGGGCGCGATCCTCCGCCTGGCCGGTGATGGCGGCCTGAGGGCGAAGATGGGCCAGGCCGGATATAAGTTCGTCAAAAGGCGTTTCGACCTGGCGGTGTCTGTAACGCAGATGGAAGCACTGTATCGGCAGGCGATGGCGGGGTAATGCGGATCAGGTTCGTGACTCTATACTATCCGCCTGAAGTTGGGGCGGCGCAGCGCCGAATAGCGGATCTGGTCATGCGGCTGGCGCGGCGGGGACACACCGTCACGGTTCTGACCGGATTTCCCAATTACCCGTCCGGGAAAAAACCCGATGGGTACCGCAAGAAGATTTTCATGCGGGAAAGCGACGGCCCGGTGACGATCCTCCGCGTGCCTCACTATATAGCGCCGAACCGGGGGGTTTTTCGGCGGCTTCTGATTCATCTGACCTTTGCCCTTTCCGCCTCGCTCTATACGTTAATGATGAAGCGGGACGACATCATTTATTTGGAGTCGCCGCCGCTGTTCAACGGCTTTATCGGGCTGACGGCGAAATGGTTTCGGCGGGTGCCGTATCTGTTTAACGTCGCCGATCTTTGGCCGCAGACGGCAGTGGAACTGGGATTACTCAAGAGCCGGGCCGTTATCGCGATATCCCTGTTCCTCGAACGCCGGTTCTATCGCGGCGCCGAGCGGATCTTGGCGATTACCGAAGGCGTCCGGGATCATATCCTGGCCAAGGGCTATCCGGCGGAGAGGGTGCCGCTGATTACCAATGGCGTCGACCCGGAAGTCTTTTCCGAAACGGTCGCACCTGATGGAGAGGTCTTGTCTTATCGGCGCGGCGACAACCTGTTGGTTGTCTACGCCGGCACGCAGGGGTTGATCTACGCCCTGGATACGCTTCTCGATGCGGCCCGACAGGTGCGGGATGAGGCCTTCCATTTTCTGTTCATCGGGGACGGCGCCGATAAGGACCGCCTGATGTCTCTGGCGGCGGATGGGCATTTGACGAACGTCACGTTTCTTCCCTCACGGGTGCAATCCGACATGCCGGCCGTTTTTCGAGCGGCCGATCTGGCCGTGATACCGTTGCGCGATCGGCCGGTATCGCAGGCGATCATGCCGGTCAAATGCTTTGAGATGATGGCCGCCGGCGTGCCGCTTGTTCTGGCCGCCAGGGGAGAGATGGCCCGGCATGTGGCGGCGGCCGGCTGCGGCGAGGTGATCGAACCGGAAGCTTCCCCTGCGATTGTCGCGGCCCTGCGCCGTTTCCGGGAAATGGGGCCATCGGAGCGCCGGAGGATTGGTATGAAGGGGCGCGCCTATGTAATCGCCAATTTTTCCCGCGAGGAAATGACCCACCGGCTGGAGGCCGTCATGAACGAGGTGATAGCCGATGGCCGGTGACGTCCAGCAGATGGATCACGTATTCCGGGAGCGGGCCCACCTGGCGGGCAAGTACTGCCTTGACAATCCCGGCAACCGATTCAATCACAATCGTCTTTTGAAGCGGATTGAGGAGGGAGTGAACCGGGTCGGCCTTTGTTGGGATAATATCAAGGTGCTTGATCTCGGCGCCGGGGAACTGCTATGGGGCGAAGAGTTTTCCCGAATGGGCCTGCCGCCCGGCAACTATGTCGGGATGGATATTTTGGGCTGGCGTTTGGTGAAAGGGCACGAGTTGGGGCGAAACTTCGGCGCCGTGACGGCCTCGGGCCGGGATCTGCCGTTCGCCTCCGGCAGCTTTGATCTGGTGACCCAATTCACCATGATGACCTCGGTGCTGGATGAAGATACTCGGCTTCGGATTGTGGCCGAGGTCACGCGGGTGTTAAAGCCGGGCGGGTATTTGCTCTGGTACGATTTTCGGTTCAATAACCCTTGGAATCCGCACGCTCGGGCGATCCGGCGGGGAGAGCTGCGGCGGCTTTTCGCCGGCTGGCCGGTCACCTGCGGGACGATTACCCTGCTGCCGCCTCTGGCCAGAAAAATGCCACGGGCGTTGGCTGGAATCTTGAAATTTCTCCATGGCGTGCCTATCTTGCGGACGCACTATTTGGCGCTGATTGGACCAAAGGGATAGGATGAAGATCAACGGAGTTCCATTTTACCGACAATCATTCGGTCGGTTGGAGGTGGCCGAAATCGCCGATACGATTCGGAGCCATTGGATCACGACCGGTCCCAAGACCAGGCTCCTGGAGAATCGGATAGCCGAGTACCTGTCCACCAGGTATGCCATCGCCGTCAATTCCTGCACCGCCGCGATGCACCTGATGCTTCAGGCGTCGGGGATCGGGCCTGGAGATGAGGTTATTACGACTCCGTATACCTTCGCCGCCACCAGCGAAGCGATCCTCTATACCGGCGCGACTCCGGTCTACTGCGATATTGACTATGACACCCTGAATATGACGGCGGATGAGGCGGGGAAAAAGATTACCCGGCGAACCAAAGCGCTGCTTCCCGTTCATATCGCCGGACTGCCACTGCGGATGGATCGATTCGTGGCTTTGGCCAAGGGGGCCAGAGTCTGGCTGTTCGATGATGCCGCTCACGCCCTGGGCGCGGAATTTAAGGGGATGAAGATCGGCGCCATCGGCGACGCCAGCGCTTTCAGCTTCTACGCTACCAAGAATCTGACGACGGCCGAAGGGGGAATGATCACCACCCGCCGGGCGGGTCTGGCCGACAAGGTTCGATTGCTTTCCCTGCATGGCATGAGCAAAGAAGCTTGGCGGCGATATGCCAAGGGGGGAAGCTGGCGGTACGATCTGCTTGATTTGGGATATAAGTACAACCTGTCCGATCTTCACGCCTCGCTGGGGTTGGCCCAATTCACCCGGTTTGAGAAGCTGCAGGCCTTGCGTCACCGGGCCGCCCGGCGGTATATGGACAACCTCTCGACGATTGACAGCCTCAAATTGCCGGTCATCGAGCCGGACACCACCCATGCCTGGCATCTGTTTCTGCTCCGGCTTCGCCTTGACCATCTGCGCATCGGCCGCGATCGCTTTATCGAGGAACTGGCCAAGCGGCATATCGGGACGTCGGTGCATTTCATTCCGCTCTTCCGCCAGTCGTATTATCGGCGTCGCTTTCGGCTCCATCCCCGGCAGTTTCCAAACGCCGAAAAGGCGTATCACGAGGTGATCACGCTGCCGTTTTTCCCCGATCTGAAACCGGCGGAGATCGATTATGTCTGCGATGCGCTGGCGTCGCTCTGCCGGCAGTACCGGCGATGAAACGGCTGGTTGACATCCTGGCGGCGGCTATCGGTCTCTGTCTGCTGTCGCCGCTATTGGTGATTATCGCCCTGCTGATTCTCCTTATTATGGGATGGCCGCCGTTTTACCGCCAGGTCAGGGTCGGCCGAGACGGCGCGCCGTTCAGGATCATCAAATTCCGCACCATGGTCAGGGACGCCGACCGGAATGGATTGGCGTTGACCACGGGACAGGATCCCCGGATTACCCCTCTTGGCCGCCTTCTCCGAAAAACCAAATCAGATGAATTGCCGCAGTTGCTCAATGTTCTCGTCGGACATATGTCGCTGGTCGGGCCTCGCCCGGAGGTCCCTCAATATGTCCAGATGTATAATCCGGAGCAGCGACAAGTCCTGACGGTCCGTCCCGGCCTGACCGATCCCGCCTCCATCGTTTACCGCGATGAGGAGAAGGTTTTGGCCCGTTACGCGGACGCCGAAACGGCCTATGTTCAGATCATCATGCCGGCCAAACTGAGGCTCAATCTGGCCTACATTGAAAAGGCCACTCTGGCGACCGATTTGGCCTTGATATTTAAAACGCTGGGCAAGCTCTTCAATCGTCGCTGAGCCCTTGCGGCGGCGTAAAATTCCACTATATTCGAAGCTGTATCAGGCTGGAAAATGCTCCGACGACGATATACATACTTACAGGTTGCCATTGATTTTGTGACCTTCACGCTGGTCACGTGGGGACTGGTTCATATCAAGCCGTCCCTTGGCCAAATCTACGGCGTTGGTTTGATGTCGACCCTGTTCCCACTCTTGGTGTCAATCGCTCTGGTGATTCTGCTGGTCCTCTTTCGGCAGTATCGCTTTCGGCAGCAGGACCGCTTTTGGCGACAGTTCTTGGGGGCGTTTAACGTCGTCACCCTCGGATTCCTGCTGATCGTGGTGGTCAGTTTTGACCTGGGAGCGATCGTGGCCTGGGAACGGGGACTGCTGTTCCTGCTATTTCTGGGGCTGCTGCTGTCCACCGCCCTATCGCGGATTGTGACCTATCTCTGGCTCGGGCGCCGTCCCGATTTCTCGTTCAAGGAGCCGGTGATATTCCGGGGGGGGTACGGGGGCAACGGCCACAGCACCGGTCCCCAAACGCTGGGGGCCGATTTGCCACTGAGCGACGTCAAGCGCCGGATCGAAAGCTCACCTTATGATTTTGCGGTGCTGACCGACCCCGACGGCCACTTCGCGGGGACGATCAGCGATGGCGACATAATTGAGGCGCAACTGAAATATCCCCAGAGAGATCGGCCGGTGGCGGAAATCATGAATCGCAACCACCCGGTGGTGCGCGAGTCGTTGTCGGCCGGGCGGATGCGGCAGATGATGATCGATCTCAACCTCCGCTTCCTGCCGGTACTGACCGGCGACGGGCGCCCGGTCCGGACGGTGCTCCTCTCCGACCTCGACGCTTTATATCATATCAAGGCCGATAAGGGCCGATCGCGACGGATTCTGGTCATCGGCGGCGCCGGATATATCGGTTCGGTCATGGTCCGGCACCTGCTGAAGAACGGCTATTCGGTCTCGGTGCTGGACAGCCTTATGTTTGGGTACGGGTCCCTCAAGGAATTGGATAATCACCCCGCCTATCGCTTTTTCCGCGGCGACACCCGCAACATCCAGGACCTGTTGACCGCCATGCAGGACGTCGATACCGTCATTCATCTGGCGGCGATCGTGGGCGATCCGGCCTGCGAGCTGGATCATCGGGCCACGATTGATATCAATTATGAGGCCTCCAAAATTCTGGTCGACGCTTGCCTGCACAAGAAAGTTGAGCGGCTGCTGTTTGCCTCGACTTGCTCAGTTTATGGCGCCGGTGAGAACGGGGAGTTGTTGACCGAGACCTCGCCGCTCAATCCGGTATCGCTTTATGCCGAGACCAAGCTTCGCTCGGAAGAGGCCATTATCAGCCGGGCCGTGCCGCCTTTGGCGGTGACGATTTTCCGCCTGGCCACCGTCTTTGGCTTTTCTTATCGTCCCCGCTTTGACCTGGTGGTCAATGTTCTTACCGCCAAGGCGATTGAGGATGGCGAGATTTCGATTTTCGGCGGCTCGCAGTGGCGGCCCAACGTTCATCTGCTCGACGTCGTCTGGGCGTTTACCGCCGCCATCGAAGCCCCCAAGGAAAGAATCGACCGCCAGGTCTTCAACCTGGGATCGGAAAAGGAGAACTATCGGATCGCCGAGTTAGGGGATATGGTCAAGGAGGCGATCCCCCAGACCAAAATCAAAACCGTCGACGCCGCCATCGACAAGCGGGATTATCGGGTGGGATTCTCCAAGATCGAGCAGGCGCTTCACTGGCGGGCCAAGATCAGCGTTCCGGACGGCATCCGGGAAATCATCGAGGCCTATAAAAGCAATAAAATCAGTCATTACGGCGACAAAATATACTCCAACCTTAAACATCTGCAGTAAAAGGTTTGATCGCAGGTGCGGATACGTCCCGGCGATGCCGGGCCGATCTTGGAACAGCCCAGCGTCTGACGGCGAACGCCAAATGATCGGGGTTGACCCCGGTCATGGATTTGGATAGATTAGACGACAAAGATGGAATGAGAAGAACGGATAATCCGCATGCTTGACATGAAGTTCATCCGCGAGAATCCCGATCGCGTCAGGAAGGCGTGTGCCGACAAAAATGACAACGCTGACGTTGACCAATTATTGGCCCTCGACACCGAGCGGAGAAAGATGCTGACCGAAACCGAGGCGCTGCGGGCGCGGCAGAATCAGGCCTCGCAGCAGATCGCCCAGATGAAACGGTCGGGGGGAGACGCGTCCGAGGCGATCGTCGAGATGAAGACGGTATCGCAACAAATCGGCCAGATGACGACTCGCCTGCGGGAAATCGAAGAACGGGTGGAGGGGGCGCTTCTCCGGATTCCCAACGTTCCCCACGCCTCGGTCCCGGTTGGGCCGGATGAAGCGCATAACGTCACCGTGCGGCAGTGGGGTTCTCCACCACCGTTCGACTTCACGCCCGCCCCGCACTGGGAATTGGGGGAAAAGCTTGGCATTCTCGACCTGCCGCGAGGCGCCAAGGTATCCGGTTCCGGTTTCTTTGTGCTGAAGGGAGCCGGCGCCAAATTGGAGCGGGCGCTGATTTCGTTTATGCTCGACTATCATGTCGAAAAATTCGGCTTTACCGAGGTGTCGACACCCTATCTGGTCCGTCCCTCGGTGATGATCGGCACCGGGCAGCTTCCGAAGCTGGCCGCCGACATGTATCATCTGCCGGAAGACGACCTGTACCTGATCCCGACCGCTGAGGTTCCAGTCACCAATTTGCATCGGGACGAAATCCTTAACGAGGCCGACTTGCCGCTAAAGTATATCGCCCACACACCCTGTTTTCGCCGCGAGGCGGGGGCCGCCGGGAAAGACACGCGGGGAATTTTGCGGGTTCATCAGTTTGCCAAGGTCGAGATGGTTACGATTGTTGCACCGCCGACCTCATATGACGACCTGGAAGCTTTGGTCAAGCAGGCCGAGGGGATTCTGGAAATGCTTAAGCTGCCGTATCGGATCCGGCTGCTGGCGACCGGCGACCTGTCGTTTGCCGCCGCCAAATGCTATGACATCGAGCTATGGGCGGCCGGGGTCGGCAAGTACCTGGAAGTATCGTCGGTGTCGAATTATGAGGATTTTCAGGCCCGCCGGATGAATTGCCGCTATCGCGGGGCCGACCAGAAACTGCATTATCCGCATACCCTTAATGGTTCCGGACTGGCGTTGCCGCGCCTGGTCGTGGCGTTGATGGAGAATTACCAGACGCGCCAGGGCGATATCATCATTCCCGAGGCGTTGCGGCCCTATATGGGCGGCTTGGAAAGGATACATTGACCAAGGTGGCTCCCGGCGGCAAGAAATATCTACTGTCCCTGTCCCACCGGTTCACGACCGTCTTCAAGGCCTTTCTGCTGTTCGGAATCTGTGCCATCGGGACGGTCTTTGTCTACTACACCACCGATATCGTCAGTGATCTGCAGCGGAACGAGGCCAAGGTCGCTCAGACCTACACCCGTATCTGGCAATTGATCGCCTCCGACAGCGTCAGCGGCCCGGTGACGTCGGTCCTGTTTGATGAAATCATCCTCAAGGCGAATTTTCCGATCATCGTTACTGATTCGAGCGGCCAACCGCTGTTTTGGAAGGAACTGGCCGATATTCCCGAGCATACGACCGATCCGAAGATGATCGATCGGGTGAGCAAGCGGGTCGCCGACATGAAGGTTCGCAAGGGAGAAATCCCCATCTCCGTCGACTCGGTGGTCATATACAAACTCTATTATGATGATACCGCCCTGGTCGGCAAACTGCGGCTGATTCCGCTGGTTGAGATGGTGATGGTGCTCGGATTCATCGTGCTGGCCCTGATCGGATTCCAGTATATCCGTCAGTCGGAGCAGAAGACCATCTGGGTCGGCATGGCCAAAGAAACGGCCCATCAACTGGGGACGCCGATTTCATCACTTCTGGGCTGGGCCAATCTGCTCAAGACCGGCGAGGGAGCCGACCGGTTTACGCCGGACTACGTATATCGTCATATCGAGGCCGATTTGGCGCGCCTGTAAACGGTGGCCAACCTTTTCTGCAAGAACGGATCGATTCCCAAGCTGGAACCGATGGATATCAATGCCCTGACCGGCGAGGTCATCGATTATTTCCGGCAGCGCTTGCCGCATCAGGGGCAGGGTGTGCAGATTAATTTTGCCCCCGGTGACGTTGTGCCGGTCAATCTCAATCATGAATTGTATAATTGGGTGATTGAGAACCTGCTGAAAAACAGCTTGGAGGCGGTTGATTCCAAAAATGGCGTCATTACCGTGAAGACGAGTCTGGTATCATCGGGGAAGAAAGTCGCGGTCGAGGTGGCCGACAATGGCCGGGGTGTTTCCCGCCTTGACGCCCGGCGTATTTTCCGACCGGGATTCACCACCAAGCGGCGGGGTTGGGGTCTGGGACTATCGCTGGCCCAGCGTATTATCCGGGAATACCACAAGGGAAGTATTGCGTTGGCCGCGTCCGAGCCGGGAAAAGGGGCCACGTTTGTCATCATCCTGCCGAGAGCATAATCGGCGAACCATCTTTCGGAGGCTCCGGTTGTAATGGGTATGAAGGAACATAGAATATTGTGGGTCGATGACGAAATCGACCTGCTGCAGGCGCACATCGCTTTTCTGGAAGAGAAGGGAATCTCGGTCACCCCCTGCTCCTCGGGCGACGATGCCATTGAACTGGTCGGACGACAGGATTTCGACCTGGTGCTGCTCGACGAAATGATGCCCGGTAAAGACGGTCTGGCGACGCTCGACGCCATCAAGGACATCCGCCCCCATCTGCCGGTCGTAATGGTCACCAAGTCGGAAGAGGAAACCCTGATGGAGGAGGCGATCGGCCAGAAGATCGATGATTATCTGACCAAACCGGTCAATCCCTCCCAGGTGCTGATGGCGGTCAAGAAACTGGTGCAGAGCCGCAACATCGTCGCCGGGAAGCTGGGGCAGCGGTATATCGCCGACATCAACCGGATGAATGCGACCCTGTCCGGCCGGACCACCTGGACCGACTGGGTGGCGGCGCATCGTACCTTATGCGAGTGGGACCTGGAGCTGGATCGCTACCCCGATGAAGGTCTGTTCGAAATCCACCGGGGTACCCGCCGGGAATGGAACGGGCAGTTCACCCGCTTTTTCGAGGAGGGATACGAGTGGTGGATACATGCTTCGCCCGCCAAGCGCCCGCCGATTTCCATCGACGTCGTGGATCGGGCGGTCATCCCCCATATCAAGAAGGGGGAACAGGTGGTCTTCATCGTCATTGACTGCATGCGCATGGACCTCTGGCTGCGAATCGAGCCGCTCCTGGCCGAGTTGTTTCATGTCGACCATGATTATTATTTTTCGATTTTGCCCTCGGCCACCCCTTTCGCCAGTAACGCCGTATTCTCCGGGCAGTTTCAGATCGACATCGCAAAGCTCTACCCGGATGATTGGAGGGCGTATCCCGACGACGAAGTTTCCCGCAACCGCCGCGAGGGGGATCTGCTGGAGCGGCAACTGGCCGGCAAGGGCGTCGCCGTCTCCAACGGCGTGAAGTATGTCAAGGTGCTCAAGGAGCAGGAGGCGACCGATCTGGCGAGCCGCGTGGAAAACAATCTTTCATCGCAGTTGGTAGCGGTTGTCATCAATTTCGTCGACGTTCTCACCCATGGCCGATCCAGCAATATTCTTCTCAAGGAGATGGTTCCCGATGAAGCCGCCTTTCGATCGCTGATGCAGGCCTGGTTCGAGCATTCTTCGCTTTATGAAACGCTGAAGATGCTGGCTCGCAAGAACGTCACCGTGGTGGTTACCTCCGATCACGGCTCGACCCTCTGTTCGCGGGGAACGGTGGCGCATGGCAAGCGGGATACCTCGACCAATCTGCGTTACAAGTACGGCGACAATTTGAACTGCAATCCCAAAGAAGCCTTGCTGATCAAGAATCCCGATCGCTACCGTCTGCCGTCCTTCAGTCTGGCGACCACCTATATCGTTGCCCGCGATGATTTCTATTTCGTCTATCCGAACCGGTACAACGAATACCAGCGCCAATTCCAGAACAGCTTCCAGCACGGCGGATTTTCCATGGATGAGCTTATCCTGCCGATCGCGGTGCTAAAGCCGAAAGGCTGAGATGGACCTGCCGTTTGACACCGGCCTGGTCAGCCGCTCGCCGGATGAAACGGCTCGGCTGGCAGCGGCCTTTTACCAGATGGTCAAGCCGAACGCGGTGGTGGCGCTCTATGGTCCACTGGGGGCAGGCAAGACCGTTTTCGTCCGCGGCATGGCGTTGGCGGCCGGCATTCAGCCCGATGAAGTCAGCTCCCCCTCGTTTACCCTGATCCACGAGTATCTTGGCGGGGAGACGCCGATATTTCATCTTGACCTCTATCGGTTGAAATCTCCGTTGGAATTCTATGGCATCGGCGGTGACGAGTATCTGACCCGGGCAGGGGTGGTCCTGATTGAATGGGCGGAAAACGGCGGCAATCTGATTCCTACCGATCGACATAATGTCCGTTTCGAGATCATCGACGAGCAGAGCCGGCGATTGACCTTCAACCGGAGCACGGGATGATCATTCTTGGAATTGACAGTTCCACCGATCAATTGGCGGTCGGTCTGGCCGACGCCGGCAAGGTCATTGCCGACAAAGCCCTGGCGTCGTCTCGGGAGCATGCCGCCCGGATCATCGGCCTGATCGATGAGGTCCTGATCGAATCGGGCCTAACCAAGCAGGACTTGACCGGGGTGGCGGTGGCCATCGGCCCCGGATCGTTTACCGGCCTGCGGGTCGGGCTGGCGGTGGCCAAAGGGATGGCCGTGGCGCTGAAGATCCCCATCGTTGGAATATCGACTTTTGAGGTGATGGCCCGCCGACTGACGATGGAGCATCACCCTTTCTATCTGGCGGCCCAGGCCCGAAAGGGGGAATATTACCTTGACCGGGTCGATCTGCAGGGCGATGTCCCCCCCCGTATCATCGTGGCCGGAGAGAAGATGGCCGTGAAATTGATCGGTTCGGATCCAGTTGGATTTATCGGTCTTGCCGCGCCCCCGGCCTGGGCCGAAAAGCAGCGCCTGATTGATTCGGACCGGTTGTATCTTTCGGGCGGAGAGATGGCGCTCCACGGCGCGCAACGGCTGCAAGAAGGGAGAACCGACGATCCGGCGACGCTGGAGCCGCTGTATATTGTTCCATCTCAAGCGGAGAGCAAGAGTGGCCACTGACGATCTGACAATTCGGCCAATGACCGAGGCTGACCTTCAGGTCGTTTTCGAAATGGAAAGGGATCTCTTCACCGATCCCTGGCCGCTTTCGGCATTCCACGAGGACCTCGTTTCCGGCCATAGTTATCTGTTTGTGGCGCAAATGGATAAGGTTATTGCAGCCTACGCTATCCTATGGATTGGAGTCGAGGAGGGGCATCTTACCAACATTGCCGTGAGCCGAAAATATCAGCGGAAATCTATTGCCAAGAGGTTATTATCCCATATCTTACGCTTTGCGGCCGACATGGGACTGGCGCAGGTGATCTTGGAAGTGCGTCGGTCGAACACGCCGGCCATTTCTTTATATGAATCCTTCGGCTTTGTGCATTTGGGCGTTCGGAAAAACTATTACCGCCGTCCGCCCGAGGATTGTCTGGTTCTGAAGAAGGAAATTCACGGGACGCGGGTCGATTAGGGCAAAGAAATAGCCATGGATTGGTTTCGCAAATCTAAAGACGGCCTCGTCAGCCAGGAAAGAAAGGAAATCCCCGACGGTCTCTGGACTAAATGCCAGGGCTGCGGGGAGGTCGTCTATTCTCGCACCTTGCAGGAGTCATTCTGGGTCTGTCCATCCTGCAATTATCACTTCCGGGTCAACTCCCGAAAGATGATCGAGCTTCTGTTGGATGACGGCCGCTTGGAGGAATTCGACACCGCCTTGTCGTCGCTTGATCCCCTGTCATTTCGCGATTCCAAGAGATATCCCGATCGCATCGCGGCGTCGAAGGAGAACACCGGACTGGCCGACGCCGTCGTCTGCGGCTTCGGCGCGGTAGAATCGATTCCCGTGTCATGCGCCGTCATGGATTTTGCGTTCATGGGCGGATCGATGGGATCGGTGGTGGGGGAGAAGATCTCCCGGACGATCGAACGCGCGATCGACCGTGAAATTCAGCTGTTGATATTATCCTGCTCGGGGGGGGATCGCATGCAGGAAGGAATCTTGTCCCTCATGCAGATGGCCAAGACCTCGGCCCTATTGGCCCTTCTGGCCAAGAAGCGGCTGCCTTTCGTCTCGATCCTGACCAATCCCACGACCGCCGGAGTCATGGCCTCCTATGCCTCGCTGGGGGATATCATCATCGCCGAGCCGAAGGCGCTTCTGGGATTTGCCGGACCCCGGGTGATTCAGCAGACCATCGGGCAGGAGTTGCCGGAGGGCTTCCAATCGTCCGAATTTTTCCTGGAGCATGGATTTTTGGACATTATCTCCGAACGAAAAGAGCTCCGCCACACCCTCAGCCTTTGCCTGCAGTACACCTACAACAGTCCCCGACCGGGCTGATCATCCGTAAAAGCTATGGCTGGTGATCGATACCAGAAGGCGCTGGCTTTCATCCTGAGCCGCCAGCATTTCGGCATCAAATTAGGGCTGGCTAATATCCGCCGCCTCGATGATTGGCTGGGGAACCCGCACCAGCAGTACCCGATTGTGCATGTGGCCGGGACCAACGGCAAGGGCTCGACGTCGAGTTATATCGCGTCGATACTTCACGAGAGTGGCTACCGGGTCGGATTGTTTACGTCGCCCCATCTGGCCGATTTTCGGGAGCGTATACGCGTCGACGGCGTCAAGATCGGTCACCGGGCGGTCGCCGATTTTGTCGAGGATCATAAGAAGCAAATGATTGCCGCTCAGGCGACTTTTTTTGAGGTGACGACGGCCCTAGCCATGTGGCATTTCAGACGGGAGAAAGTCGACTGGGCGGTGCTGGAGACCGGTCTGGGGGGGCGTCTCGACGCCACCAATATCGTTTTCCCGAAGGTCACGGTAATCACCAATATCGATCTGGAGCATACCAACATCCTGGGCAAGACGATCGCCCGGATAGCCGGTGAAAAGGGGGGGATCATCAAGCCGGGCGTTCCGGTGGTGACGGGTATTCCGGATGATGATAATCCTGCGGCCGGGCGGATAAGAGCGATCTGCGCCAAGGTAGGAGCGCCCGTCTTCTTTCCTCGCGCGGCCGATTACTGCTGCTGGTATCGGGCGCCGGACTATTATATGGCCGTGCCCAGGGGTCGTTTCGGCGGGCTGAAAACGAGATTACCGTTGGTGGGCAGACATCAGGCCGCCAACGCCGATCTGGCGGTGAAGACGGCCGAGCTGCTGGCCGGGCAGGGATATAATATCTCCATGGCCGCAGTCGAGAAAGGGCTTCGGAACTGTTACTGGCCGGCCCGGTTCATGACGGTCAGGGCGCGTCCGACGATTATTATCGATGTCTCGCACAATCCAGCCGGATTTGCGGCCTTGGCCGAGACCCTGGCCCAGCGCTTCCCCGGCCGTCGCTTTAAATTCCTGATTGGTATGGTCGAACTGAAACGGGGCGAGGAATGCCTGCAGATCATTGCCGGATTGGCCGGCGCTATCACCGTGACCCCTCTGCAGGACGAGCGGAGCGAGGATCCCTACGTCCTGATTTCCCACCTTGATCCGGGAGCGGTGCCGTTGCGGGTATTCCCCGACGCCACGGCGGCCTATCAAAACCTCGTGGAAAACAGCGCCTCGTCCGATATATTGATAATAACCGGGTCGCATTATTTAATCGGCGAATTGGCGCCGTATCTTAGACGAAGCGGTTTTTGAGGCGTGAAGAAGGCACTGAAGGCAAAAGAACGGTCGCAGCGGGCGATTGAGCTTCTGGGATCGGCGATCGACGTCAAGATCAGCGAGTTGACCGAAAGCAACCGCCAGCTGAAACGCAAGATATTCGATCTGTATACCATTTTTGAAATCAGCCGCAATTTCAACTCGGTTCTCAACTACAAGACGCTGATCGACTCCTTTTTGCTGACCTCGCTTGGGCAGGTGCTGGCCTCATCAGCCGCCGTGTACCTCCCGCCGACGGGAAACGCGCCGGCCATGTTCCTGGCGCAATCCAAGGGGTTGTCGCGGGAAGATGTGGCCACCGGCCGGATCGACCGGAACGGTCGCCTGGCGACCTACCTGACGGCGGTGGCGCGACCGGTGACCGTGACGGAGCTGGGGGAGCGGTTCGCCGACGCTCCGGAATTCCAACCGATCGCGGCCTTCCACGATGGGCTGGTTATGCCGCTCATCATCAAATCCGAGCTGCGCGGCATTTTGGTCCTGGGAGGCAAGGTGTCGGGAGTCGGATTCGCGGCTGACGATATCGAGTTTCTATCGATCCTGTCCAATCAGTTCATCATCGCGCTGGAGAACGCCCGGCTCTATGAGTCGGAAAAGCAGGCCCTTCAGGACCTGACGGTCACCCAGAAACAGTTGGTGCTGAGCGAACGGCTGGCGGCGATCGGCGAGTTGTCGGCCAAGATCGCCCATGAGATCAATAATCCTCTAAGCATTATCTCCAATTATCTGCTGTTGTGCGATCGGACCCTGAACGATCCCCGGCAATCGCGTGATTATCTGGGCGTGGCGCGCGAGGAACTCACGAGGATTGCGAGGATCGTGAGGCAACTGCTTGATTTCCATCGACCGGTTAAAGTGGAGAAGGTCCCGATAAGAATCAAAGAGGTGGTGGACAGCGTTATCAGCCTGGTCGAATGGCAATTGGTGGAGCGCCGGATTAGCGTGGAGCGGCTGGCTGACGAACCTTTGCCGATGGTGATGGGATCGCCGGAGCAGCTCAAGCAGGTGTTTCTTAATCTCATCATCAACGCCAGGGATTTTATGCCGGAGGGCGGCCAAATCAGAATCGAAATCAACGGCGATAAGACCGGCGTCCGGGTCAGTTTCACCGACGGCGGAAAGGGAATCCCGGAGGAACATCTGCCGCGAATCTTCGAGCCGTTCTTCACGACCAAAGAGGATGGATCGGGGACTGGCCTGGGACTGTCGGTCTGCTATGGAATCATCGCGGACCATGGCGGTCGGATCGAGGCATGCAATGCCCCCGAGGGCGGCAGCCGATTTGTGATTACTCTGCCGGCGTCCTCGGGCAGCGATGGAGAGGTATGATAGAGAACGAGCTGAGCCGAAGTCAGGCGGTCTCCGGACGAGGAGATATCCGGGAGCGGATACTGGTTATCGACGACGAGAAGCGGATGTGCGATTCGTTGTCGGCCCTGTTGCTGGACGCGGGATACGAAGTGGCCGCGTTTCAGAGCAGCCAGGCGGCCGCCGATGAGATCCGCACCGGCCGGTTCGACCTGATTATTTCCGATATCAAAATGCCCGGCCTGTCGGGGTTGGATCTTCTCCGCTTGGCGCGCACGGTCGACCCGCAAGCCCTGGTCGTCCTGATGACTGGTTTCGGCGCCTTAGAATCGGCCATCGAGGCGATCAATCAGGGGGTCTACGATTACCTTCTCAAACCGGTGGAATTTCCGCAACTGGAATTGGTGATCAAACGGGGCCTGGAAAAGCGCCGCCTGGGACGGGCCAAATCGTTTCTCCTGACCGAGCTCCAGGCCAAGAATGAGGAGTTGCAGGCCCGGCTGGAGGAAATCAATGCCCTCTACGAAGCCGGCAAGTCGTTGGGCTCGACTATCAAGCTCAATGAGCTTCTGACGACCATCATCTCCCTGGCTACCGGCGTTCTGCGCGCCCGCATCGGCTCCATTATGTTGCTGGATGAGAACCGGCAGTACCTGACGATCGCCGCCGCCCAGGGGCTCGAAGACGAAGTCGTTCGCACCACCCGTCTGCCGATCGGATCGTCAATCGCCGGGTATGTGGCTGAGGCCGGGGCGCCGCTGTTTGTCAAGGACGTTGCCCGCGACCCCCGTTTCCAGCGGGAGAATCGGGAGGAGCGGTATGGGCACGCCTCGCTCTTATGTGTTCCGCTCCTGGTAAAAAGCCGGGTCATCGGCGTCATTAATATTGCCCACAAAGAATCGGGCGGCGAGTTCGGGGAGCATGATCTGAAGCTTCTGATGACCTTTGCCAGTCAGGCCGCCATCGCCATCGACAACGCCTACACGTTTCACCAGCTTAACCGTCGCGTCATGGAACTGTCAGCCCTGCAGGAAATCGCCGACGCCATGTCGCGGGCGGTTTCGGTCGAAAATCTTCAGGAAGTCATCTTCTGGGGTATCCGCAACCTGATGCCGGCGGACATTTCCTTGTGGTTTCGCTGGAATGAAAAAGACCAGACCCTGAATCTGGTCGGAAGCGCCGGCACCATTCCCTGCGAACTGGAGCTAGTTATTAAGGCCGATTTGGCGTCGCTTTCGACTTCGGCGACGGCCCGTCAGGTCATCCTCGAACATCTTCCCTCCCAGGATGAATGCCCGATTCCGACCGCCAGTTTTGCCGCCTTCCTTATCCAAGGCGTGACCGGCCTGGCATATATCTTTTGTCTGGCGGCCATGGTCGAGGACTGTTTTTCCGAGGAAGACGAAAAGATCGCGGGCTTGATTGCCAGTCAGGCGGCGACGATGTACGAACGGGAGCGGGCCATCTTGAACGCCACCCGTCTGATGACCATGGGAAACATGATCTCCGAAATCTCCCATGATATGCGCAAACCGCTGACCAGCATCCGGGCGGCGCTGCAGATCATGCGTTCCCGCTGGCCGGAGCTGATTGATCAGTCCGACCTGTTCACCACCGCCGAGGAAGAGGTCCATCGCTTAAATGAGCTGGTGCGCGAGCTGGTCGACTTCTCCAATCCCAACAAATATCAGACGGAACGAAGCGATATTTCCGGCGTCGTGGAGCGCGCGGCTCATCTGGTTAAACCGGAGATGGAAAAGAAGCACGTCGTCTGTCGGACTGAGTTTGCCCCGGATCTTCCCGACGTCTTCGTCAATAAGAACCAAATCGTGGAAATGCTGTTGAACCTGATTCTGAATGGCATCGATGCCATGAGTCCCGACGGCGGCACGCTGACGATGCGCACCGGAAAAGATATGATCGACACGCGGATGATGGTCAGGCTGGAGGTGGCCGACACCGGCTGCGGCCTTAACGACAAAGACAAGACCCGCATTTTCGACCGATACTTCACGACCAAAGAGACCGGCACCGGATTGGGGTTGGCCGTGGTCGAGCGGATAGTGTCGGCTCATAATGGTCGCATAGAGGTTCAAAGCCAAAAAGGGGTTGGCACGACCTTCATAATTCATCTCCCGATCAATGCGGCTCTGCAAAGAATTGCAAAAAAGTGATATTTTCTGGCGGAATCAGCTTTATTTTTCCACTTTTCTGACGATTCATGGAGTAAAACAGTCAGAGTATGAAATCAGAACGTCCCAAAATCCTCGTTATTGACGACGACCCCAAGGTCAAGTGGCTTTTATCGGAGGGGTTGTCGAACAGCTTTGACTTCATTTCCGCGGCTGACGGGAATGAAGGCCTGCAGATGATCAGTATCGAGAAGCCCAGCCTGGTTCTTCTCGATATCAAGATGCCGCAGATGTCCGGTATCGAGGTGCTCAAACGGCTGAACAAGGTTGACAGCCGGCCGGAAGTCATCATGCTGTCGGGTCATGATGAGACTCATTATGTCGTGGAATCGATGAAGAACGGGGCGGCCGAGTTTATCAAGAAGCCGTTTGACATCAAAGAAGTCGAAATTCATATCAATGCCATCCTCGAGCAAGGCCGGCTGAAACAAGAGGTTTCCCAGCTTCGCACGGAGCTTCGGGCCAAGTCACAGTATGACGCCTTTATCGGCGATTCCCCCAAGATCGTCCAAGTCAAGAACCTTATCGAACAGGTGGCCGACTCTGAGCTGACGGTGCTGATTCGTGGTGAATCGGGCACCGGTAAGGAGATCATCGCCCGGATGATTCACACTATTTCGGGGCGAAGCGAGGAATCGTTCACCAAGGTCAACTGCGCCGCCATTCCGCACGACCTTTTGGAGGCCGAGCTGTTCGGGTACGAAAAAGGAGCCTTCACCGGCGCCCATAAGACCAAACCGGGACGGTTCGAGGTGGCCAACAAAGGGACCATCTTTCTCGATGAGATCGGGGATATGCCGCTGGAGCTCCAGTCGAAGCTCCTGCAGGTGCTGGAGCAACAGGAATTCGTGCGGGTCGGCGGCATACACAATATTCATGTTGACGTGCGGATCATCTGCGCCACCAATCGGGATCTGGACGATGCCATCACGCACGGCCGATTCCGTGACGACCTCTATTACCGTCTAAATGAAATCACCGTTCCCTTGCCGCCGCTACGGGAGCGGCGCCAGGATATTCCCCTATTAGCCATCCACTTTGTGGAAAAGTGCAATCAGCTCTACCAGCGGCAGACTCCACCTCTCTCGGAGCAAACGCTGGAGCAACTCATGAGTGCGCCATGGCCGGGAAACGTCCGGCAACTGGAAAACCTGATCAAGCAAGTTGTCGTTCGCGGGGATGAGTCAATCGTGACCGAGCTGCTGTCGAAGCGGCCGGCTGAGGGGGCAATATCACCGGCGACCTATCGGCCGTCAGCGGGCGCGGGCGATTTGCCTCCGCTGGCAGGACCTGAATCGCTTTCCCTTAAGAAGGTAGTGGCCGAGGCCGTCAGCCGGGAGGAGAGAGCCTTGATTTCACGCGTTCTCATGCGCACCAACTGGAACCGACGCAAAGCTTCCGATATGCTTGAAATCAGCTACCGCTCGCTTCTCTATAAGATCAAGGAATATGGCCTTAACGAGATAAAATAGACCTTCAACTCCAGCGCGGCACAGCTTTGCTGTTGATTCAGAGGCCGCAGTCAACTCCATACAAATGCCATTAGTTTCTCAATCGAAATCGCGATTATTGTACGGATGCTGTACAGCCGCCAATGATTTCTCTGCTCGTGATGGCGACTAACCATGCTGACAGGCGACCGACATATGGCGCAATGCCTTGAGGCATGAAGAGAAACAGGCGTTTGGGCATCAGGGGAAAATTGTTGACAATTTCGGTACAATGGTTGCTTCTGTTATAATCTCCCGCGGGAGAGATATGTCCCGCGGGGAGTGTTTTACAGCTATGGCGCACTCTATGGGAGACAAGCAAGGCATGGATGCCGATCAGATCATGGAGTTTCGGAACCTGGCTTTACTGGAATTGAAGCGGGCCGAACGTTACCGTAATTTTCTTTCCCTGCTGGTTCTTAATCTGTCCGAATTCCTGGCTACGGCCGGGAAGCGAAAGATCAATTCGCCGGATGCTGCCAGCGAGTTTGTGGAAAAGGCTGTCGCCCGGCTGAGGGCTTTTGCACGAGAGACCGATATGATCTCCCGGCTGGGTGAGGCTCGATTAGTCATGCTGTTGCCCGAAACCGATCCGAGCGGGGCAAGAACGGCCGCCGGGCGGTTTCAGAAACTGATAGCCGACTATCTGGCCGAGTTCCTGGAATCCGACTTCAGATTCGAGGTGTCGCTGGAGATAGCCTCGTTTCCCGATTCCAGCGGCGAGGCGTCGTTGAAATCACGCCTTAAAGGACTGTTCGCCAGCAATTGATTCCGCGAGCGGTTTGAGCCGAATCCTCAAGATCAGCCATCAGTCAATGAGGGCGTATGCCCCGTAGTTTTCATATATCGGCCAAGTCAGACGCCATTTCCCCGCAAAGATTAAGACACCAATGGTCATTATATTGGGGGATTCATGTCCAACCATTGGACAACACCGGCAAAGATAATTTTCAGGCTGCCAAGGTCTTAAGAAAGACGCCTTCTAACCGCCATTAGTGTCCAAAAGTTGAACATGGGAGATAGATTACTAATTTTGTCCGACATATAAGTTGTTGTATTTCAATAGGTATTAAACAGTTGGCCATCGGTTCGTCAATTGCGGCCACCTACCTGCTACCGAAAAGAAACGATTTTTCATATGCAATATTGGGTGGTGACAGCGTTGGCCGGGTAACGTCCAACCGGGTAATGATTACGGATGATCATTTGTGGTAAGGTTTGACAAACGAGGGTCGGGCAAATCTCCCGAGGGACAATTTACCGTTCGGCTGGTCAACTATCTGCCCGGCCTCAATAACTATATGCTGACTGATGGCGGAGCGCCGGAGGTGCGTACAACCTCACTACCGCCGCAAGTTCCCGAACCCGCTTCCATCATGCTTTTGGGCGTCGGAGTCTTGAGCACCGCCGGCCTGCGGCGTTTGCATCGATGACCATTCTGGCCGTCAAGGCCCGCCGATCGGTCGTCGCCGGTGATCCATCGGCTGTTGTCGCCGGCGCAAATCATATCGGTCCTGGCGCTGATTAGTTTCACCGACAGGTAGGCGTTGACAGAATGGCCTTATCTGATTATCATATGATAGACTTGCCGTAATAACCGGACTTCACGGGCCAACGACATAGTGCACAGGGGCGATTTCTTTTCGCCGACGGTCGGAATCCGGTAAGGCCAGTGATATCGATCCGCTGTTCGCCGCAGGTGGTCTTTCCTGCTCGCGGGGAGCATGTCATCACGGGCAATGAGGAAAATCGATTTCTCGGAAAATCAAAGGGAGGGTGTTATGTCGGGAAGCAAGAGGAATCGGCGCGCGTGTAGCCGACTGGCAGTTGGAGCGGTGCTGTCGGTGGTGATGCTGACCGCCGTCCCAGGTCGTCTCGCCGCGCAGAGTCGGCCGAACCAATCGGATCCGGTGGCTGTTTCAACCGTCAAGGTTTGGCAGGACAATCCGTATGGTATCAAGGTGACGCGGTGGCCGATAGAATCGGATATCCGGCCGACCACCTATGCGGAATGGATGGCCCGGCAGGTGACCTCGCCGGGGCCGCTTAGGACCCGGCTGGTCGAGCGGCGTCCATCCGATAATCCGGCCAAGAGCACAAGCACCGTCTGCGTAATCGTCAATGCCGGTCTCTATGACGGCATCGCCGAAGCGCTGGGCCAATATCTCACCGATCTGGCCAGAGAGGGATTCACCGTGGAACTGCATACCAGTTCCGGGGGGACGCCGCCGGAGTTGCGCCAATTCCTTCTCTCCCGATATACCGAGGGCATCAAGGGCGCGGTTCTGATCGGTGATCTGCCGATTGCCTGGTATGAAGAGACCTGCTGGGATCCGCCGGAAGATGAGCAATTCCCCTGCGATTTCTATTACATGGACCTTGACGGCACGTGGCAGGACACCGACGGTGACGGCCTCTACGATCAGCATTACGGCAACGTCGCCCCCGAAATCTGGATCGGGCGTCTGACGGCGTCACCCTTGACCATGACCGGTAAGACCGAAACGGAGTTGCTGCGTAATTACTTCCGCAAGAACCACCTCTACCGGACGGGCAGCCTTCCGGTGGCCGACCGGGCTCTGGTTTATGTCGATGACGACTGGTCCGGTAGTGCCGAGTGGTGGAGCAACGAGGTCGGCCTGACGTACAGCAACCGCACCACCGTCTCCGATCCATACGTAACGGTGGCCGAAGATTACGAGAGGCGGATACAGGAGAATTATGAACTCATCGAAATCTGCGCTCATTCCGATCCGCTGACCCATTACTTTAAGATTCCGCCCGACATATGGTATAATACCATCGGGGTGGGGCGGATAGTCGAAGTCAATCCTCCGGCGGCCTTTTACAATTTATATGCCTGCTCCAATGCCCGTTATGTGGAAACAAACTATATGGGGGGCTGGTATGTTTTTTGTCCCTCATACGGCATTGCGGCCATTGGCAGCAGCAAGACCGGGTCGATGCTCAATTTCAGTTATTTCTACGACCCCTTGGGCTCGGGCCGGACGTTCGGCGAGGCCTTCTTTGATTGGTTCGGATCGGTGACCGACGGCGGCGTCGATGATTGGGAAGCCTGCTGGTTCTATGGAATGACACTGTGTGGTGATCCGACGGCGGTGCCGCATGTGTCGTCATGCCCCAGCATTGTCGAGCGGACGGTCTCGGATGCTGCCCATGGCGACGGCGACGGTCTCCCCGAACCCGGCGAGGGAATCGAATTCCGCGTGACCGTCACCAACCTCGGCACCCGTCCGGCGCGGGGTGCTGCGGTCAGGTTGTCGACGGATGATGCCTCGTTGCTGGTCACTCAGGGGGACATCAATTTGGGCAACATATCTCCAGGCGGGTCGGTTACTAACAGCGGCGACCCCCTGATGTTTGAAATCCCGGCCGAGTACCTTTCCCGGATCGATTCCATCTATCTTGTCCTGACCTGGAATGAAGGGACGGGAATCGACACGGTTGCCTTTGAAATGACGGTCGGTCGGCCGTCCATTTTGATCGTTGATGACGACGCCGGCGCCAATCTGGAACGATTTTACCGCAGTCATTTGGACTCTTTGCGTCTGCCATATCAAATGTGGACCTGTCCGCCGGCGCCCGTCGCCGTTGATCTCGCCGCTTATGACCTGGTCATCTGGTACACCGGCAATTATAGGCCCGGGCCGCTTGATCCCGGCAAAGTCGACGCCATGAAGACCTATCTGGATGGGGGCGGCCGACTTTTCCTTACCGGCCAGGCGATAGCCGCGCAGTTGGCCGGTCTCGATCCCGCATTTTTGGGCACGTATCTTAAATCGCAGTACCTTTCGACTACCATGATCCCGATTCTGGCGGCTGTCCCCGGAGCGACGCTGTTTGTGCCGGCCGATTCGGCTGTAATCACCGGATATGGCGGGGCCGGCAACCAGACCAAAGAAGATCAGATCGCCGCGATCAACGGCGGCGTTCCGGAATTGCAATACTATGGCAATCCCGGCCTGGGATGCGTAACTTGGCAGGGCGACTACCGGATGATCTTTATGTCATTCGGGTTTGAGGCGATGACCAACTATGACCCTCGCTGGGTTTACCGCGATACCGTGTATGACCGAATCCTTGACTGGTTCGATTGCCCGCGGCCGGCGATGCCCATAATGGTGTCGGTCACGCCCGGTGATCCGATGAATCTGGCCGACCACAACCCGGTCATACGCTGGACTTATCCAGGCGGCCAGCCGCTTCCCCAGCAGATGTATCAGATCGAAGTGGGCAGCGACAACGACTGGTCGGTAGCCGAGATGTGGGATGTGGAACCGGTGTACGGACCCGATACGGCAATCGCATATGCCGGCTTGCCATTGGCGGACGGTCAGACATACTGTTTCCGGGTCCAAACCCAGGACGGCGCCCGCTGGTCAAACTGGCACTATGGGCATTTTCGGATGAACACGCCGCCGGGCCAACCGACGAATCTGAAGCCGAACAGCTTTCAGACGATCCCCAGCGACGCCCTTAACCTGACGCATAGCCTTGTGCATGATCCCGATGATGATATGGTCGCCTATGACTATGAAGTGTTTGACGACCCGCAGATGACGCAGCTGGCGGCGCAGGGATCGGATGTTGCGGCCGGGACCGACACAGTTGTCCTCTGGCGGGTGCCGGCTTCGTTGACGGCGGGGGAGGACTATTACTGGCGGGTTCGCGCCAATGACGGCCACGAGCCGGGGACGTGGACCAGTCCGGCATCATTTCGGGTAAGCGGCGGCAGCATCTGCGGCGATGCCAACGACGATGGCGCGGTCAATGTCGGCGACGCCGTGTTTATCGTCAATTATATCTTCAAAGGCGGCCCGCCGCCCCAGCATAACCCGGCCGCCGACGCCAACTGCGACGGCACGGTAAACATCGGCGACGCGGTTCACCTCATAAACTTCATTTTTAAGGGAGGACCGGCGCCCTGCTGCTAAGGGGAGTGTTGAAAAAGCCCCCACCGTCTTTGCGAGGAGCCCCGCCACAAGCGGGACGACGCGGCAATCTCGATTTTCATGGGGGAACCGAGATCGCCACGACCCGCCACGGGCGGGTCTCGCGATGACGAATTTTAGGTTTTTCAACAGGCCCTAAGCCGGGGGGGATGGTTGCGCCAGAAAGATATCGGCTGAAATCGGGCCTGGCATGATTCCAGGCTCGATTCAGATAAGACGGCCGCCCATAAAGATTGGGTAAAATCGGAAGAGCGCCAGCGCCAACCCCAAGGCGATATAGGCGATCTTAATCCATAGCGGCCGCTGCGATACCCCCATCATCATGGCCACCGGAAAGAGAATGATATAATGCCGATAGACCGAGGTGATCGATCCCGTGGCGGGGGAAAAGAAAAATAGCACCGCCGCAAAAGCCACCAACTCCGGTTTCAGGCGGTATGGTGCGAAAAGCAGGAATGCCAGGCCATAAAACAGCACCGACGCATTCTCGACATACAGCGCCGGAAATTGCAGAAGCGAGTCCCAGATTACCGTCAACGGAAAGGCCCAGCTCCGGGCGTATTTTTCCTGAAAATGCACGATCAGCAGCAGATCATCAAACTTGACATAGAAGTAGAGCGATAGCATCAGCGGCCCCAGGACAAAGGGGGCCAGATGGTAGAGCAGTTCCTTGGTGATCTTCGCCGGCGTCGCCGTGGACGTTCGCCCACGGTACTGATCAAAAACCATGACGGTCGGAATAAGAGCGGCCAGAAAGGCCGACGGGTACGATAATGACAGGCAGAAGGCCGTCAACGGCAGCAAGTACCGGCGGCCGGGCCGTAACGGCGTATAGAGCAGGTGCAGGTAGGCGGCGAATATGAACAGGATGAAACTGTACGGAAATCCGGTCAGATAATAGAAGGCGTTGGGTGTGGCGGCCAACGCGATGGTCCCGACCAGCGCCGCCTTGCCATCTGCCAGTCGAACCATGAGCGAAAAGAAGAGCATAAAACCCAAGAGGCCGAACACATAGGGCAGGATTTTAAGTCCCAGGGCAACCTGGCCGGCCGAAAGGATTTTCAGGGCCACCGGCCAGGCCGGAAACCAGCCGACATTGCCGCAGATTTTGCCCAGCGGGTAATGGATCGCCGGATCACAGGGATAGACCTCATATCCGCGCAGGGCGATGGTGCGGTAGTGATCGATATCCCAGACCGGCTTGAAAAGCAGATCGCTGCCGCCGACAATGGTGATGGTCAGATAGAGGGCCGCCATGGCGGCAAAGATGCCGATCGGCGTCAGAGTTTGCCTGGTGGTCATAGTCATAATCTACCTGAACCGCCGATGGGCACAATCAAAAACCGCGCTTACTTTCCATAGGTCAGAATCAGTTCCGCGGAACATATCCCAATCGCAATGATCGCTGCCGCCGTCCGCAGGAGGCGCCACAGGAGACGGTCGGCGAAAACCGGCGCCGGACGGCCTTTCATGACGATGATGAATGTCCGGCCGTATGAGAGAAACGACAGCGGAATCAATATCAGGCTGACGACGGTGAGAAGGGAAATCCCGAAGTGAAGCTCGGCGACATAGCAGACCAGCAGGGTGGCAATGGAGGCGAAGCAGTATTTCCCGGTCAGATTGGAATGAATGGTGGTCTTACATTTCCGTCGAATCAGTCCTCCGCCGATGAGGATCAGAGCGTCGCGGCCGATGATCAGCGCCGCCATCCAGATCGGAAAGGCGCGATTGAGAATCAGAAGAATCACCAGACCCGAGGCCATGATTTTGTCGGCCAGCGGATCGAGAATAAGCCCCAGTTCGGTTTCTTGCCTCAATCTCCGCGCCAGCAGACCATCCAGGTAATCCGATACGCCGGCCAGCGTCAGGCAGACCAGCGCCAAGAGGCGATGCTCCGGGCCGGGCAGAGCCAGGAAATGAGCCGTTGGCCAAAGCAACAGCACGCGCCCCAGCGAGACCAGATTGGGAGTTTTCAGAATGTCGGGCGGCATGGGGAGAAGATAGGCGCCGCGCCCTATTTGATCAAGGAAACTCTTGTATCGTCCGGAAGGGGTGGGGGACAAAAAGCAAAAGGCGGGAGAGGACTCCCGCCTTTCGCCCGCAAGGGAGGAAGAAGATGGATGCTCAGCTTTGCGGCATGGTCTTTGAGTCGTACCCGACGTTCGTCTGGTGCCATCCCCAGCGGATAAAGGAGCGGACGCACGGCGTGCCGGGCGGAAGCAGGGTGACGTCCGTAAGATCATTGTCAAAGGCCCAGTCACGGGTTGGCGGGGTGTAATATGAGCCATCCCAATTGCCGTTGAACTTCTCCATCAACCAGAGGCAGATGATTGATCCCCGATAGGTCAGCGTCTGGGTGGACCAGTTTTCCAGGAAACGGGGGAGGTTTTCCAGCCCGCCGTTATAGGCGGCGCCGCCGACTCCAGTCTCCTTGTTGCCGGTGATGTACGAGAAATTCATGGTAGTGCTGATAGCCGGGCGCTGGTTCTTATCGGCATTGGCTGCCTTGGCCGGGTCATCGCTCCAGTTGCCGGATAGAACCGTCAGGGCGTCGGTGATGATCGCCATCGGCTTCTTATTCGTGGAATTAATATTCCCCTTGGTGTAGACCGGAATCTCCGAGGCGATCGTCAACGGGAAGCCGATATCGCTGGCGTTATAAATCCGGGTGCCGCGCAACCCGGCCCGGTTGTCAGCGGTGTAAATGATGCCGTTGGGGGGGAAGTAAGTGGAACTCTTGAAGATGTTCATATCCAAATCGTAAACGGTTACATTGGCCCCTTCCCGCTTGTCATGGAAGGTGGTTTCCTTCAGGGCGCCGCTGGCCAACAAGGTCGCGGTGACATTGATCCAGGTGGTTCCGGTGGTGTTGTAGAGCGCGACGCCGTCCATGATTTTGAACCTCGCCTTAAGTTCATAGGAGTCGTCGTTGCCGCCGCCGGCGGAGGCGCGGTCGATAATCAAGTGCGGGTCGTCGGGATTACTCACCGGAATGGACAGTTTGTCCTGGCCGAAGGTGTGGTCCTGAACTCGTCCCCCCCAGCGGGCGGCGGCGCTGTCGTACCAGTAGCTTTTATTCGCGTCCAGCCAGCCGCTTCCATCGCGCATCGAGCGCAGGACATTGTCAGCTCCGGCGACGTTGACATCGCCGTTCTCGACGGTCATGCCTGAACCGGCCTTGCGACCGTGCTTGACATCGCCAAAGGCCGTGATAAAGGATGTAAGGTCGATCCGATTGCCCGACTCCAGGTATAAATCGCTGTTGCAGTGCACCCGGCCCGCGAGGGTCATGATCGGACCCGGAGCGATTTCGAGATCCTGGTCGTAGAAGACGGCGAACTGAAAGATCGGCACCGAGGCGACCTCAAAATTCTCCTCCAGCGTGATGGTCGTATTATGGCTGCTGTCATAGGCGGTCGAGCGAATGGCATAGGGGAGTGAAAACGACGTCAGGCCGGACAGGGTTCCCTTGGCCAACACTTTGGTCACCGCCGCCAGCGGGACGGTGCTGCAACCGAGGGCGATATCATTCATCATCAGGGTATCGGCCGGCACGATGGCCGGCGGCAACTCGGTGGTTTCGTATTCCGCCTCGATCGCGGCCGTCGTCTTCTCCAGACCGGCCTCGGCCACATAGAAGGCCTTCATCTCGTTCAGCTCGTTGCCCGCGATGTTCACCTCGTCGTTGGAGGATTTGATGATGCCGAGTCCGATGATCGAGAGCATCAAGGTCAGCATCAGGGCGATGAACAGCGCGATCCCTTTTTGATTGGTCTTCAGATAATTCATACGACCTCCCGATCAGGTTCCCAAATTGCGCAGATACACTTTGGACTGATACGTTTCGAAGCGGTACGGTGAATCGGCGAATTCGATGTCCTTCTGCTGTGTTCGCGCCGTCAGCGTGATTCCGACTTCCCGTATGTCCTTCCGCATCAATGCCACCGGCTGCGAGACGATCTGCCCGCCTTTCAACGTATAGGTGAATTGCAGATCGGTGATATCCTCGGAGTACACCTGCGGCGGGAAGCTACCCAACTGCACCATCAGCTTGGGATGCAGGGTGTCGCTCTTGTCGATGTAGTATTTCACCCGATCAATGGCCAGGATGATGGACCCTTTGGGATAGCAGCGGGACAGTTTCTTCTTATTGTGCTGGATCTTACCCGGTGTCACCTGAACATGCGAGATCGGGAAAAACTCGCCATTCTGCAGGGTGGGATCAAAGATGTACGCCTCTTGTCCGACATAAAAGCAACTGACGTCGGAGGCGGGGCCGGTGCAGTCGAGCTCGGCCGACGGCTGCGGCATGGTTTTGTTGATCGGCGCGCTGCATGACGCCGATTGGTAAACGATGATGATGGTATCGGGGTTGGTGTCGTAGGCCTCGATGGCCGGCAGGTTGTTGGGCAACTGGTATCCGGCCATACGACACTGCCGGGTCAGCTCGTCGACCGCCGCCCGGGCGTTTTGCTGCATCTCGATTACCGAATCCTGAATCATCCAGGCGTGATGCTGGTTGATATAGACCCGGAACATGGCCGTGGTCAGTACCCCGGTGATGAACAAGGCCACCAGGATTTCGACCAGGGTCATTCCTTTTTCTGACTGCATATGATTGGTCATGGCGGCCTCCTACGGGGCACTCGTCTTAATCATAGTGTGAATGGTGTTTGTCTGCACGACCGAGTCCCGGGCGGCCCAGGTGGCGGTGATGGTGACCTCGCGCAGATGACTGCTGGGAGTGCTGACGGTCCATTCGCGCGATACCTGTCCGACTACGTCCGAACCGGACTCGGGACTTGGGCTTGACCGCAGGCTTTCCAACTTCTCCTGCATCAACTGCGTAGAGGAGGTGGTGCCGGAAGCCCATTTGTTGCCGTCAAGGGCGATCATGGCCAGATGCAGAAGCAACAGGAGCGAGAACGAAAGGATCAGCATGGAGGTCATCACCTCCAGCAGCGTGAATCCTTCTTCGGTTAAATGTCGCCTTTTCATTTCGACAGCCTTTCCGCAAAAATCCCGAGATTGTTAGATCAAGATGTATGCCAAGACCGCCCGGATTCTCTTTGGGCGCCGCCCAGGTCGATGCGGCCAGCCGGGCAACGGGTGTCGAGGCTGGTAAGCTATTGCCGGTCAATGAATTTGGAATATTTTGGGAAATGAGGGGTCGGCGCCATCTGCAAATGCGGCCGACCCAGACAGCTTCCTGTTCCAGATTGGAATGTCTGGTGATTCGAAAAATATATGGACGGCGGCCCGACAGGTGTGGCGGCCATCCCATAGGTGGTCGACGGTTGGCCGGAATAAGTGGCGGCCATCGATCCGGACCGCGAAGCGTGATTATTGGCCTCTCGTTCGGGCGGGAATGTTGTTGCCTTCTCATTCCCGGCCGCCATATTATAGCCATCAGTAATGAGGGGAAGATGACCTGGGAAACCAAACTCCGACTGGCTCTTCTTTCGTTGGTGCTGACACTGGCGCTGGGCGTGGTCGGCTATTGGTCTATCGAGCATTGGGGGTTCCTTGATTCCCTCTATATGACCATCATAACCCTGGCCACGGTTGGATTTGAAGAAGTCCGGCCGCTGTCCGATACGGGGCGCGTTTTCACTATTGTATTGATTATCCTGGGTGTGTTCAATGGCGCCTTTGTCATTTCAACGCTGGGGCAAATGATTCTTGAGGGTCAATTGCGGGCCATATTGGGTAAACGAAAGATGGAGAAGAAGGTGCAGAAATTGTCGGATCATGTTATCGTCTGCGGCTTCGGCCGCGTCGGTCGCCAGGTGGCCGCCGAATTCGTGCGGCGCCAGGTGCCGTTTGTGATAATCGAGCAGCAGGGAGAGGTCAAGGCGGAGGCGCCCAACCGCGAGCTGTTGTTTGTCGAGGGGAACGCCGCCGACGAAGATGTCCTGGAAGCGGCCGGAATCCGGCGCGCCAAAGCGGTCATTTCCACGCTGCCTGATGATGCCGACAACGTCTATCTGGCTCTGACCGCCCGTCAACTCAACCCGGATATCATGATCGTCGCCCGGGCCGAGTCAGGGGTGGCCCGCAAGAAGCTGATCCGGGCCGGCGCGGATAAAGTCATTTGCCCGCATGAGCTGGGGGGGAGTCAGATGGCGATGGCCACCCTGCGGCCGAATGTCGTTGACTTCATGCGGCTGGCCTCGGTCGTTCCCGGCGCCGAGCAACTCGGCATTGAAGAGGTTGCCATAAAGGCCGGCGGGAAGCATTCGGGAAAAACGATCGTCGAGGCGGCGGTCAAGACCTCCTATGATGTGATCGTGATCGGGCTGCGGAAAAAATCAGGGGAGGTCCAGTTCAACCCCCCGGGCGAGGCCAGAATGGAAGCTGGGGATATATTGATCGTCTTGGGGGAAAACAGCAAATTGGAGCAATTGGCCCTCGACCTGAGTTGATTCGACTCTTATGTCTTTTCGCGGAACCCATATTCTCACACTGACTTACCCATTACATCAATTATCCTATTGAATAACGGCTCGTCGAACAGAAATAGCTTGCCAAGCGTTAAACGATTACCTATGTTTTTGATTAACCTCATATTAGGATGGAATAGTA
Organism: uncultured Ignavibacteriales bacterium; assembly: GCA_964585635.1. GTDB lineage: Bacteria > Zixibacteria > MSB-5A5 > GN15 > JAAZOE01 > CAZPEV01. The sequence goes on from CAZPEV010000002.1 coordinate 47,329, forward strand.
GACTTATGTATGATCGTACTGCGAACTACTTGATTGTTGCCACTCTGCTTGCTCTGGTTCTGGCGGTTGTTGCTGCGGCTCTTTTCGGGGAAGCGATCCTTCCAGTTAAGTTCTTGGGTGACATTTACTTGAATGCCCTCAAGATGATCGTGATCCCACTTCTCTTCAGTTCCATGATCGTCGGTATTACCAATCTGGGCGATGTCCGCAAGCTTGGGCGGATAGGTCTCAAGACTATCGGATATTTTCTTGTGACCAGTACCCTGGCGGTTGTGGTTGGCATGATCCTGGTCAACATCCTGCAGCCCGGTAGTGGTCTCAGGGTGGCCCAGCAGGTTATGCCGCCTGCGGCTGATATTCCGCAGGATTATTTCTTCTTTTCCTGGCTGACCGCGCAGATTCCGGCCAATGTGATTGCGGCGGCGGCCGCGACTCATCTGCTGCCGATTGTTCTTTTTGCGGCGGTCGTCGGCGCGGTTCTGATTTCGGGCAGTCCCAAGGGGAAACCGGTTATCGCCTTCTTTGACGGTCTCAACGAAGTAATGATGAAGATCGTCCGTGTCGTCGTCTGGTTTGCCCCGATCGGCGTGTTTGGGTTGGTGGCGGGCCGTCTGGGGGCCGAGGGGGGATTTCGGGGCGTGGCCGAGGGGATGTCCGCCCTAGGAGGCTACACCTTGGTAGTGGTCATTGGCCTGCTTATCCATGGCGTGATCATCCTGCCGCTGATAGTCAAATTTTTCGGCGGCAAGAATCCGCTGGAATTTGTATCCGGCATGGGCCAGGCGTTGGTGACTGCTTTTGCCACAGCCTCATCGGCGGCGACGCTTCCGATTACCATGGAATGTGCCGAGGAGCGGAACGATCTCGACAAGCGGGCGACCTCCCTGGTTTTGCCGACCGGTGCCTCTCTGAACATGAACGGTACGGCGCTGTTTGCCGCCGTGGCGGCAATCTTCATCGCTCAGGCGACCGGCTGGGATCTGTCGATTTGGTCTCAGGTGTTGATCTTGGTGACGGCGGTGCTGGCGTCGTTTGGAACATCGGGGATACCGCAAGCCGGTCTGATGACCCTGGCGCTGGTTCTACAAGTCGTGGGCATGCCCCTGGAACGGGTCGGTCTCGGAATCGGACTGATCGTGGCGATCGACTGGTTGGTGGATCGCTGCCGGACGACGATCAACGTCTGGGGCGATGCCGTCGGCGCGGCGGTGATTGCGACCACGGCCGAAATCGGCATCGTTGAGCGACGCACCAGAATGATCGACCGGTTCCCGCGTCCGACGCGATTCAAGAGCGCCGGCCGGCGGGAGGAGTTCCGAGGCAAACGCCGCGGATTCGAAAGTCCCCGCCCCGGTGGCGAGCGGGGCGCCGAGACCGCGAAAAGGCCTGAATCCGTAGCGGGCAATGTTCCCCGTCGAGTGATCGTGACCGAAAAACCCCGAGAGGAACGGCAGGACCACCGTCCTCCCCGCCGGGACCAGCGCGGCCGTGAATTTCGCGGCGCCCCCCAGCAGGAGCATTACCGTCCAGCCGAGCCGAAGAAGGCGGAGGACAGACCGCTGGAGAAACGACCCGAGCAACCGGGATCATCTCGGCCGGTGTTCGGCCGTAAGCCATTCCGCGAACGGGGCGGCAAGCCCTCCGGTCGCGATCATGGCCGGGGTCCGGCAGAGACTAAGCCGGCTGAGACGGCGGAAGTGGCGCCGCAGCCTGAAGCGACGCCCGAAATCAAGACCGCTTATGAAGTCCCCAAGTTTCCGGCCCGGATTCTGGAGGAATTGACGGCCTCCAGCGCCAAGGCTGAGGTCTATGAGCCGGAAGCTGTGCCCTCCGATGTTCCCGAGGCGCCGGAGAAGGCGGAAGCCGACACGGAAACGACGGCGGCAGACACCGATTTCTCGCGCTTAGATCGAATGATCATGGGGGAACAATCCGAGGAGGCCGATGATCGTTCGGATGTCTCTTCCGAATCGGCCCTCATCCCCCGGGAACCTGTCCCCGAGCCGATCAGCGATCGGCCTGAGACGGTTGTCGATCATACCACGGCTGAATCCGGGTCGGATATCGAGCCTGAGGCGGAAGAAGAGCCGAGGGTGCCGGAGGCCGAGCCGTCTCCCTCGCCGATTCGTGACGATGCGCCGGCGGTGCCGGATCAACCGGTCGACGCAGGCGATAATGGCGGTGATGATTCGGACAAAGGGAACGGAGACGACGACGGCGAACCGATTCGGTGGGGCCGTCCCAAGCAGAAGAAACCGAGCCGATAGCGATTTACACGTGGCAACTATGACAAAGCCGGCGGAGACTAATCTCTCGGCCGGCTTTTGCGTTGATCTCGGCGGCACGATCGCCGGCTGGATCGGCGTGCTCCCCTATTCTCGGCAAAGCCGTCTTATTGCGGCTGCATTAACGAGACGGATGATCGCCGGTTTCCGTCCAAACGAATCCCGAAACATTTTCCATCCTCTTGGAGTTGATGAGGGTAAATGGAATAGTGCTTGACAGGCCGGAAGACGGCCTGCAAATTGCCCGGGGAGAAAAGGAAGGACGATGAATAGCCTGAAAGTGACCTTCTTATTGGTGCTGCTGACAATGTTGTTTGTGGGGATCGGTTTCCTCTTCGGCGGCCGCCAGGGGATGGTCATCGCGTTTGGTCTGGCGGTGGTGATGAATTTCGTCACCTACTGGTTTTCCGATAGGATCGTGTTGTCGATGTATCGTGCCCGCCCGGCGACGGAGCAGGCCGATCGTCGGCTCTTAAGCATCGTCCGGCTTGCCTCGCAAAAGGGGAATCTGCCGATGCCCAGGGTTTTCGTGATTCCGACCGAAGCCCCCAACGCCTTTGCCACTGGACGGAACAAGGATCATGCCGCCGTGGCGGTTACGGAAGGGATTTTGGGTATCCTTGCACCCGATGAACTGGAAGGGGTTATCGGGCATGAATTGGCCCACGTCAAGAATCGCGACATATTGATCGGGTCGGTCGTGGCGACGATCGCCGGGGCGATCGGCATTTTGGCTTCGATGGCCCGCTGGGCCGCCATCTTCGGCGGCTTCGGCGGCCGCTCCGATGAGCGCAATGGGGGAAACCCGATTGCCCTCTTGGCGATGGCCATCGTAGCCCCCTTGGCGGCGATGCTGATCCAGATGGCAATTTCTCGATCCCGGGAATATAAAGCCGACCGGGACGGTGCCGGTATCAGCGGCAATCCAATGGCGTTGGCCTCGGCCCTCGATAAGCTTCATCGCGCGCCGGTGCAGCTGCGGCTGGATCAGCGCCCGGCCACGGCGCATTTGTTTATCGCCAATCCGCTCTCAGGGAAAGGATTCGCCCATCTGTTTTCGACCCATCCTCCGGTGCAAGAGCGTATTAAGCGGCTGCAGGAAATGATCACCGGCAGGCCGGTGCGGTAAGGAGATCGAAGCAGCCGGACAATTGCTCCGATCATGGTATGCATTCAGGAATAATAGAGCTTATCGCCATCATTGCCCTGGTGTTGGCCAACGGCTTTTTCGCCGCCTCCGAGTTTGCCCTCATCGCCGCCCGAAAAAGCAGGATTAAGAATTGGGCCAGAAAAGGCGATGCTCGAGCCGCCCGCACCAAACGATTGCTGCAGCAGCCCGACCGCTTCCTGGCGACGATCCAAGTCGGGATTACTTTCATTGGGACTCTGGCGGGCGTCTTCGGCGGCGCCACGCTGGTTGACGTCCTTATGCCCCACATCAGGCGGGTTCCTATCGAGGCGGTCAGTGCCGCGGCCCAGCCGATCGCCATTATTGCGGTCGTGATCTTCATTTCCTCGCTGTCGGTGGTTCTGGGAGAATTGGTCCCCAAGTATCTGGCCTTGGCCAATCCGGAACGGATGGCTCTCGTTGTCACCCGGCCGATTTGGCTCTTTTCGCGATTGACGTTTTTCCTGGTCGCTCTTCTTTCGTTCTGCGCGCGGGCATTCCTAAGGCTGTTCGGGCTGTCCCGGTTGCCGGAACGAGCCCATATCTCTGATGAAGAGATCAACATCTTGATTTCGGAGGGAATCGAAAAGGGGGTCTTCGATCCGACCGAGCAGAAGCTGATCAAGTCGGTTTTCGATTTCACCGATACCACCGTGCGGCAAGCGATGACTCCGCGTGTGGATATCGTCGGAATTGAGGATGACTGGTCGCTGGAGCAAGTGCTGAAGCTGATTAACACCAACGGCTTTTCCCGCTACCCGGTCTATAAGGAGTCATTGGACGAAATCACCGGCATCGTCTATACCAAGGATCTCATCCTGCCGATGACGCTGGGGGAGACGATCATTCTCAACGATATCGTCCGCAAGCCGCTGTTTGCCCCGGATTCGATGCGCCTGACGGTGCTGCTGCGGACGTTTCAACAGCGCAAGGTCCATATCGCCATCGTGCTTGACGAATTCGGCGGCACCGCCGGGCTGATTACGATGGAAGACATCCTTGAGGAAATCGTCGGCGAAATACAGGACGAGCATGATTACGACCAGCCGGATTTTGTACCTCATTCGGATCGCGTGGCCTTTGCCTCGGGGTCGCTTCGGCCCGACGAGTTGAATGAGTTATTCGGGGTGGAACTCCCGGAAAATATCTCCGATACCCTGGCCGGGCTGATTATTGAGACCCTGGGGCGGATGCCAACGCGATCGGAACAGGTGGCCGTGGGCCGGGTCCGCTTCAAGATTCTGGAAGGCAGCGCCAATCGGATCAAGCGCGTCCGGGTCGAAAAAATCGTGGACGACGGCCGATGATCGGACGACGCCCGATTCAGGCCGGGAGGAGAACAGGGAATATCGATGGTTGAGAGCTTTCTGAATCTGTTTGAGCAAATCGGCTACGGCGGCATCATCTTCTTGATGCTTTTGGAAAGCACCGTTTTTCCTGTGCCCAGCGAGGTAATCATGATTCCGGCCGGAGTGCTGGCGGCGCAAGGGAGGATGAACCCTTGGCTGGCAATCATCATGGGGATATTGGGGAGCTGGCTGGGAGCGCTGACCAATTATTATGCCGCTGCCCGGCTGGGCAAACCGGTCCTGAATAAATACGGCCGCTACATGTTTCTGCCGCCGCACCGCCTGGCCGCAGTCGAGGGATTCTTCCTCAGACACGGCGAAATCAGCACCTTTACGGGCCGTCTCATACCCGGCATCCGCCATTTGATTTCGATTCCGGCCGGCCTGGCGCGGATGGACGTGACCCGCTTTTTATTCTTCACCGGTCTGGGGGCGGGCATCTGGGTCAGCGTCCTGGTCGGGATCGGGTATTTCGCGGGGCGCGAACTGGAGAGGATATCCTCCGAGACGATTGCCCAGCTCTGGAATAAATACTCCGCGGCGATAACCTTGGGGCTGATTCTGTTTTGCATGGTGACTATTGGCGGATATATTCTCTGGCATCGGCATCACCGTCGCGCCGGGGGAAAATGACCTTATTTATGACGGTACCGTCCCGACCGGTTTCCAACGATCTGATCATCATGAAAGTAATAGATTCTAAAGGAGGATGCCGTGAAACTTGACAGCGTTGAGAAGGTCCTGGAGTATGCCATCGCCAAAGAGGAGGATGCCCGTCGATTTTATACCGACTTGGCCGGTCGGACAAGCCGCCCCCACATGAGAGCCTTGTTCGAGGGATTCGCCAAGGAGGAGGAGGGACACAAGCAGAAGCTGATCGGCGTCAGAGAGGGCCGGTTGATGCTGCCGTCGCCGGAAAAGGTTCGCGATCTGAAAATCGGTGACAATCTGGTCGAGGTTGAATTAAACGCCGACATGGAGCTTCAGGATGCCCTGATTGTCGCCATGAAGGCGGAAAAGGCGGCGTTCAAGTTGTACTCCGACCTGGCTGAGGCGGCCGGGGATGCAAACACCAGGAACCTGTTTCAATCGTTGGCGCAGGAAGAAGCTCGCCACAAACTCCGTTTCGAGATCGAGTACGACAATTACGTCTACAAGGAGAACTAGCGCCGAATCGGCCCCGCGACCCAAGGCCCGGGTGACGGCCCGCTATTTCTTCTGCCGGTAGTAGTCGATCAGGGTATCGACCAAACCCGGAATGGTATGTGGGTCCGCCTGCCGGGTGATGGTCAGACCCTGGGCCTCGACAGACCGTGATGCCGTTGGGCCGATGGAAAAGATATTTGCTCCAGCAACCAGGGCGTCGACTTCGGCCGGTTCGAGATTCTTATACAAACCATCAACCGCTAAACCGCTGGTGAACAGGATGGCATGCGGCGGCTGATCGAACAGCCGGGCTTTGAAGCCATCGGGCCAGAGCGCCTGCTCGGTGCGATAGACGGTCAGCGTGGTCACCGTCGCCCCGGCCTTGGGAAGGCGCTTCTCCAGGGTGTCGTCAGCCAGATCCCCCCGTACCCGCACGACCACTGCGTCCTGCAAATCCAGGTTTTCGATCATCTCCTGCGCCAGGTCATCGACGGTGGCCTTGGAGGGGATGAAATCGGGCGACAGCAAATGCTCGCGGAGGGCGTCGGCGGTGCCGCTGCCGACCGCCGCGATATTGAACTGTGCCAGAACGCGCAGGTCATCCATTTCTTCGGCATATTGCCTGAAGAAATAGCGGACCCCGTTTTCGCTGGTGAACACCAGCCAGCCGTTGTCGGAATCCACTTGGTCGAAGCGTTCCCAGCCATCCTCATCGTCAAGCGGTTCGGTCGCGATGGTCGGGAAGAGCATCGGCACGGCCCCCAGCTCGCGAAGCCTCCGGCACAGTTCATCAGCCTGGTCGGCGGCGCGCGTGATCATGATCCGAAGACCTGCCAGTGGTCGTGGGGCGTCATCGGTCGGCTTCATAATAGCGGTCGGCGGACGAGCCGAAATGACCTCGACCGGAATGCCGTGGGCTTGCAAGCAGGAGATTTCCTCCCCTATCCGTTCCGTCGGCAGCGGCTCGCCTCCGAACAGGCGAACGACCAATCTTCCGTCGCGCGCCAGCTTTTCGAGAAGCTCGGCCGTTTCAGCCGGCGTCGTCGGTCCGTTACCGTGACGACCAATATAATGAATGACGGAAGCTGCGGCCGCGGCCAAGACCAATTCGCCGGGTGCGGAATCGTCATACAACAGGGCGCCCGCGTTCCGAAGCATCGCCAGGCCCTGCACCGTTATCAGACCGGGTTCCCCCGGCCCAAAATCGATGAAGCCTACTCGTCCCGTGTTTTCAATCATCACGCCGCCAATATGATATTCTTATCGTGTGAACGCAATCGGTCAAAACCGGAGACCGCCTGCTCCGATGGCCGGCGGGGTTGGTCGTGTTCAGGCGCATGCCGACGGGCGGGGAATAATCATCCGCGCTCGCTTCGGCCGTCAGACGCAGCCGGTCGGCTTGGTCAGGCCGGCGATCTTGCAGGCCCCCTTGGCCGGGCCCGAGGGGAACAGTTCGTAGATTCTTTTCAGTGGAAAGCCGGTCTCCTTGCAGAGCCTGCGGATCATCGGGGCGATGCCGTACTGGGCATAGTATTCCCGCAGATAATTGAGCACCTTCCAGTGTTACTCGGTTAGCGCCTCAACCCCTTCCGTCGCGGCCAGCGCCAGCGCCACCTGTTCGCTCCATTCTTCCGGATTCTGGATGAAGCCGTCGTCGTCAACCGTAATCTTAATATCGCGCCATTCAAAGGTTGCCATATTCCCTCGGTTGCTCTTCAGGTACCGGTCTGGCAGCCTGGGCTGCCGTTGACATTGGGGTAGAATTAACCCGCCGCCGATCCCCTTGTCAAGCTCGGAAAGGATCAATCCTTTTCGAGCACCGCGGCATAAGCCGAATCGGCGCTGGGGAACAGCCTATGAATCCGCCAGCCGGTTCCGGAAAGAATCTGTTCCATTTCGGCCGGCGAGACCAATAGGTAATCGAACCAGGGAGTGATGAAACACCGGTAGCGGATGCGAAGGTGCAACTGCCCGGGAAGGCGTCTCCGACGACGATTTCGACGGTGATAGGCCAGATGATCCGGCCGGGTTGTCTGGTGAGGGTCGGTGCTTTCGGCGATGATCCGGGCCTTTGGAGTGGTCATCCGCGCCATCGTGCGCAGCAGTCGTTTCGCCCGAGCGGCCGACCCAAACAGGCCGAAGTTGTTTCCGAACATGACGACGGTGTCGAACCGGCCCAGGTCCGGCCCGATCTCGGTGATCGAGCGCAAAAGCGCTCCCTTGGCGCCCCGTTCCCGGCAGACCCTGATGGCCAGCGGAGAGATGTCGATGCCGACCGCCGTCAGACCCTTCTTTTGAAGATAGAGAAGACATCGGCCGGCGCCGCAGCCGATATCAAGCACTTTTCCCCTGGCGAATCGTATTGCCTGCCGCTGGTAGATGGGCCAGGCGGGATAGTCGGCCATATATTCGCGGGGGCCGAGGCTGAGGTCAATATACCCGTCATCCCGTTCGACGATTTCGCTGACCCGCTTCTGGCCCCTCCAATAGTCGAAGATCTCATGGCCGTAGGCGTCCTGGCGTTTCAAGAGCCGACTCATCGCCCTCCTCCCGGTCGTGGCCGGCCTCACGGGGCGCGGAGCGATAATCGGCCACAGTACTCTCGATTCCGGGCG
>CAZPEV010000003.1:0-10586 GCA_964585635.1 uncultured Ignavibacteriales bacterium
CTCGGGCGGAGGAGGAAGCCGAGGTCATCGTCTGGGACGGCGGCAACAACGACATGTCGTTCTACCAGGCGGACGTCTACATCACCGTCGTCGATCCCCATCGGCCCGGGCATGAGCTAGCCTATTATCCCGGTCTGACCAACCTGTATCTGGCCGACATCGTGGTGATTAACAAGATTGATTCGGCGCATCCCGAGGGAGTGGAAACGGTCCGCGCCAACGTGCGGATGATCAATCCCAGGGCGGTCATCGTCGACGCCGCCAGTCCCCTTGAAGTGGATGATCCCGCCGCGATTTTGGGCAAGCGGGTGTTGGTGGTCGAAGATGGCCCGACGCTGACGCATGGTGAGATGACCTATGGCGCCGGAGTGGTGGCGGCCGAGAAATTCGGATGTGCCGAACTGGTCGACCCTCGTCCCTTTACCGTCGGGACGATTACCCAGACCTTTGAAAAATATCCCGATATCGGGACTCTGCTTCCGGCCATGGGGTATTCCGGCCGGCAGGTGCAGGATCTGGAGAAGACGATCAATGCCGCCAAATGCGACCTGGTTGTCATCGGGACGCCGATCGATCTGCGGCGTATCGTCAAGATCAAACATCCGACGGTGCGCGTGAAGTACAGCCTGCAGGAGATCGGTCATCCCGACCTGGAAGAGCTCCTGGCCGCCAAGTTTGGAGCCGTCTCCAGAAAGAAGTAGCGCATTATGACGCAGGCGAGATTCACCAATCGGCGGGTGATTGTGGCCCTGGGCGGCAACGCCATCACGGTGGCGCATCTGGAGGATACGATTGCCAACCAGTTCGCCAATACCCGCCGCTCACTGACGCCGATCGTGGAACTGGTCCGCCAGGGGTATGATCTGTGCATCACGCACGGTAACGGCCCGCAGGTCGGCAATGCCCTTCTGAGGGTGGAGCTGGCGCGCACCAAGGCGCCGGAGTTGCCGCTGGGCATCTGCGTCGCCGACACCGAAGGCGGCATGGGATATATGATCGAGCAATCGCTGCAGAATCGTCTTGACCACGAGGGAATCAACCGCAAGGTCTGCACCATTATTTCGCAACTCGTGGTTGCTTCCGATGATCCCTCGATGAAGAACCCGACCAAGTATATCGGCCAGTTCTATAGCGAGGCCGAAGCGCGCCAGTTGGCGGCGGAGCGCGGTTGGATGGTGAAGAAGGACGGTGCCCGAGGATGGCGTCGGGTGGTGCCGTCGCCGGTTCCCACGACCTGCGTCGAGAAAGAAATCATCCGGCGGTTGCTCGATCATCATTATATCGTGATTGCCGCCGGCGGCGGCGGCATTCCGGTATACTTGGATGAGAAGCTCGGCTACGAGGGGGTCGATGCCGTAATCGACAAGGATCGCGCCTCGGCGGTGTTGGGGCGCGAAATCGGCGCCGAGGTCTTCTGGATCTTGACGTCGGTCGACCAGGTGGCGCTTGACTTCGGCAAGCCCGGCCAAAGGCTTCTGGAGAAAGCAACGGTATCGGAGATGGAGAAATATTTTTCGGCGGGACATTTCCCGCCGGGATCGATGGGTCCGAAGGTAGAGGCGGCGATCGCTTTCCTGAAGCAAGGCGGCCGGGAAGTAATCATTACCTCGTTCGATAAGGCGGCCGAGGCCGCGGCCGGTCGCGCGGGAACGCGGATTTATCCTGATTAGGACAGGCCTGATTGAAGGACGAAGTGGTGCAGGAGATTCTCGCAGCAGGGCGCATCTATGAGGTTGGTGGATGCGTTCGAGATGCCCTGATGCATCGTCAGCTGGATTCCAAGGACCGCGACTATTTGGTCTGTGGAGTACCGTTGGACCGCCTGACAAAGATGTTGAGCCGCCACGGATATCTTGATCTGGTCGGCAAGTCGTTCGGCGTGATCAAGTTCACTCCTCACGCGGAACCGGGTGCGCCGCGCCTGACCTATGACGTGACCTTGCCTCGCCGGGAACGATCAATCGGGGTCGGACATACCGATTTCGAGGTTGATTACGATCCCTCTCTCCGCGTCGAGGATGATTTAGGGCGCCGCGATTTTTCAATCAATGCCATGGCGCGCGACCTGCGCGACGGACGGATCGTCGATCCCTTCAACGGGCGGCGGGATCTGGCCGACGGCGTGATTCGCATGGTGGGCACCAATTCGTTTCCCGAGGATCCCCTGCGGATGTTACGGGCGGTTCAATTCGCGGCCCGCTTCGAATTCACCGTCGAGCCGGCCACTTACCAGGCCCTGGTTGACCATGCGGCTCTCATTGCGACCGTTTCGCCCGAACGGGCAGCCGACGAATTGAATAAGATGCTGCTTCGCGCGGCCCGACCCTCGATCGGTCTAAGGCTGATGCAGTCGACGGGACTGATGCGGTACCTGCTGCCGGAGCTGGAGCCGACCATCGCCTGCGACCAGCCTGGCGGGTATCACGCCCATGATGTGTTCGAGCATACGCTCCGCATTGTCGATGCCTGTCCGCCGCGCCTGCACCTGCGGCTGGCGGCGCTGTTTCACGACATCACCAAACCGCAGCATAAGCGGCTGGTCGATTCCGGGGCGACGTTCTATGGTCACGAGATCAGCGGGGCGATGGCGGCTAAGCAGGTGCTGCGGCGGTTGCGTTATTCCAACGACGTCATCGCCGACGTGGTGCTTCTGGTGGAACGGCATATGTTTACGACCGAGGTCGGTCCCAAAGGGCTGCGGCGCTTTATCCGCCGGGTCGGCCAGCGCTTGATCCCGGATCTTCTGGACCTGCGGCGGGCCGACGTCGCGGCCCAGGGGATGAACGGCAAGACGGATGACGTCGACCAAATGCAGCAGGCGATTCGAGAGGAGATCGAGCGCAAGCCCCCCTTTGGACGGTCCGATCTGGCAATCAACGGCCAGGCCATTATGACCGCGTTCGAGTTGATGCCGTCGCCTCTCATCGGCGAGGTGCTGGCCTTTTTGATGGAAAAGGTTTTGGACGACCCGGCCGACAACCAGCCGGATATCCTGCTGCGGTACGCCCGGGAATATCTCAAGGAACGACGTAATAATTTGTCTATACATTAGCGGTATGGAGCGTAATGATGAAGATTCACGAGTATCAGGCAAAAGAGATCTTTAAGGCGGCCGGCATTCCGATTCCGGCAGGACGGGTGGCCGTCACCGTGCAGGAAGCGGTTGATATTGCGATTGAGATCAATCGGCCGGTGATGGTCAAGGCCCAGGTTCATGTCGGGGGCCGCGGCAAGGCGGGCGGTGTCAAGTACGCCGAAAACATCGAGGCCGCCAAAGTGTGCGCGCAACGCATTCTGGGCATGGATATCAAGGGACTGGCGGTCAAGAAGGTGCTGGTGACCGAGGCGGTGGAGATCACTTCCGAGACCTATCTCGGCATTATCCTTGACCGCAGCACCAAGAAGCCGGTGATCATGATTTCCGGCGCCGGCGGCATCGATATCGAGGAAGTAGCGGCCAAGACTCCGGAAAAGATACATAAGTTGGCGGTCGACCCGCGGGTCGGATTGCAGGCCTATCAAGCGCGCGATCTGGCCTTTAAGGTCTTTCGCGACATTAAGCTGGTCCGCCAGGTGGCCGATATCATCATGAAATTGTATGATGTCTTCTGGAAGGTGGACGCGTCGCTGGTCGAGATCAACCCCCTCATCACCAATCCCATCAACCAGGTGATTGCCATCGACGCCAAGGTCAACATCGATGACAACGGCCTATTCCGCCATCCGGAGGTCGAGGCGATGCGCGACCTTGACGCCGAAAATCCTTCGGAGAAAGAGGCCCGCGAAGCCGGCCTGAGCTTTATCAAGCTGGAGGGCAACATCGGCTGCGTCGTCAACGGTGCGGGGCTGGCGATGGCGACCATGGATCTGGTCAAGCATTACGGCGGCGAGCCGGCCAACTTCCTCGACATCGGCGGTTCATCGAATCCCGACAAGGTGTTGACCGCGATGCGGATTATTCTGCGCGAGCCCAATATCCGGGCGATTCTGATCAATATTTTCGGCGGCATCACGCGTTGCGACGACGTGGCCACCGGTATTGTCGCCGCCTTTCGGGAGTTGAAGCCGACCGTGCCGGTGGTGACTCGGCTGACCGGTACCAACGAAGGGGCCGCTCGTAAGATTCTCAAGGAGGTCAACTTGGAAACAGCTCCGACGCTGGACGCGGTGGTGCAAAAGGCTATCGCCCTGGCGGGACTGAACGGAGAATAGGGAGGCGATCATGGCAATATATGTTGATAAAAAGACCCGTTTGGTGGTTCAGGGAATTACCGGGCGCGACGGCTCCTTTCATGCCGAACAAATGAAGAAATATGGTACCAACGTGGTAGCCGGCGTTACTCCGGGCAAGGCCGGCACCAAGGTCAATGGCATTTCCGTCTTCAACAGCGTAGCCGACGCCGTCGCCAAGACCGGCGCCAACACGTCGGTGATCTATGTTCCGCCGGCCTTTGCGGTCGACGCCATATATGAAGCCGTCGACGCCGGAATCAAGACGATTATCTGCATCACCGAGGGCGTGCCGGCCGACGATATGATGAAGGCGTATCATTACATCCGCGAGCGGGGAGTGCGTCTGATCGGGCCGAACAGCCCCGGCATCATTTCGCCGGGATTATCCAAGGTCGGAATCATCCCCGGCTCGATCTGCAAACCGGGCGCCATCGGTGTGGTCTCGCGCAGCGGCACGCTTACCTATGAGGTGATCTTCGCCCTCACCGATGCCGGCCTGGGGCAATCGACCTGTCTCGGGATCGGCGGCGATCAGGTCATCGGCACCAGCTTCATTGATACATTGGCGGCGTTTGAAGCCGACAAGGCTACCAAGGGAATCGTAATGATCGGCGAGATCGGCGGGTCGGATGAAGAAGAGGCGGCTGCCTTCATTAAGAAGCGGGTGTCGAAACCGGTGGTCAGCTTCATCGCCGGGCGGACGGCGCCGCCGGGAAAGCGGATGGGGCATGCCGGGGCGATCATATCGGGCAGCTCCGGGATGGCGGCCGACAAGGTTGCCGCCCTTATCGCCGTCGGCATTCCGGTGGCGACCTCGCCTCTTGAGGTCCCTGGTCTGATGATGGAGAAATTGAAGGCCGCCAGGAACCGGGCCAAACCGCGCCTGACCGCGTCCAAGAAAACGATCCGGAAGCCGGCCGCGAGGGTATCTGGCCGGGCCCGGAAACGATAGCTGTGCGCCATCTGTGAGGAGAACATTATGGCCGATGAAAAAACGGAGGAAACGGCGCCCGCGCAGCCGGCGAGCGACAAGAAAGTGACCTATCCCTATCAGGAGGGGAAGGGTCTGCCTCCGCTTAACCTGTACCTTCACTGGTGCAAGGCATGCAATATCTGCATCAGCTTTTGCCCCCAGAAGGTGTTTGACCCCGACCGCGACGGCAAACCGATCGTGGCCAGACCGGAAAAATGTACGCAATGCGCCATGTGTTGGCTGCATTGTCCTGATTTTGTCATAACGTCGAACTATAAGTAAGGACCAAGGTATGTCAAATAGCCATACATCAGTCCGCAGATTGATGCAGGGAAACGAGGCCTGCGCCCAGGGCGCCCTCTATGCCGGGTGCCGTTTTTTCGGCGGTTACCCCATTACCCCCTCGACCGAGATCGCCGAATCGATGGCACGGTCGCTCCCGAAGTACGGGGGACGGTTCATCCAGATGGAGGATGAGATCGGGTCGATCGCAGCGATCATCGGTGCCTCCTGCGCCGGGGTTAAGGCGATGACCGCCACCAGCGGCCCGGGCTACTCTCTGATGCAGGAAAATATCGGGTATGCCTTCATGGCCGAGGTTCCCTGCGTTATCATCAACGTGCAGCGGGGGGGGCCATCGACGGGGTTGCCGACCAAGATTGCCCAGGCCGATACCATGCAGGCCCGCTGGGGGACTCACGGTGACTACGAAGCCATCGCCGTGGCTCCGGCCTCGGTGCGGGAGTGCTTTGAACAGACGGTCAGGGCCTTTAACTTCTCGGAGCGGTTTCGGACTCCGGTGACGCTGTTGTCCGATGAGGTGCTGGGCCATATGCGGGAGATGGTGTCGCTGCCGGCCGATGGGGAGTTGGAGGTGATGGACCGCGTCAAGCCGGATGTTCCGCCGGAGTGGTACCATCATTTTGAAATCACGCCCAACCTGGTCACGCCCATGGCCAGTTTCGGCGAAGGGTATCGATTCAATATCACCGGACTGACGCACGACCAGGAAGGCTTCCCGACCGCCAAACCGCTCGAGATTAAGGCCAAGATGGAGAAATTGAAGTTCAAGATCACCCGCTTTGCCGATGAGCTACTCCAACTCGAGACGGAGATGATGGACGACGCTAATGTCTGCGTCTTCGCCTACGGCACGGCCGCGCGCGCGTCTCGTCAGGCGGTGAACATGGCCCGCGAGAAGCGGATCAAAGCCGGCCTGATCCGTCCGGTGACGATCTGGCCCTTTCCGGATGAGCGGATCCGCCAACTCTTGGAGGAAGCGCACGTCCGCAAAGTGCTCGTGGTCGAGCTGAACATGGGCCAGCTGGCCGGCGAGGTGGAGCGGGTGGCGCCGCGCAGCTGCAAAGTCGAGCGCTTGAACCGCTATGACGGCGAGGTGCTCAACCCGGTGGAAATCTTCAAGCGGATAATGGAGGTGAAGGCATGACCGGCGCGGTACAAGCTTCCGACGTGACCCACCAGTACCTGCGGGTCAAGAAACGGTTCCCCAACGTCTGGTGTGCCGGGTGCGGCATCGGTATCGTGATGGGCTCCATCATCCGGGCGGTGGACAAACAGGGGTACAAGAAGGATGAAGTGGTGCTGGTATCCGGGATCGGCTGCAGTTCGCGATTGCCGGTCTATTGCGATTTCAATACGCTGCACACCACCCACGGCCGGGCTCTGGCCTTTGCCACCGGCGTGAAGATGGCCAAGCCGGCGTTGAAGGTGATCGTGGTCACCGGCGACGGCGACGGCCTGGCGATCGGCGGCAATCATTTTATCCACGCCTGCCGCCGCAACATCGACATCACCACCATCCTGATCAACAACCGCATCTATGGCATGACCGGCGGCCAGTTTTCGCCGACGACGCCGGAGGGGGCTTTCGCGACGACCGCGCCCTACGGCAACCTGGAAAAGGCGTTTGATCCGACTTCGCTGGCCAAGGCGGCCGGAGCCTCCTATGTCGCCCGAGGCACGGTGTATCACGTGCAGCAGTTGGACACCCTGATCATCGGCGGCCTGCAGAAGCGCGGATTTTCGCTGATCGATGCCTTTTCGAACTGCCATACCTATTACGGCCGGCTTAACAAAGAAGGGGACGCCGTGGCCATGCTCAAGTGGATGAAGGATCATGCCCTGCCGGTCAAGGCGGCGGCTGTGCTGCCGCCCGAGAAACAGGTCGGCAAATTCCTGACCGGGGTGCTGCATGATATCGATTTGCCGGAATACTGCGACGAATATCAAAAGCTGATTGACAGCATGCAACCGAAACAGGGAAAATAGAATGTCTACTATGGCACAACACAAATCACAAAGGAATGCCAAAGGGATCAAGGAAAGCTCCACCGATCGGTATGAAATCCGGCTGTCCGGATCGGGCGGCCATGGGGTCATCCTGGCGGCGGTCATCCTGGCGCAGGCGGTGGGCGCTGATCCCAAGATGAATGTCGTCCAAACCCAAAGCTATGGCCCCGAGGCCCGCGGCGGCGCCAGCCGGGCCGACATCGTCATCTCGCGCGGAGAGATATTCTACCCCAAGACGATGAAGCTCGACCTCCTCCTGGCCTTTACCCAGGAGGCCTGCGACAAGTATTATCCCGACCTCAAGTCCGACGGCATCCTGGTCGTCGATTCGACGCTGGTGACCAAAGTGCCGATCAAGAGCGGCTATGGCTTTCCGTTTATGCGTCTGGCCCGCGAGGATGTCGGCCATCCCATGGTGGCCAACATTATCGCCCTGGGGGTAATCGCCGAATTGACCGGCGTGGTGCCGAAAGAAGCGCTTCGTCAAATGGTCAAAGATCGCGCTCCGAAGGGAACCGAGGACAAGAATCTCAAGGCGTTGCAGCTCGGCTTTGAGCTGGTGCAGAAGGCCGGGATGAATACCCGGGAGGCATGATGGAACGGACGCTTCTGATCATCAAACCGGATGCCGCCGAGCGGCGTCTCATCGGGCATATCGTCGGTCGCCTGGAAAGAGCGGGTTTCGCCGTGGCGGCGATGAAAATGGTGCGCATCTCTCAACCGGAGGCGCGCCGATTCTACGCCGTCCACGAGGGAAAACCGTTTCTCGACGATCTGACCACGTATATGGCTTCCGGCCCGATTGTGCCGATGGTGCTCGAGAAGGCCCATGCCATTGCCGACCTGCGGTCGTTGATCGGCGCCACCGATCCGGCCCAGGCGATCTGCGGCACGCTTCGGCAAGAGATCGGCTTGGATAAACAGCGCAATTCGGTTCATGCCTCCGACTCACCGGCCTCGGCGGCCTTTGAGATTCCATTCTTTTTTGGCTGATGCCATGCCGACCGTTGCTTATGGAGCCGGGCAGATATCGTTCCATCTTGGCCCGGGGGATTCGGTAACCGAACGGGAGCCGTGCGACCGGGAGTCCACCTGGCGTACCGATCGGTTTCTGCAATCGCTAAGCGACGCTCGCTTCGGCCAATTTCTTTCCGGCGGCCGGCCACTGATTGTCATCAATGACGCCTTCCGTTCGACTCCAACGGGCAAAATCCTGGCTCAGATCGACAAGGCCTATCCCGACTTCCGGGGTGACTTCATCGTTGCCTGCGGCAATCATCCGGCTCCCAGCGCCGCCGACGTCAACTCCATCTTGAATGGCTATAGGCGACCCGAGGGCAGTCGGATATTCTTTCATGATTCCCGCGATTTTGGCTCAATGACAGCGGTCGGAGAGCTGGACGGCCGCGCGGTGTATCTCAACCGGCTGTTGTTTGAGTACGGAGCCATCCTCATTATCGGATCGGTGGAGCCGCATTATTTTGCCGGATACACCGGCGGGCGAAAATCGTTGATACCCGGCCTGGCCGACGTCGACAGCATCAGGCGCAACCATGTTCTGGCGGTATCGCGTGAGGCGCAACCTTTGCGCCTGGAGGGGAATCCGGTGGCGGAGCATCTGGAGCGCATGCTGGCTTTGGTCAAGTTGCCGAATCTTTTTTCCATCCAGATCGTGAACGGGCGCAACCATCAGGTGCTCGACTGCTTCTGCGGTGATCTTCGGCGATCGTTTGCGGCAGCGGCAGCCTTTTCCCGACAGGTGTACTCCTGCGCCGCGCCGCAGCGCTTTGACGTCGTGATAGCCGAAATGCGTCCGCCCCTCGATCGCAATCTTTATCAGATGCAGAAGGGAATCGAAAACACGGCCGCCGCCGTCCGCGATGATGGTGTCATGATCGTCGTGTCGGCCTGCTCCGAAGGGGTCGGCAACGACGAATTCCTCCAATTGGCGAAACGATTGCAGCGGTTTGAGGCTGTGCTGGCGCAGGCCGCGGCGGAACAACCGCCGCTTGGCATTCACAAGCTGTCGCGCATGGTGGAGTTGTCGCAAAGGATTCGAGTGAGGGCTTTAACCGGTTTGGCGCCCGAAATCGTGCGCCAGGTGTTCATCGAGCCGGCGACATCAATAGACGATGAATTGGCTGGGTTGCGATCGGGCGGCCGGGACCACCTTGACATCCTGTTGGTGCGGGACGCCGGGATGATGGTGGTTCAATCCGATCAAAGGTAGCGCCCAGGTCCGGGGGCGGCCGTGGTTCCGACTCCGCAGGTGAGGGAAAATGCTTCGGAATCTAGTCAAGCAGCATCGGCACTATTGGGAGGATGCCGGTCATCTGCTGCAGTTGGCCAAGGAGTATGAAGAGCGGATGGAGGCAGCCGAACCAAGGCGCCGCCAGTATTTCGAATACTGGCGCTTTCGTCTGATCCGAATGTCGTTTATCGCCCGGATGCTGGCGGTCGAGGCGCTCCTAAATAACGCCCTGGAGGCTTATGGCAATGACGACGCGTACGACCTCTTGCCGTCGCTTGATCGAAGCTTTCCCCGAAGGGAGCAATTTCCGCGGATCACCCGGAAACGACCCGGCCGGCCGTTCGCGGTGTCTCTGAAATGGAAGCTGTACCTGACGCCGTACATCTGTGGCGACGCCGGCCGCATGGAGCGCGACCAGTACTACCAGTATGATGATGGGCCGTATCTGAAATTCAAACAACTAATTATCATTCGGAACGATTTCGTACACGCCCGGTTGCTGGAGGATAAGAAGGAACGGCCGGTCGATCTTTACTTGCGATCGGGGCGACCCAGACCGATTCAGGAAATAACCTTCGACCCTGACTATTCTCGGTTCCAGCCCAGCCTTGGGCTCAGCTCCGACCCGATTTGCTTTAATCTGGCCGACGCCGAAGTTTGCCGGCGATCGATCTGGGAAACCATCGAGAATCTGGACGATTTTTTAGGCGGCCGTATCCTGACCAGTGAATTCTGGGACAGCGATCTATTCCCCTTCGCATGAATAGCCCCAGGTTCTGGAACAAGAAACGGGCGGCCCGGCATAAGGCCGCCCCGAGT
>CAZPEV010000003.1:10596-51293 GCA_964585635.1 uncultured Ignavibacteriales bacterium
GCACCGCTTCATACCCCCCTCCCATTTAATCCCCCCGGTGGGTGCAAAAACAACGGGGGGGCGGAAAACCGGCCCGCCCGTTCTCGCCGCTTTATGATTGACGCTCCCTATTTGCTGACCGAATCGGTCTTATTAACCTCACCTGCCGATGTTTCATTAACCAGCGGTAGGCCCATCATAAACCGGTGCATGGCGCGGGCCGCCACCTTGCCGGCGCCGGCGGCCAGAATCACCGTGGCGCCGCCGGTAACGATGTCACCACCGGCGAAGACCCCCGGTCGCGAGGTTAGCATCGTCTTCTCGTTGGCGATGATGTTGCCCCATTTATTGGTTTCCAAACCGGGGGTGGTCTGCGGAATCAACGGATTCGAGGAGTTGCCGACGGCCACCACCACGGTATCGACTGGGATGAGAAAATTCGAACCGGCAATCTCCACCGGCCGGCGGCGTCCGGAGGCGTCCGGCTCGCCCAGTTCCATCTGAACACACTCCATGTGGGTGACCCAGCCGTCGTCATTGCCGATATATTTCACCGGGTTCGTGAGAAACTTGAACTGGATGCCTTCTTGCTCGGCATGATGGATTTCCTCGGTTCGAGCCGGCATCTCGGCCCGGCTGCGACGGTACACGATGTAGGCGTTGTCGGCGCCGAGCCGCTTGGCGGTGCGGACCGAATCCATGGCGGTGTTGCCGCCGCCGAGAACGGCGACATTCTTGCCGGAGAAGATCGGCGTATCGTAGTTGGGGAAGTCAAATCCGCGCATCAGATTGGAGCGGGTCAGGTACTCGTTGGCGGAATACACCCCCTTGAGGTTTTCCCCTTCAATTTTCATGAAGTTTGGCAATCCGGCGCCGGTGCCGACAAAGACCGCGCCATACCCCTCTTCAAACAGCTCGTCGATGGTTTCGATCTTGCCCATCACATAACTGGTGATTATTTCCACCCCCATCTGACGGAGGACATCCACCTCGGCGGCGACGATCGCCTTGGGAAGACGGAATTCCGGAATCCCATAGATAAGTACGCCGCCGGGCTTATGGAGAGCTTCGAAGATCGTCACCTTGTGACCGAGCCGAGCCAGGTCGGCCGCCACGGTCAGGCCAGCCGGTCCGGCCCCGATGATGGCGGCCTTCTTGCCGGTGGGGGGGGCCAACTGCGGAGTCTCCATTTCATTATGGTCACGCTCCCAGTCGGCGACAAATCGTTCCAGATTGCCGATTCCGACCGATTGCAGTTTCTTTCCCAGGACGCAGAGCTTCTCGCATTGCTCGTCCTGAGGACAAACCCGGCCGCAGATCGCCGGGAGGGCGTTGGTTTCTTTGATCTTGCGGGCGGCCGCGCTGAATTTCCCCTCGGTGACCAATCGAATAAATCCCGGAATATCGACTTCCACCGGACAGCCTTCCATGCATTTAGCTTTGGGACAGGCCAAGCAGCGGGAGGCCTCCAACATGGCCAGTTCCGGGATCAGTCCAAACGGTACTTCGTTAAAGTTTTTGATCCGGTCATCCGGTTCCTGCCCCGGCATCGGCTGCCTCGGAATTTTCATTCTATCCTTGTTGCTGAGCTTGTTGTCCGACACGGCTAATTCTCCTCACGCATTCGATCGCGGGTTAGGTTCGGATGCGACTGTCTGCCAGGAGCAGGCATCCGTCTGGTGAAGGAATCTGTCATAGGCGATTTTTTCATATCGGTGATACATCTTGAGGCGGCTGGTCATTTCGGCAAAGTCAACCAAATGGGCGTCGAAATCGGGGCCGTCCACACAGGCAAACTTGGTCTTACCGCCGACGGTTACCCGGCAGGCGCCGCACATTCCGGTGCCGTCCACCATGACCGGATTCAGACTGACCCAGGTCTTGATCTGCTTGGGGCGGGTGGTCGCGGCGACGGCCTTCATCATCGGCACCGGACCGACGGCCAGCACAAAGTCGATCGGCTGTCCGTCTTCCATCAGCTTCTGCAATATGGTGGTGACAAATCCGTGCGTTCCGAAGGAACCGTCATCGGTACTGATATGCAGGAGGTGCGAGGCCGAGGTCAACTCCTCCCGATAAATGAGCAGATCTTTGGTGCGGGCACCGATGATGACTTCGACGCGGTTCCCCGCTTCCTTCAGGGCTTGGGCGATGGGATAAATCGGAGGAATGCCGACGCCACCGCCCAACAAGACGCAGCGGCCGAATTTTTCGACATGGGTCGGCAGGCCCAAAGGGCCAACCACGTCCATGAACGATTCGCCGATCTTCATCTGGTTCATCGAGGCCGAAGTCTTGCCAACCTCCTGAATCACGACCGTCAGGATGCCATTCTGCTTGTCGAGGCCGCCGATCGACATCGGGACCCGCTCGCCGTGTTCATCCTGCCGCAGGATGACAAACTGGCCCGCCATCGCCTTGTGGACGACCTTGGGCGCTTCGATCCGAAACCGGCAGATTTTGGGGCAGAGCTCTACTTTGTCAAGGATTCTAAACACGCGTCCTCCGCTACCGACCTGATCTGTAATTGACAAAATTGATTACGAAATAATTTATCACTTCAGTGGTGGTAAAAAGCGAAATCGCCTCGGCCGCCTTCATCTCCTGCCAGCGCGCGGCAAAGGCCGCGTCGGAGACCAAGAGAGAATCGACTTGGGCCACCACAGTTTCATAGCGCTTGCTGTCAAAGGCGGTCCGGGCGTTTTCCGGTAAAATCGATCGGAATCTATCCAGACGCTCCTGGAACTGCTGTTGGCGCGATGGAACGCAGCCGTACAGGGTCACCATGGCCATCAGAATCATGGCTATCGCCGTAAATCGTTGTCGCCCGGCAACCTGCATCCCGATCTCCGGCTAGATGCTTTCCTTCACGATCTGCTCTGTTTCCTGGGCAATGACCAGCTCCTCGTTGGTCGGCACCACGATGACGCCTACCGTCGAGCCGGTGGCTGAGATAATCTCAGCCCCTTTCTTGTGCGCATCATTCTTGGCGAGGTCCAAGTGGATTCCAAAGCAGCCCAGCCTCTCTACGCATCGCCGCCGCACTTCGGCGGCATTCTCGCCTACACCGCCCGTGAACACGACGGCATCCAGCCCGCCCAGGGCCGCCATGTAGGCGCCGATATATTTCTTTATCCGGTAGCAATAGACTTCCAGCGCCAATTTGGCGTTGGCGTGTCCTTCGGCCGATCCCTTGAGGATTTCACGCATGTCGGAGGACAGCCCGGAAATTCCGTACAGCCCGGAGTGCTTGTTCATCAGGGTATTGGCTTCGGCCAGGGTCAATTCCTCACAGGCCATGATATGGAGGATGATGGCCGGGTCGCAATCGCCGGAGCGGGTGCCCATCAGCAGCCCCTCCAGCGGTGTAAAACCAATCGTGGTATCGATCGAAACGCCCCCGTCAACGGCCGTCATCGAGGCTCCGTTGCCGAGGTGGCAGGTGATTATCTTCGTCTGCGCGATAGGTTTTCCCAGAAGCTCCGCCGCCTTGAGGGAAACGTAATAGTGCGACGTCCCGTGGAAGCCATACCGGCGGATGCCAAGTTTCTTGTAGAGCGCGTAAGGGATGCCATAGATATAGGCGTACGGCGGCATCTGGTGATGGAAGGCGGTATCGAATACCGCCACCTGGGGGACGCCGGGGAGAAGCATCGCCGCCGCCATGATGCCGCGGATATTGTGCGGATTGTGCAGCGGCGCCAACGAAATCAACTGCTTGATCTTATCCATCAGTTCCGCCGTGATCAGGACCGAGCCGGTGAACCGCTCGCCGCCATGAACCACGCGGTGGCCGACCGCGACGATCTCGCTCTTGCTGGTGATAACGCCATGCTCGGCGGAGAGAAGAATCGAGATCACGGCGTTAATCGCCTGCGTGTGGTCGAGAATTTCAACGGAGGTTTTGATTTGCGGCCGGTCATGCGGCTTGTGCATTAGTGACGACTCCGACATCCCGATCCGATCCACCAGCCCCACGGCCAGCGCCAATCCCTGCTCCATGTCGATTAATTGATATTTGACCGACGATGACCCGCAGTTGAGCACCAATATTTTCATGGCTTATCGTCCGTTCTCTGGTTCGCTTTTGATTCGGTTTCCGTCTTTGTCGTACTTGAAGAAGCCTTGACCGGTTTTGACGCCAAGGTTTCCGGCGCGGACCATCTTCCGCAGCAACGGGCAGGGATTATATTTGTGCTCCGACAATTCACTCAACAGATTTTCCATCCAGGCCATTACTTCGTCCAATCCCATCATATCGGCCAAGGCCAGCGGCCCGACGTTAAACCCGAATCCCTGTCTGATGGCCGTGTCGATATCCTCCGCGCTGGAAATCCCTTCCATCAGGACATGCATAGCCTCATTGAGAAGGGGAACGATGATACGCGTGGTGACATACCCGGGATACTCATTCACCAAAATCGGCTGTTTGCCGATGAGGGCCGCGAATTCACGAATTATCTGATAGGTCTCATCTGAAGTTTTCAGGCCCCGCACGATCTCCACAATCGGAATCCGGTTGACCGGGTTTAAAAAATGCAGGCCGATGACCTTATCCGGCCGCTTGGTCGCCGTCGCGATTTCTGAAATCGACAGAGTGGAGGTATTGGTGACCAGAATCGTCTCGGGACGGCAAATTCTATCCATTTCGGCGAACAATTCCCGTTTCATCGCCAGCTTGTCGGGAATCGCCTCAATCACCATCTCCGCCTGGCCGATGATCGACAGGTCGGCGCAGGGATGAATACGGGAAAGAATTGATTTCTTGTCCGATTTGGTCAGACCCCAGCGCTCAATCTGGCGATCCATACTCTCGGAGACCCGCTCAATCCCTCGTTGGGCCAATTCTGGCGTTTTGTCGATCAGATAGGCCTCGGTGCCGGAGGATGCGACGGTCTCGGCAATACCGGTCCCCATGACGCCGGCGCCAACAATAAATATCCTGTGCAGTGTCACGTCAGGTCACCTCGGTGGATATCATCATGTGAAAAATGTAACAACCGTTTTTGGCATATTTGTTCAAATATATCGATTTGTCTCGATTAGGCAAGAGGTTTTTCCCCCTCATTTCCCGAAAAACCGGAGACGAAAAGGTGAATCTTCGAGGGTATCTTTGGCTGGATTCTTGATTGATCTTCAAAGGCGACGGGCTTCCATGATAGTCCTACCTTTCAGGCCGACGCCATGCGCCAAGGTGGCACCCTATAATGCCATTTTGGCGCTTACCTCTTAATGGCTGAGTCGTGGTTATGGTGTAATTAATTGTAAGTCATTGAGGTGCCTTGATTGGCATATTGCCTGATTGTGTTTGTCATGGAGTGAATAGAAGAACAAGAAAATAGGAGGTAGGGCTGAATGAGAAACCTGATGATCAGACCAAACCGATTTGGATTCAGCAGCCAACTCGACGCCCTTTTCAACGTCCTGTGCCGTGTCCCTCTTTGGGGTAACCAGGACGACAGTTTCATGAGAAGAGCCGGCCGACTTGGCCGGCTTTTCCTGCTAAGGTCCGTTCAATGAAAGAACGCCAGGATATATGAACCGGCGATGTAGAACATAATTAGTCCTAACACCGCCTTAATCACCGGGGCTGGAAGATGGCGCTGTAGTCGCGCGCCCAGGTACATCCCAGCCGCTCCGCCCAACCCAAACAATCCCCCGAGTAGCCAATCCGGCTGAGTAGCCGGACCGGATGACGACAGCAAGGGAATGATGACGGCATAGGTAATGACCCCGGCCAGGGATGTCACTAGATTGCCGAACAAGGCCGCGCCGGCGATCGTGTAGACCGGCAGGCCAAAGACGGTCACGAGAAAAGGCGCAATTATGGCGCTGCCGCCGATGCCGTAGATTCCGCCGATCATTCCCACGACAAGGCTGAGAATGAAGACCGGCAGGGTGGAAACATAATACGGTCGGCCGTTGAACTCATAGCCGACCTGCCTGAGATTGAACGCCAGCGGCACGACTTCAAAATGCTCGGGCCGCGCCGGCCCGGGCATGGCGGCGGAATTCTTCGCGGCCGAGATGACGTCAAAGGCCAGGCGAATTCCGATATATAGCAATACCAAGGCGACGAACAGCTTGAATAATCGCGGATCGGGCAGGTATCTGGTGCGGATAAGGACCCCGAGGAATAGCCCCGGCAGAGTGCCGATGATGGTTATCCAAGTAATCGGCCAGACCATCCGTTTCTCCCGGCTGTAGCGGTAGACACCGCTGGGAGTTGCGACAATATTGAATAACAGATTGGTCGGAGTTACCGCCGGGGAAGTGAATCCCAGCAGGCTGACCTGAAAGGGGAGGAGCAAAAACGCACCTGATAGCCCACCGGTCGATGTCACGGTCGAAATCCCAAAAGCCGTCACGATCGGCAGCCACCAATAGGTGTCCACGCCGCTGACTGGAAAATGTATCACGCTGGATCCTTTCCCGCGCCTAATGGTAGTTTCCACTAAGCATCGGCCGGTGCGAATATAGCACTGTCCCGCAGTTCCGGCAAGGGCCGTAACCGCGATGGGGTCGTCCATAAGTGCTTGACCAATTCCTGTCGTCAGTGTATACTGCTGGTGGGTGTGGCCGCTGGTTCCTGCCGCGGCGGTAACTGCACAGATCGTGGAGGTTCGATGGCGAGATTGGCAGCATGCACGATCATTATGTTGGTCATGGTATTTGGCCTGGCGACCTGTTCCGATGACGACAAACCGACGATCCCAAATTCTCAGCCCCAGAAATATGAGGGGATAACCCTGACCGACGAAAATGGCAATATCCTTGGCGGCGATACCACCGACTGGTGTTTTTCGGCGGTCGCCGGCAAGGGGGGAGTACCGGCCGAGTTTGCCCTGTATCCCGCCTACCCTAATCCCGGCACGGCCCCAATCGAAATCGTTTTCGATCTTCCCGCCGCCGCGGCGGTCAAGCTCTTTATCATCGATTCCACCGGCGCCACCCGGTGCACCCTGGTTGATTCCACCATGGGCGCCGGGCATTATCATATCGCTTGGGACACCAAAGATGAAGGCGACCACTATCTTCTGCCGGGCATTTATCGTTACCGGATCAACGCCGGGGATTTTGAGTGCTACGGTGACATCCAGATCGCTGAGACTCCCCACCGAATCATCCTTTATTCCCGATTGGCCGACGACACGATGTCGGTTGACTATGATGCCAATACCACCGTCGCCGGATTGTCGCTCGTCTTTCTTTATCAGGGGACAGTCGGGGAACCGATCTATGGATCGGCGACGTCCGAGATGGATATCACCTCGACCGCCGTCAATGATTCCCTTCGGATTCTTTTCCTCACCAGCATGCAAGAGTTGACGTTTATGCCTCCCGGGATCCATCATCTTTGTTCGATTCCGATCGCAGGCAGCATGATTCTGTCATACGCCGATGCCTCGGATACCGGCGCGGTCATTCCCAGCTTTATCGTCAACACTCCCTGATCATCGGGATCAGCCTCGCATTTCCCGGCGTTGTCATTTCCGCCGTCGGCGGAGCGGCCGGCATTCGCCCTATTCGATTGACAAGCGCTGATCCGCTGTCTATATTCGCAAAAACTTGACACCGGCGGAGACGGCGCCCAAGCCGTGTCCGTCCTTTAGCGAGGGTCAAATATGAAGAAGCTGGCACTGCTGCTTGTCCTCATGTCAATCCTGGTTGGTGGTTCCGTGGCGGTACTCGGCCAGGGAAAGGAGACCAAGGTGGAAAAAAATAGGCCGCGCGTGATCATGGAAACCGATATGGGGAAGATCGTGCTGGAGTTGTTTCCCGATGTCGCCCCCAATCATGTCAAAAACTTCCTCGATCTGGCCAATAAGGGATTCTATGATGGCCTTACTTTCCATCGCGTCGTCAAGGGATTCGTCATTCAGGGCGGCGACCCCAAGGGTGACGGCACCGGCAATTCCGGGAAGAAAATCCCGGCCGAATTCTCCGCCCTCAAGCATAGGCCCGGCACGCTTGCCATGGCTCGGGCACAGGATCCAAACTCGGCTACCTGTCAGTTCTATATCTGCCTGGCCGACCTGCCCTCGCTGGACAATAACTATACCATCTTTGGTCAGACCGTCGAGGGAATGGATGTGGTCAACAAGATCGGGGAAGTCAAGACCGACCGACGTGAAAAGCCATTGACAGCGGTCAGGATGATTCGCGTCTATGAAGAAGGAAAGGAACGTCCGGTTGTCAAACCGGATTCGACCGGCGCTACGCACAAATAATGAACCGCAGTTCTGCGAATCTTCCCGCCCCGGCCCAGCGGCCGGGGCGGGTTTTTTTGATTGGGCCTGTCTTGACCAGGCATTATATATAGCGAAACTTGAACGAAACGGGTCGACGTTCGTATAGTAGAACACATGAGACGAATCACCGTACTCGGCTCGACCGGCTCGATTGGCCGGTCTGCCCTTGACGTTATCAGCGCCAATCCCGGCCGGTTCGAGGTTATAGCCTTGGCGGCGGGAAGAAATGTCGCCCTCCTGGCCGAGCAGATCAGGCGGTTTCGCCCGCGGATGGTCGTCGTCCAGACGGAGGCGGAGATGGCCGGCCTCAGGAGCCTGATCGCCGGAGCTGGCTTCGAATTGGCCTATGGTCAAGAGGGCTTGAGGCAGGCGGCCGCCCTGGGGGAGAACGACATCGTCCTCAATGCCCTGGTGGGGGCAGCGGGGCTCAGGGCCTCCCTCGAAACCGTTCGAGCCGGTAAGCAGCTGGCGCTGGCCAATAAGGAGTCGCTCGTAGCCGGCGGGCCGCTCTTCGAGGAAGAGGTGGCCAAGTCGGGCGCCAAGATTTTGCCGGTCGATTCGGAGCATAGTGCCATCTGGCAATGCCTCAATTCCGGTAAGATGACCGAAGTGCGGAGCCTTTGGCTGACGGCCTCGGGCGGGCCGTTCCTTCATCGTGACAAAGCGACCTTCAAGGATATTACGATCGATGAAGCCCTGAGGCACCCGACGTGGAAGATGGGGCGCAAGATCACCATCGACTCGGCCACGATGATGAACAAAGGGCTGGAGCTGATTGAAGCCGTCTGGCTGTTTTCGGTTTCCCCGCAAATGATAAAGATCGTCATTCATCCGCAGTCAATCATTCACTCCATGGTCGAATTCGTCGACAGTTCGGTCATCGCACAGATGTCGTCGCCGGATATGAGGCTGCCGATTGCCTATGCCTTATTCTGGCCGGATCGGATGCCGTCCGAATACGGCCGCGTGGCGTTGGCCCGGGTCGGCAGCCTGACCTTTCTGGATCCGGATGAGGATAAATTCCCTGCGCTCCGATTGGCCCGCCAGGCCGCACAGGCGGGCGGGACGGCGCCGGCCGCGCTCAACGGCGCCAATGAGGCGGCGGTGGAGCAGTTCCTCTCCGGAAGGATCGGATTCACCGGCATACTGGAACTAATAGATCATATCTTAGTTAAACATTCTGTGATTGCTCGCCCCAGCCTTGACGATATTATGGAGACGGATCGTCAGGTGCGGCGCCAGACACTGGAATTGATCGGGAATTTGCGATGATCACTGTCTTGTCAGCCATTTTTGTCCTCGGTGCTCTAATCTTTTTTCATGAATTGGGCCATTTCCTGATGGCCAAATGGGCCGGAATCCAGGTGGATCGGTTTTCGCTCGGCTTTCCGCCATCGATTTTGTCGAAGAAGTTTGGCGAAACCGAGTATTGCATTGGCCTGATACCCTTGGGCGGATATGTCAAGATGGCGGGGGAGAATCCCGATGAGACGGCCACCGGAGCGCCGCACGAGTTCATGTCCAAACCGGTTCGAATTCGGGCGACGGTCATTTTGGCCGGCCCGGTGATGAATTTCCTTCTGGCCTGGCTGATCCTCTGGGGGACGTATCTGGTCAACGGCATTGGAGTGACCAATCCCCGGCAGGCGATTATCGGTTCGGTGGTGCCCGGGTCTCCGGCCGAGGCGGCCGGATTGCAGGCGGGTGATGTCGTCACCTCCATCGACAATATCGCCATCGGTCCGTACTCCGTACTTTCTCAGGTGGTCTCCAAGGCGGTCGGCAGGCAGATTCCGGTGGTGTGGGAACGGAACGGACAAACCATGACGGCCTCCGTGACGCCCCAAGTCGAGGAGGTGTACACCGATCGGGGGGAGAAAATAAAGATCGGGATATTGGGTGTCTACTCCAAAGTCGAGTATCGCCCGGTCGGCTTTCTGGAGGGGGCGGGGCTGGGGATAGTCGAAACGCTGGGGTTTGTCGAAAAGATCGGAGTATTTCTCTGGGATTTGATCACCCTTCGCGTCTCCGCCAAGATGATCGGCGGCCCGGTCTTCATCACGCAAGCCGCCGGCCAGATGGCGCACATCGGATTTTCGGCCTTGTTGCTTTTCATGGCTTTCCTGTCCGTTAATCTGGCGATAGTCAACATCATTCCCATTCCGGTTCTGGACGGTGGGCATCTGCTGTTTTTGGCGATCGAGAAGATCAAGGGGTCGCCGCTGACGATCGGTCAACGGATGATCGCCCAGCAGGTCGGCTTGGTGTTTCTGCTGCTGGTCATCGTCATGGTCACGTATAACGATATCATGCGCTTCATAGCCGGATAGGGCGACAGAATCGAAGATAGGGGTCGACGTGTCCAGAAGATTGATTTCCAACACCTACGGTTACCTCAAGGTCCTGTTTTGGGCCGCCATGTTTGCGTTTCTGGTGAAGGCCTCGCTGGCCGAGGCGTATCGCATTCCCTCGTCGTCGATGGAAGACACCTTGCTGATCGGCGACTTTGTGCTGTCAAACAAGGTGGTCTTCGGGGCCAGGCTGCCGTTTAGCTCGTTTCGCTTTCCGGCCATCCGTACGCCCAGGCCGGGGGACATTATCACCTTCAAATGGCCGGGCGACAGGAAGACCGATTACGTCAAGCGCTGTGTCGCCGTCGCCGGCCAGGTGGTCGAGGTGCGCGACAAGCAGCTATATGTCGACAATCAGCCGTTCCCCAATCCTCCTCATTCGAAATTCACCGATTCTCGCGTGCTGGCAAATAAGAACGACCACCGCGACAACTTTGGGCCGTTCCAAGTTCCCCCGGGGACGGTTTTTGCCATGGGAGACAACCGCGACAACAGTTTCGATTCCCGCTTCTGGGGGCCGGTGCCGATTGAACTGATCGAGGGTAAAGTCGAGGCGATCCAGTGGTCGATCGCGCCGGATGATTCGGCCCCCAAGATCAAATTGGCCGATCTGAGGACAATCCCCGATCTCGTCTGGCATACGCTGATCCATTTCGGCTCCCGGATACGATGGGATCGAACGGCGCGGTCGGTGAGTTGAACGGGAGGGGCATTTTCCAGTTGCGCCACCGGCTGACAACAGGTATAAAAGAAATTGCAGACGGCAGGGTAGCCTAAGACGGGAGGATTCGTGGACAGGAAATCATCGACCGACATGAGATTAGACAAAGACTCCTCCGTCCCTCAGCGCCGTCCGGGTGGGGCCAAAGCCTCGCTGTCTTCCAGCCTGTTCGAATACGCCAAATCGCTGGGAATTGCGCTGGTTCTGGCGTTTGTGATCAAGACGTCGATTGTGGAAGCCTACAAGATACCATCCTCCTCGATGGAGGATACGCTCTTGATTGGGGACTTCATCTTGGCCAACAAGTTTATCTATGGCGCCCAGATTCCCCTGACCGGCTGGCGGCTGCCGGCGCTTCGCAGTCCGAAGCCGGGCGACGTCGTAATCTTCAAATATCCGGTCGACCGGCAGACGAATTATATCAAGCGCTGTATAGCGGTTGCGGGGCAGGTGGTCAGCCTGCGTGAAAAGGTGTTGTACGTCGATAACCAGCCGTTCCCGGATCCGCCCTTCAGCAAGTATACCGAACCGTTGGCGGGGGCGCAGGCGGGGGATCAGCGAGTCAATTTTGGCCCCTATCGGGTGCCGATCGGCCATATCTTTGTGATGGGGGACAACCGCGACAACAGCTCCGACTCCCGCTTTTGGGGTCCGGTGCCGCTGACGCTGATCCAGGGGGAGGCGCTTATGATTCACTGGTCGTGGGAGCCGGACAGCAACGCCCCCGAGATCAGCCTGGCCCACCTGAATTCCATCCCGGCCTCGGTCGCCTACAATCTTATCCATTTCTTCCAGCGGGTGCGCTGGACCCGCCTTGGGTCGATCGTGCGTTGAACGATTTTTTTCAGTTTTCGAGCGGGCCGGCCAAACTTTTTCCATCCTCAGGCAGTATAAAGTGCAGACAGGGGGATTTTGATGTTGCCAAAAGGTTTGAACTGGCTTATTAGAGCCAAAAATTGATCCGAATGGATTCGGAGGGATGATGAAGAAGAAGCCGACGGCCGAGGAGGTGGCCGAGAAGCTGGCCGGCATACAGAAGATTCCCGTTTGTGAGGACTGCGATGTATTGCGGGGCGCGAACATATGTGCCGCGAAGCATTTCGGCCGAGGCAAAGCAGTCCTGTTCGACCAGAATTTGCGAGGGATGCTGACCACGCACGTTGATTTGGGGTGCCAGCCATGCCACGTCGACCGGGTCATGAAGCTGTTGAGCAAAGACCGGTTGGCGGCGATTGCGGCCATGTTTTGAGGCGAAAGTTTAGGCATTGAAAGCATCGATGTTGTACTGCCCGATTTCTTAGTCTTTCCTGCCACCAGTATTCGAGCTTTGGTGTCGGATACCGAACGGTGATGTATACCCATTTAATCATCAAAACCCAAAAGGAACCGAGTTTTTGAATAAAGCCGCCCGGGCAGCGATCTATGTGAATGGTATGCAAAAACTCGGTTCCTTTTGTTATTTTCGGGGGGCCCCACAAGTTGTCCTCGGTCGGCGCATGAGAGCGGGCGCTCACCAGATGAACAGGTTGGCCACACGGGAGTAGTCGTCTGGGGGCGAGGGTATTGAATGCGCGTGTCCATCATATAATGGGGCGCAGTTGCGATCACCATCAAAGTTGTGGTGATTTGGCGGGAAAAGCCGGCGGCGGGTGAATATGATTTGTAATAAAGACCGGCAGGCCATCCGCCGGCGGCGGACTGAAGCGGGACAAGAGCTGCCGGGCCGGGAATAATTACGTCGGCGCACGAGGGCGTACGCCGACCACAAGTTGATGCAGCATTTGGGTCGAGCTTTCGCGGTGGACGGGGGCATCCGACAGGCACGAATGGCGGCAGGAAGGGGTTCCTGCCGCCGCCAGCATCAACCAAAACTTGTGGGACGGCCTCAGGGCGTACGCCGACCCCGCAATTGTATTTGGCGTCAAATCCCAAGGGACTTGACCTTCAGGTTTGGGTGGCTTCCTTAGGCTCCAGTAATCCCTTCCATATGAATGCAGCCAGCAGCCCGCCGATGATCGGTGCGATAATAAAGAGCCACAATTGGCCGAGCGCCTCGCCGCCAACGAGGACCGCCGGGCCGAAGCTGCGCGCCGGATTGACCGAGGTCCCGGTGATCGGAATGCCGACCAAATGGATAATTGTCAGCGATAATCCGATGGCGATACCGGCGAATCCCTTGGGGGAATCCTTGTGGGTGGAGCCAAAAATGACCAGCAAGAATATGGCGGTCAGGACGATCTCGGCGATCAGGCAGGCCATCAGGGAGAATTGATCGGGTGAATGCAGGCCGTAGCCATTCTGACCGAGGCCGTTGGCCGCCAGGGAATAGTCCGCCCTACCGGTGGCGACGGCCAAGAGGACGACGGCGCCGACCAGCCCTCCGATGAACTGGGCGATCAGATACCCGATGGTATCTTTCAGTTTCATCTTGCCGGCCGCCAGCATGGCGATGGAAATGGCGGGGTTGATATGGCAGCCGGAGATGGGGCCGATGGCATACACCATGGTCAGCACCGCCAGGCCGAAGGCAAAGGCTATCCCCAAGAAGCCGATATGCTGGCCGGCGATGACGGCGCTGCCGCACCCGATCAGCACCAGGACCATCGTTCCAATCATTTCAGCCGTGTATTTCTTCATGGCTGCTCCTTTCTTGGCGGTTGCGCCGATAGAGCCTATATGGCATTGATACCCAGCAAGTAAATCTCCCCGTCAGAGAATCGGTATCCATAATCTTGGTTTGCGCCGGGGCATGTCAAGATTAAAACGGCCCAGCGTCTCGTGAGTCGAGACTGCCGCGTCCCGACTGCGTTGGCGCTCGCAACAACGGGGAATGGGTTCTCGGCCGGGCTTGATGATAGAGGGTGAACACGAGCGTACGGGGCGCACAGGCATCGGGACGAGGACCGGCAGGTCATCCGCCGGCGGCGGACTGAAGCGGGCCAAGGCCTGCCGGAACCGGGAATGATTATGTCGGCGCACGTGGGCGTCCGCCTGGCACGGACCCAACCCGTGTCCAGGATCACGACCATCGTGCCGCGCGCGTTTTACCTTGACTTATCATGGGTCACATTCATAATTGCCGAAGAATGGGCCGGCGGCGCTAACGACTATGCATCAGATCGACGTCCAGAGGGTGAGTAAACGGTTCGGCGCGCGCAAAGCGCTGGAGGAGGTCTCGTTTTCCCTCCGTGCCGGCGACTCGCTGGCGGTGGTCGGGCGCAACGGCTCCGGTAAGACGACGCTGCTGCGTATCCTGGCCGGGCTGGCGGCGCCGAGCAATGGAACGGTGGGCTATAAAGATGGCGACCGGAAGCTGGAGCGGGCGGAAGTGCGGCAGCGCCTGGCATACGTCGGGCCGGAACTGGCGCTGTATGATTCGCTGACGGCGGTCGAGAACCTGAGATTCTTCGCCACCATGCGGGGTATCGCCGTCGATGACGGCTGGATCGCGGCGATGCTGGCGATGCTGCAACTGACCGGGCGAGGGGACGATTTTTACGGCGCCTATTCATCGGGCATGAAGCAGCGGCTGAAATATGCCGTGGCGCTGCTGAACGACCCGGTCTACCTGCTTCTGGACGAGCCGACGGCCAACCTCGATGATGAGGGGAAGAAGATCGTCGGTGAGATCATCGCCCGCCAGAAACAGAACGGCATCCTGATAATCGCCACCAATGAGACGGGGGAGTATGGCTTCGCCGAAAAGCTCATACGGCTTGGCAGCTAAATCGCTGGCGGTACTGCGCAAGGATATTCTGTCCGAGTACCGCACCCGTTACGCAATCAACGCCATCTTGCTGTTCGGCGTCACGACGCTGACGGTGGTGTCGTTTGCCGTCGGCCAGAGCGGCCTTCCGGCCGACGTTTATGCGGCGTTGTTCTGGATTATTATCTTCTTTTCGGCCATGTCCGGCTTGGCGCAGGTGTTTGTGAAAGAGGAGGAATCCAAGACCGCGATAATCCTCAAGCTGACGGCCGACCCGACGCCGGTGTACTGGGGGAAGCTGATATTCAATTTCCTGCTCTTGGCGCTGCTGGAGGTGATCGTCACGCCGCTGTACTTTGTCATGACCGACGCCGTCCTGCACAACGCCGCCTTGTTTATTGCGGTCCTGGTTCTCGGCTCGATCGGACTGGCCGGGGCGACGACCTTGATTGCGGCGATCATTTCCCGGGCGAGCATCAAGGGGGCGCTGTTTGCAGTGTTGTCGTTTCCGATTTTGCTGCCGCTTCTGATCGGGGCCATCGGCGGGACGAAAAAGGCGCTGGGGTCGGCGGCGACGTTTGCGGCGGCGGCGTCGGAGCTGCAGCTTTTGATCAGCTATGCCGTGGTGATGATCACCGCCAGCGTACTGCTGTTCGAGTTTGTCTGGGAAGAGTAAATTTAAAAGATGGAAACAATACGGAAAATAGATTGTTAAAGTCCTCGATGCCTATATATTGGGCGCAACCATGCATGGGAATGAGTTGAACGCGATATGTGGTGGAAAATCGTACTGTTTGGGGTCATGAGTTGGGTGATCGTGGCGGCCTTCGTCTACCCGGCGCCCCAGCAGGGGATCGGCGAGGCGAGCCGGATATTTTATTTTCACGTGCCGCAGGCCTGGGTGGCGGTGCTGGCCTTTGTGGTGTCGATGATCGCCTCCGTCCGCTATCTGTGGAAGGGAGAGTTACTCGACGACGATCGAGCCCGGGTGGCGGCCGAGCTGGGGCTTCTCTTTTGCCTGCTGGCCACCATCACCGGGGCGTTTTTCGCCAAGGTGACCTGGAATTCGTTCTGGAACTGGGACCCGCGCGAGACTTCGATCTTTGTCCTGCTCTTAATCTATGGCGCCTATTTTGCCTTGCGGTCGGCGATCGATGGGGCCGAAAAGCGGGCGCGGCTGGCCTCGGTCTATGCCATCTTTGCCTTTATCACGGTGCCGTTTCTGATCTTTGTCGTCCCGCGGGTGTTGCCGTCGCTGCATCCATCGGATTCGGTGGTGGACAGTTCGGGCCGGATCACGATGTCATCCACGACGGCGCTCGTGTTCTTCCCGTCGCTGGCGGCGTTCACGATTTTGTTTATCTGGGTTTACCGGCTGGGGTTGAAAATATCTGTCAGGCAGCGCCGGGCTGCCGAGGAGGCGGTCCGATGACGTCGATTTATGCCGTCATGGCGGTGACCCTTATCATCTGGGTCGGGCTGTTCGTATATTTGCTGAGACTTGACCGCCGGGTCAAACGGCTCGAGGACAAGAAGTGAAGGCGAAGTATATCATCGGCGGCGCGATCATCGTGGCCTTTATCATCTGGGGCATGACCTCATTCATGTCCACGACCATCCGGTATGTGTCCATCGACCAGGTGCAGGGCAGCACCGGGACGGTGCAGGTGATGGGCAAAATTGATTTCGACCGGGTGGTGTACGACGCCGAGCATTCCCGGCTCGTTTTTGAAATCACCGGATTGGAGAAGCGAACGCTGAACCAGCGGCTGAAGGTCATCTATTCCGGCGTCGTCCCCGGCAATTTCGAGCAGGCGACCTCGGTCGTGGCCAAGGGACGATTCCAGGATGGGGCGTTTATGGCCGACCAACTCCTGGTCAAGTGTCCCTCGAAATATCAGGGACTGGCCGAGCAGGCCAAGAAGGGCGAGGCCTAAGCGGTGACGGTCGGCGCATTGCTGATGGTGCTGGCTTTCGCCGCCATGCTGACCAGTACGGTGGCCTTCTTTCTATCTGCCCGCGGCCGGGAACGATACCAGTCGTTGGCGCGCAGCGGCTATCATTACTTCGCGGTTCTGACGGCGGCGGCGGTGCTGCTGCTGTTTTACTATTTCATCTCCGGCGATTATTCCATCAAATATGTCTACGAGTATTCCTCGTCGGACCTGCCGGTCTTCTACCTGATTTCGGCCTTCTGGGCGGGACAGCAGGGGACGTATTTGCTGTGGTTGATGCTTCTGGCGCTCCTGGGGTATTATATTCAGCGCCGGGGGCGGCAGTATACCGATTGGGCGATGACCTTCTATGGGCTGATCAACCTGTTTTTCCTGGTCATCCTCATGGTCCTGTCTCCGTTTGAGAAACTGGCCACGCCCCAGGTCGAGGGGGCCGGGCTTAATCCGCTGCTTCATGATCCCTGGATGGTGGTCCACCCGCCGATCATCTTCCTGGGATATGCGGCCGTGGCGATACCATGCGTCATCGCCATGGCGGCTTTGGCGAAGAAACAGTACGATGACTGGTGGCCGATTGCTCTGGCGCCGGCCGCGCTGGGGGCGGTAGCGCTGGCGGCCGGCAATATCATGGGAGGTTTTTGGGCGTACAAGACGCTGGGATGGGGAGGGTACTGGGCCTGGGATCCGGTGGAAAATTCCTCCTTCATTCCCTGGATGACCACCGTGGCGCTTATTCACGGCCTGCTCATCGAGCGGGCCAGGGGGGCGTTACGGAAGACCAACCTCTTCATGGCGCTCTTTACCTTCCTGCTGGTGGTCTATGGCACCTTTCTGACCCGTTCCGGAGTGCTGGCCGATTTCTCGGTGCATAGCTTTGTCGATCTGGGGATTAATCGGTATCTGGTCGGCTTTATGGCCGGGTTTTCGTTTCTGGCGCTGGCGCTGTTCGTCGCCCGAAGCCGGGGGATTAAAGGGCCGGCCCTGATCCTGGCGACGACCTCGCGTGATTTCGTGCTCTTAATTTCGGTCTGGCTTTTGACGCTGATCGCGCTGATGGTTTTGGCCGGCACCTCGTGGCCGTTGATCACGACAATCTTCGGCAACCCCGGCACGGTTGACACGGCGATATACACCCGCGTGACCTTCCCTCTGGCGGTAGTGATCGGGCTTTTCCTTGGATTCGCGCCCTTCATGCTATGGGGTGGTGAAACCTGGCGCGGCCTGCTGGCCAAGATTATTCCTTCCGCGATCGGGGCGCTGGTCGCGACTGTCGCCGCGGCGCTGGCCGGTGTCCATTCGGCGTCGTACCTGGTATATGTCTTATTCGCGGCATTTGCCTTTTTCTCCAATCTGCTGGCGCTGAGAAAGTATCTTCCCGGTCGGCTGGAGGCGGCCGGGCCGCAGATCGCCCATTTCGGGTTTGCCCTGATGCTGATTGGCATTCTGGGCTCATCGGCCTATGGCACCGGCCAGAAGGTCAATATTGATCGCGGCGCTTCGGCGGAGGCCTTTGGATTGACCCTTACCTATAAAGGGATGGCCGCCGAAATCACCACCCCCAATAATGAGATTCTTCTTGACGTTCGCGACGGTCGCACCAGCTTCGAGGCCCGTCCCAAGCTGTTTTGGTCGCGGCAGCAGGAGGGGTTGATGAAAAAGCCGTACATAATCCGCAAGCTGCTGTACGACCTTTACTTGGCCCCAGAACAAATTCAGAATTCGCAGCCGGCGGAGGGGTTGCTGCTCAAGCGAGGCGAAAGCCGGATGATGGGCGGGTACACTATCAGATTCGCCGGTTTTGACCAGCAGGCCCATGCCGCCGGCGGGCCGATGCATTTTGGCGCCAAGGTCGAGGTGACCGACAGCCTGGGTCGGTCCGAAACGGTCATACCGTCGGTCATCTACGAACCTGGCAAGGAATTGGGGCACGCTGACGTCCCTTTGATGTCGGGCCTGTCGACGCCGATACGGCTGGAGCGGATTTTTGCCGATCAGGGGGCGGTGCAGCTATCGATAGCGGGCCTGGCGCCGGCCTCGGTTCCCGACCGGCTCATTATGGAAATCTCCAAGCAGCCGACCATGAATCTGCTTTGGGGCGGAACGATTCTGCTCCTGGCGGGGGGGCTTTTATCCCTTCGCCGTCGCTGGCGGGTGTCGGTCCCGGAATCGTAAATCGTTCGTCCGGTAATTTATTCTCACTGAACGGGCATGGCCACCTGTTCGTCTTGTGATTTGAAAAAAGCGATATTTTTGCTTGCACGCGGCGGCCAAAGAGTGTATCATTGGCCTTTGTGTTGCGATATTTCGGGAGGACTGATACATGAAACGAGTTGTTGCGGCCCTTGCCATACTGACTGTCCTGGTGGCCGTCGGATGCAATAAGAACGACGAGAACACGATCAATTCGCTGCCCAAATCACATTTGGCGTTTCCGGCCTTTCATCTGCAGGTCGACAATGGATATGAAACGTTCGGAATCGATTCGGTTCTTTTGACCGTCAGTCCCAGCGTCGGGTGGCGCGAGCCGGTCTACTCGAACAGCGATGGATACATTGGCGCGCTCCCGGCCGGAACCTATATCACCGGCATCGACACCATTGTCAGAGTCAACGATACAGTTATCGATACCACTTCGATCGTCATGGGCTTCACGCCGGGTCAGGCCTATACGTTCACCTTTGAGCGGAACATGGCCTTCGAATGGGGCGACGTCTTCAAGGCGGTCTTTGCCAGGACGGTCGATTCCTCCTGGTCGCGGTTGACGGTCGACACCGAAAAAGTCTGCCTATTACTCGATCCCAACCGGCCTCCGCAACTTGCGACCGACTCAACGGCGATTATCACCAATCCGGACGACACGGTGGGGAATTCTCCCCTGCAGGTTTTGCGTCAGCCGATTCTCTATGGGTTCTGGTTCGATTCCGCCTTTGTCATCCCCGGTTTCGACACGGCCTCGACCGCGGTATATCCGGCCGATTCGTTGAAAATCGACACCCTTCTTTGGGGTTACTGGATGCACGTCGACTCCTTTTACCTTTCCGGTGACACTGCCACCTGGTGCGATTCCATAGGAACCGACACG
The DNA here is from genome assembly GCA_964585635.1 of uncultured Ignavibacteriales bacterium. GTDB lineage: Bacteria > Zixibacteria > MSB-5A5 > GN15 > JAAZOE01 > CAZPEV01. The sequence continues at coordinate 30,643 of CAZPEV010000003.1, forward strand.
ACCGTCAGGGTTGTTCAGGACTACTACAATCAGCCGCTGTATATCCGGACGGTGAAGACCTTATACAGTTGTTCTCCCGATGACACCGAAAAGGTGAATCCGGTCAACGTGCGGAATCGGATATATCGCACCTTTGGGTGGACCGGTTTCGACACGATCAAGCATTTCAGCTTCCCGGACACGACCAAGGGATTGATCTTTACGCCATCCGGCATATCGATCTACACCTGGAATGTAACCGGTTCCGATACGATCAGCGATACCATGCCGGTTCAGGTTTATCTGATCGACGGCCTGGCCGGGGATACGACGATCATAAACACACTGCAATTCCAGGCGATCATGCCGACGTCGGAGGAGTACAAATTTCCGGATTACAAGCTTTTGATCAGGTCCCGATGACCCGGTCAGGTCGGCAAAACGCCAGATAAACCATGAAACCCCGCCTTTCGGCGGGGTTTTTTCTTGACATCCGGCAAGGGAGGAGGCATAATTATCATCGACAACATGTTCCGGCCCCAGGGCGGTTAATAGGGAAGACGGTGCGAATCCGTCGCAGCCCCGCTACTGTGAGCGGCTACTAAAGGACCGATATCCACTCTTCCGGGCAGACCGGAAGGGGAAGGGGTCCTGACAGGATTGACGCCGCAAGCCAGGAGACCTGCCGGAACGGAAACCGAAATTCGGCAGCCCTCGCGGGAGGGAAAGTTGAATCGATCCCGGATGATTCCACTGGCTGCCGGGATTTTTTGTGCGAGCAATCCCGGCCCAATCATTTTTCGTCCAGTTGCGCTGTTGTGGATGGCCGGCTTGCTGATGCTGGCCGCGGGGGCGTGGGGTCAAACCACGGTCAATCTCGCCGGCAGCGTCGTTGACGCCGTCGACGGCCATCGGCTTGGCGGTGCCGAAATTACCATCCTCAACAGCAGTTTTTCGGCCCGGACGGACCAGTTCGGCCGGTTTGTATTCGTCAGCCTGCCTGAAGGTCGCTGGCGGCTGCGCGTCGTCGCCGACGGATACGAGGCGCTGGTCAGCGATGAGGTTGAGGTTGTCGCTGATATTGCGCGCACTCTGGAAATGGCGCTCAGGCGAAAAATCTACGTTCTGCCGGATCATCGCACGGTCGGCCGGTATGAGACGCCGGCGCCGTCGTCGATTCGGCGGATCGATCGAGCGGCGATCCGGCAGTTGCAGGCATCCGATTTGGCGGATCTTCTCAATCGGATCGAGGGTGTCTCGGTACGGTCATCGGGATCGGGGGGCGGGAGCCAGGTCAGTATTCGCGGCTGTGATTCCCGGCAGGTGCTGGTGCTGGTCGACGGCCAGCGAATAAACATGGCCGGCAGCGGCGAGGCCGATCTCGGCGCCGTTCCGTTTCAGGCGATCGAACGAGTCGAGGTGTATCGGGGAGGGGAGTCGGCCCGTTTCGGTCCCGATGCTCTTGGCGGCGTCATCAGCATAATCACTCAAATCAAACGCTCTGATTCCGCCCCCGAGTTGGCGGCGCGGAAATAATGGGGGGCCTGGAAGGGGGACCGTCGCGAATTGACGGCGACCGATCTGCTGCCATGGGGTGGCGTCAATACCAAGTTCGGCTATTTCTATCAGGGATCGAATGGAGATTTTGATTATCGATATACCGTCTCACCCCGTCCCGATCTGGCCGAGGAATACCGCGGCATCCGCCGCAACGCCGGCCGGGCCGGCCACAATTATTTTATGTCAGCAGGAGGGGGCCTGAGCAGGGCGATTTCGATTATGGCAACGGCGCAGGCGTATGCGTCCCGCGAAGGGCTTCCCGGCGCGGTTTCGTCGCCCGACACGACCTCCTGGAAAGAGGATCAGCGCCGGTCGATCACGGTCGAGGTGGAGCGAGAGCGGTCGGCGGGATATGCCTGGGATTTGTCGACCGGTTTTTCGAGGCTGGAGCAATATTTTAATAATCGGGACGACCCCAGCCTGCCGGAGCGGTACGAAAATCGATTTATCAACGACATCGCGACCATGCGTGCTTCCCTGCGCCGGGTGCTTTGGCTCGGAAACGAGCTGATGACGGGAGGGGAGGTCCGCCGCGATATTTTGTATCACGATGATTTCTATCGGCCGCAGGCCGCGATGGGGCGGACGGTGCGGGATGATATTGGCTTGTCCGTGACCGATCAGCAGTCGCTTGACCTGCGGCGCGTCTTGCCGGCCGGCGCGATGGTGGTTGACTATGCCCTCCGCTGGGACGGCATCACCACCCGCCATGAGGCCGACACGGCCGGGCCGCAGAAAACGGCCGGCTGGTCGCACAAAGTGGGTGCCTCGATTTCAGGCGGCGGCCCGATTCGGGTTGCGGTTCGGGGCAGCTATGGGACGTCGTATCGCCTGCCCGAGATCAACGCCCTGTTTTGGAAGGGGGATGTCCGGGCCGGCGGCAATCCGCAGCTGCGCCCGGAACGGGCGGAGCATTCCGACGCCGGTATCGACCTGACGCATAACGGCCGGCTGAATCTGACGGTCGGTACGACCTATTTTCATTCGTTTGTCCGGGACCTCATCGTCTGGCAGCCGGGGTATCAGGAGGTCTGGAAGCCGGTCAATCTCGCTTCGGCCCGTATAACCGGTCGCGAGGACGTTATCCGGGTGGGGCTGTTCGATGATCATCTGCGGCTGAATTATCAGAACACCGTCACGACCGCCAAGAATCGTACGCCGGGTTCGAGCACGTTCAATAAGTCACTGACCTACCGGCCGCATTATATCACTCAGGTGGAGGCGGCCGGTTCGCTGTGGCGATTCCGGGCGACCTACCGTATCCGCTGGGTCGATATTCGGTACAACAAAGAGGCCAACACCAAATGGTACGATGCCTATCGACTCGACGACCTGGATCTGGCCTTCACGGCCGTCTGCTCGAGGATCAGCATCGAGGCGACCGGACGAGTGCGAAACGTCACCGATGCCGACTATGTGCTGATCGGCCATTATCCGATGCCGGGTCGTGAGTGGGGGATTGACCTGGCGGCGACGTACCGGATAAAATAAGCTGCAATAACAGTGAGGAGGAAGGTGTGAAAGGATCGATTGTCCGCCGGCTGATGATTGCCCTGGTGGTGTCGGGGGCGACTCACGCCTCGGGACCGACGGCGTATGTCATCAATGCCACCGGCGAGACGCTGTCGAAGATAGAGCTACGCACCAATGTGGTGACGAACAGCATCGAACCGCTCGGCTCGGACGTCGACAGCTATCCGAATCAGATTGTTATCCGCGATACCCTCGCCTACGTGATTGCCTCGGGCACCGATGAAATCCAGATCATCAATCTTAATACGGAGCGGACGGTGGGGTGGATCAGATTCGGCGCCGGCCAGAATCCGTACTGGATGGCGTTTCTGAACGACCAGGTTCTTTATGTCACCCTGCTGGTCGATAACAGCCTGGCCAAGGTCGATCTGACGACGCGCCAGGTGGTCAAAACCACCCCGGTGGGATTATCCCCGGAAGGGGTGATTGTTGTGCATGAGACGGCGTTCGTGGCGGTCACCGGTTATGATTTCGGCAGTTGGTCATGGAAGCAGGGGAAGCTGGTGGCGTACGACACCCGAACCGATAGCGTCATCGCTGAGCTCAACGTGGGCAAGAATCCGCAGTTTCTGGATATTGATCGGCAGGGGCGGCTTCATGTTTCCTGCACCGGTGATTATGGAGCGACGCCGGGAACTATCTATATCATCGACCCCGGAGCGCGAGCGGTGCTCGACAGCATCGCCATCGGCGGCCAGCCGGGGCAGATTTCGATCGGGCCGGATGATATCGGGTATCTGGCGGCCGGCGGGTGGACGGGTGACGGCGAAGTATACACGTATCATGCGGCGACCGGCGACGTGCTGCGGGGGCCGTCCAATCCGATCTATGTCGATTCCGGCGCCACCGGCGTGGTCACCTTCCAGGACAGCAGCGCTTTTGTAGCTTGTTTCGGTGATAAGATCAACCGCGTGAATGCCGCCGGGCAGAAGCTTGGGACATATGTCATGGGTGATGGTCCGGCGCACCTGGATTTCAATCATATTCCGGGCGACGCCACCGGGGACTGGGAGGTAAACGTCGGCGACGCCGTGTATATTGTCAATTATATCTTCAAGAATGGTTCGCGGCCGCCGCTGCCGGTCTGGCGGGCCGACGTGAACGCCGACGGGGCGATCAACGTCGGCGATGCGGTATGCCTGGTCAATTATATTTTCAAAGGGGGGCCGCGGCCGCTGGTTGGGGCGACATGGCTGAGGTGAACCACGTCTTGGTTGCCGGTTTCTAATAGCGGCTGGCGGTGACGGCGTCGTCTCCGATGGCGGCTAGTCGAGTAATATCCCCTTGATCGGCTGGCTGGCCCGATTGACCGCCGCCAGCGAAATCAGTGAGAGGGCTCTTCCTCCGGGAATGCGCAGCAGTTCACATCCGCCGCCCGGCAGGCCGTTGCCGGATATGTCGAAAACCAGCACCCGCAGACGATTGTTCAGGAAGAGATGCTCGAGGGCGACGCCCTCGCGATTGTACCCGGGATGAGGAACGAGCGTGCTGTCGGCGGCGTCAAAGACCGCCAGCACTCCCCCCAGCGGGGTTGTGGCGTTGGCCCACATCACCAGGGTATCGCCATATCGTCGCATCGAGCAGAGGACGATATCTCCCAGCGGTCGCGGGGGGGGGAGGGTGTCGCCGCGCATAATTCGGAGCAGGGAGACCACCGATTCGAGAACCAACGGTGTGCCGTCAGGGGCATACCCGAGGCGGAACCCATAGACGTTGCGACGTTCGGCGGCGTCGACCCCCTGGCGCAGAATCAGCTCCGCCAGCCGGGTGACGTCACCTTCTTGTCCGGGGAAACCGTTCTGGTCGACGTCGCCGGGGATGATCAGGTCGGCTGGCGACGGCAGGGGGCATTGCACCTGAATTCCACCGTTGATGAAATCCACCGTCCGGCTGGTTGGGACGATGCGGTCGCCGGGGGGAAGAAACGGCGCGGCCGCTGTGGTGCCGGAGTCACTCGAGTATCGCCCGCTGACCGCGGCGGGGGATTGGGGGGCTGCGTCCAGCACCCGATTGACAAAGTTGGGAAGATGAGTTCGGCCGGTGAAGATGACGTTGTCGTCGAGAGCCTGCCAGACGAACTGCAGCGGCAAAAAGCGGCAGTTGACGGCGCGGTTAGCGGTTATCCTGAAGACGAGGCGAACCAGTTCGCCGTCGGCCGCGTCGCCGCCTTTTTGAATAATCGCCGAACGAGCATCTGCCTTTGTCTCGACCCGGAAGCAGCCGAAGGGATAGATCGCTTCACCCGGCCGGCGTTCGATCAAGCGCCAGGAGAAAGCTTGACGCCCATGACGCGACAGGACCTTACCCGGCTCGACCGATTCCAGGTGGAGGGCCACCGAATCATAGGCCAGACTGAACGTAAATCCGCGGATGTCCGCGTGGCCGGTGCGGGCAATGATCCCGACGGCGCGAAGTCCTCCCGGCGTTCCCCCTTGGACCCGTTCGATCGCGACGCGGTACGAAGAAGGGGCGGCGCTGTCTACCGGGCGGGCCTGATTCTGGGCCGGAAGCGACGGGTAAAGGATACCGATCACCAGGCCCAGGGGCCAAAGATGCCTGGGAGACAGAGGGCCGCGTCGGTGTCCGGGTGCCGGGTGCGTAATGCATCGCATGCCGATATATAGGCAATTTCCGGCCGGGGGACAATGCCGTATTCAAAGTTGCAGTCCCCATCGTGGAGCCGTCGATTGGTCATGGCCCGTTGCAAAAGAGGCCAATAATGGACACCGTGGTGCGTATTTGATGGCAGTCCTCCGCCCAAAGGCTGGAGCAATCGAACACAAAAGGGTTGAAAGCATAGCTCGAAGCGGTTACATTGCAGCGATAGTCCGACAGGCAGTCCCATTCAAGGGATGTCGAATTTGCGAAGGAGACCGACGTGGAGATAGTTACCCTAACACAGAAGTTGCGCACGTATAGCGGCAAGGTCGGGAGCCCCCAGGAGGACGACCAACCGCTGGCGGCCTATTCGGGACTTCGTCCCAGCGAACTGCGCCGGTTGTACGGCTCGATGCTCCTGGCGCGCCGCATCGAGCGCGAGGAGAAGCTGCTTTTGCGCAAGGGTCACTGCCGGTTTGTCATCGGCTGCGGCGGCAAAGAGATGATCGACGTCGTGGCGGCGTATCACCTGCGTCCCAAAGATCCTTTCTTCGGGTATTACCGGAACAAGGGGTTCGACATGCAGCGCGGGGTCTCGCTGGAAGAGAAGATGAAGGAAGCGATCGGCGACCGGCGTGGGCGAGCGGTGGGGGGAATGCTGCAGCCCTCGCATTCAGCCTATGCGGAATTGGAGATCTTGCCGCAGGCCTCGCCGACCGGGTCGCACGCCCTCGAGGCGGCCGGCCTTGGCTCGGCCATCGTTCATTCGGCGCCGATCAGCGCCCAGGCCATTTATCCCGGCGGGCGTTACCCGAAGGACGCCGTCGTCTACTGCGCCATCGGGGAGGGATCGACCTCGTCGCAGGAGTTCGGCCGGGCGGTTTTTTACTCAGTTTTCGATCATGCTCCCAATATCTATGCCATCTATAATTGCGGCTGGGCGATTTCGGTAGCGGTAGAGGAGCAGTTCATGGAGGGAAATCCCACGACGCCGTATGAGGGATATCAACGATTCGGCCTTAAGATCATGAGTTTCGACGGCACCGACATCAAGCAGTCATTGAAGCAGGTCAAGGAGGGAATCGACTACGCCCGTTCCGGCGCTGGCCCGGTCCTGATGAATATTCGTGTGACCCGGGAGGAGTCCCATTCCGGCTCCGACGACCAGTCGTTCTACATGGCGCCGGATATCAAGATGTGGCACATAGAAAACGACTGCACGCTGAAAACCGGCCAGGCATTTATCGAGGACGGGATTTTGACTCCCCGGCAAATCGGCGAAATGTGGGACGAGATCGACGCCAGGGTGTCGGACGCGTCGGATAAGGCGGTCAAGGATTTCCACCCGAAGACCTATGACGGCATTATGTCGAAAGTTCTCAGTTGCACGTTCGCGGATATCAAGCGGCGCTGGGGCATGATTCTTCAGACCGGTGCGGTCGATCGCAAGGCGAAATTTGTCGAGTATGCCTCCCAGAAGTATTTTGCCAAGCCGGAGCCTCCCGAGACGCTCGGCCCGATGACGATGCGATCGGCGATCAATTACACGCTGTTCGAAATCTTGGAGCATTCTCCCGAGGCGCTGGTGTTCGGCGAGGACGTGGCCGATTTCTCGTGCGAGATACTTAATCATCCGGAGCAGATGGCGGGGCTGAAGGGAAAAGGGGGCGTCTTTCTGGTCACCAAGAATCTGCAGCGCCATTTCGGTCCCAAGCGATGCTTCAATACGCCGCTGGATGAAGCGGGAATCCTCGGCCGGGCAATCGGACACGCCTTGCAGGGTCGGCGGCCGTTGGCCGAAATTCAATTCATCGATTACATGTCACCGGCTTACCAGATCCTGAAAGATCGCATCTGCACGCTTCATCAGCGGTCCAATGGTCAGTGGACGGCTCCGATAGTCATCCGCTGCTCGTACGGCGGTTATAAGCAGGGGGCGGGATCGTTCTGGCACAGCGAGGCGAATATCGGGACCTTCGTCAATATCCCCGGTCTGCACGTCGTGGTGCCGTCGAACGCGTATGACGCGGCGGGCCTTCTGCGCACGGCCTACGCCTGCAACGATCCGGTGCTCTTCTGCGAGTCGGTGGCGCTATACAACCGCCGCGACTGGGAGGGGGTATCGGTCGAGAGCGAATATCCGCCCCCGGACCTGCTGATACCGTTCGGCGTCGCCAATGTCTATCTTCCCGAGAATCATGACATCGCCATCATCACCTACGGCGCTACGGTCCATCTTGCCCGCAAATGCGCTGAAATTCTGAAGGAGCGAGGGATCGGCGTGCGGGTGGTCGACCTGCGGACGGTCAGACCCTTGGATGAGGAAACGATTCGCAAGACCGCCCAGGAGTGCGGCCGAGTTATCGTCCTGACTGAAGATCGCTTCTTTGGGGGCGCCGCCGCGACCATCTCGGCCGTGATCACCTCGAGCGATGCCATGACCTATTTGGAGAGTCCCGTCAAGCTCGTGACCGCAATCGACAGCCGGGTGGCCTATGGCGTCGATGGCGATGCGATCTGCCTTCCGACCACCCAGAAGGTTCTGGCGGCGGTCGACGAGATTTTGGCCTACTAATCGGGCGGAAGCACCAGATCCCGATGCCCCGGACGATATCGATCGGGCCTTTTTATTGCTACCACGGCCATTATTTGGTATATGGTGCCTCCGAAGGCTGGTATAACGGGTGGATATGATTAAGACCGCTGCCGTCATGATTGCGGCCATGCTGCCTCTGTGGGGCGCGGCGGCGTCCGCGGAAGACGCCGTAAGCGTTGAGCCGTCACTTTACCTGGGGCTGGCGGTTCCGATTCCCGATTCGGTTCCGGCGATGATCCTCGTCCCCTCTGCCGGGGGGGCCGTTCCCAACGGTTCCTATCCGGCGGTGCTCCTGGTAAAGAAGAACGGCAAAATCAAAAAGGTGTTGGCCGGTCCGGATTCGACCCGCTTTTATGAGCCGCTGACGGCGATTTCCAATAAGATTCGCTGTCGCTTCTTGAGGGGGCGAAAGCTCCATTTTCCGGTGGCCGTACCAGTGCGGCTGGAGTTTTCCAACAATGGCGGCAGTCAGAAGGCTGCCCTCCGTTTTCCGATTTCGACCGATTTGGTTTCCGATACGATGCTTCTCTTCGAGTTTTACGAACGTAACCGAGTGACGCCGCCATCCGTGACCATCATGCCGTCGCTTTTTTACCGTTTTGACCATACCGGGAAGGAACCGGTTTGCCTTACCATGACCGCCCATATGGCCCTGGATGAAGGGGGGAGGTTGGTCGATCTCTCTTTCCCAGGCGGGGCGCCAGGCTCGATGAATCATCAGGTGCAGGTGGCCTTGATGAATGCGGCCTTTGCCCCCGCATCGCTGGACGGCCGCGGCTGGCCCTGTGAATTCTGGGTGACTTTTCGGTTGTTCGACAACGTCAGGTATCCGTTCACGCCGTCGGCGCCGACGGACACAACCCGGACGCCATCCGTCACCGAGCGATTTGTCATGACCCGCTATTTCAATCCCCGCGATATATCCATCTGTCCCCTGCCCCGCCGCTATCCGTCCGGTATTATCCTGACCTCGGAGAACTTGTATGGAGCCCGCGGCACGGTGCGGGCCTTGGTACAAATCGATTCTGAGGGAGAGGTCAGCGGCATTTCGATTGCCGGCGCTTCCACGAGGCTGACGCAGGCTGCGCGAAAGGCAGTCAAGTTGACGCAGTGGTATCCGGCCGTCGGCCCAACCGGGGAAAGAGAGTCATTTTCCGGCGCGATCACGCTGGAGCTGGACGGATCGGCACAGGTCGTATATATCCCCGAATGGGTGTCCGTTTGGCGCATTTTATGCGGGCTGTAATGTGTTGCGGGGTGTAGCGTTACGATTTCAATGAACAAATTGTGCGGGATTTTGGTTGAAATATATGGAGGAGTGGGGAGGATGTGTCAAGGAGGTGGTAAGGTGTTGTTTTACTGAAGGTTATGAATCAATAATGGATTCATTAGCGGCACAGTTTTTGATTAGGGGAGGGAAACCATTGAGTGTTATGGGAAGAATCGGTCAAGTTCGTGGTAGAAAAGAATAGAAGATGAGGTTGCAGCATTATGTAAATATGGCCACGGCGCTGCTTGTGTTCCTGGGTGGCCTGGGGATTGTGTTCTACTTCCCGGATCGTCTGGCCATGCAGTACCGGGTGCTGATCGGAGTTTTTGTGACGTTTTACTTTCTTTTACGGGTGGGCCAGAATCTGCTTGCGATCCAGCGGGATCGCCGGAAAGCGGAGCATGAACTCAAGGGTCTGGCAGGCGAGGAAATGGACGAATCGACCGGGGCAAAAAGGACTTGACATCGTGGGCGCAAGGCGTATTATGATGATTTGGTTTTCGTTTGGCCATGAAAGGTGTGGCGGGTGAGATGAGCGACAAGCGATTGAACGGGCGGCTCTTGGGGATGTTGCTTTGGCTGCTGGCGGGATTGGTTATGTCGGCGGCGGCATATGATTTGCCCGTGGAGATAACGAATGCGTTGAGCCGTCACGATACGACCGCGGTCTTGGGGCAGATTGACGCGGCCATCAAGATTGACCCGACCTATGCGCCTTATTTTTTGATCAAAGGACAGATTTATTATGCCCGGGGGAAATATCCTGAGGCATTGGCGCAGTTTGAAGAAGCCGTCAAGAAGAAACCGAAGCTGGATGAGGCCGCCTATTACCAGGGATTGGTGCTCCTGGAGCAGGGGAAGCTGACCGAGGCTGAAAAGATATTTGATGAGGGAATCAAGAAGGCCAAGGAGCAGAAGGCGCGGTTCCATAATGGCATGGGGTTGCTGCTGATCAAGCGCCAGGAGTATGCCAAGGCCGACGTGGAGTTCCGCAAAGCGATTCAGGTCGGTCCCGATCAGGCCGAGTTTCACGCCAACCTGGGTGACGCCAATTATTACGCCAAGATTTACCCGCTGGCCATCAGCGAATACAACTCCGTCATCGGCATGGACACGACCTTTTTGGACGTCTATTTCCGGCTGGCGCGGGCCTATGTTGCCCAGAACCAGTATAATGAAGCGGTGGACCAGTTGCGCATCGTATTGACGCGCGACAGCCTGTATACCAACGCCTGGCAGGAAATCGGCAAGCTGTACACGCTGGCGGGGCTGTCGGCGCGCGATGCCGAGACCAAGGAACAGCGCTTCAAGGAAGCGATCGGCTCCTATCGCAGATATCTGGAGCTATCCCGGGATTCGGCTGACGGCGAGGTTTTTTTCAATTTGGGCCGGGCCTATTTCAACCTGGGCGGGTATCCGCAGGCGGACACGGCCTTCCAGCGGGTGCTCTCGCTGGGAAACACGCCGGCCAATATCAATCTGTACCTGGGACGGACCAAGATCGGCGAGGAGAAATATACCGAGGGTATCGAGTTGCTCCAAAGGCATCTGGAGCAGTTGCGGGCCAAAGACCCCGGGTACGTGTTTACGGGCGAGGACGCCGATATCTTCCGGCGCATGGCCGACGGCTACAAGGCGATGCAGGATTATGCCAACGCCGCGGATAATTATGCCAAGGCCTTTGCCCTCGATTCGACGAACCCCCGGGTGGCGGTCGACGCGGCCCTGGCGTTTCACCAGTTGAAGAACTATCCGGAGGCGCTCAAGTACTATGAAAAGCGGATCGCGTTGGGGCCGGACGCCTGGAATATGTTCCTCAACGCGGCTTATTGCACGCTGGCTTTGGAGGATTATCCCAAATCGGCGGAGTATCTCAAACGGGTCATAGCCCTTGATTCCATGAATGTCAAGGCGTTGACCCTGTTGTCGAATACCTATCTGTATCAGATGCAGAATTGCGATGAGGGGATTGCCTGGACCAAGAAGTTGCTGGAGATCGACTCGACCAACTGCGATGCTATCAAGGGCTTGGGATTCGCCTATTTCAGCGACAACATCTGCCAACCGGATTATCTGAAGGCGATTTCATATTTTACCCGGGCGTTGAGTTGCTATCGCGCCGCCGGCAGCGACAATTGCAGCCATAGCGACCTGTTGCTGTTTATCGCCCAGGCGGATCAAATGTACGGCATCAAGATGGACGAGGTTGGCAATAAACCGGAAAAGAAGAAATACATGAAGGAAGCCTTCGACGGCTATAAGCTGGTGCTAAAGTGCGATCCCGGTAATGCCAGCGCCCAAAAGGGGAAAAAGGACACCGAGTTTGAATTCTAACTACCTGGGCAAGCTTGGTGTCGGAGACTTGTGGTAACAGGAGAATGTATGGCTGAGGGAGATAACAAGACACGCGCGGTCAACTACAGCGACGAGCGGTTCAAGTATATCGGTTTTGAGGTGTTTCCCGGTAAGGCGGGCGACATCTTCAAATCGGATGAAGAACGGAAATCGCTCGTGGCCAAGGTCATGGCCAAGTTTGGTCACAGCGAGAGCGAGGTCCGGGACCGGTGTACCCTGATGGAAGCGAGAGTGACCAAGACGGAACGGGGAGTTTTGACGCTGGCGGCGGTGCTGATGCTGGTGGCGCTTTTTATTCCCTGCTTCTCGGGGTATTTTGAAATCGTCAACGTCAAGCAGGTTCCGGTGGAAGCGCCGGCGGCCGAGGCGGCCGTCCCGGGAGTTCCCGTGGAGATGACCACGGTGACGACCGTTTCCCACGATAATCGTTCGCTGACCGGCATCGGCGCCCTCATCGGCCTCGGCACCTTCGGCGGGATGGTTTTCTCCGGCGGATTCGCCCTGATGCTGACCGGCCTGCTGTTGCTCCTGTACCTTTTGAGCTGTGTCGCCCTGGGCTTATTCAACCTGCATATTCTGTACCGGGTAAAGATTCCCGATCCCGACGCCTACGTCCTGTACTTGAAGAAGATGCTTCGGTACAACTGGATTCCGGTTCTCATCTGGCTGGCCATGCTGCTCTTGTCGATCGTGGGGGCCTCCTATGGATTCAATCCCAAGGGGATGGTTAAGCAGGTGGGTGATTCGTACGGGATGGGGGCCTTCATCGGCCTGTCTTCTTTCGGCATATATCTGTCGCTGGGTGGATTCTTGATTGCGTCCCTCAAGGGCAAGGAAATTTAGACTGATAGATAGACACAAATAGATAGCGGAGGAGTTGAAAAGGTGAAACAGACAATTTTCGTCACGGTGAACACGCTGGTTTCCTTTTGTATCGGCTATGTCGTTTGGGGAATCATCCTGAAGGGCACGCAGGAAGGGACGATTGCGCATTCAGTGTACAAGGGCGGCCCGCTGGTGGTCATCCTGATCGCGGTCCTGTTGATGTTGATCGCCTTCGTGGTGGAGCGTTTTTTGTCGCTGCGGACGGCCAAGGGCAGCAGTTCGGTGCAGGTCTTTTTCAAGAACCTGATCACCCATTTGCAGGGCAACGATTTTGAGTCGGCGCTGGCGGCCTGCGACAAACAGCGCGGGACGACGGCCAACGTGTTGCGGGCGGGTATCGAGCGTTACATGCGGGTGAAAGACGATAAGGCGATGGATCTGGAAAAGCGGATGGCCGCGACCCAGACCGCCATCGAAGAAGCCAACGCCCTGGAAGGACCGCTCTTGGAACGGAATTTGATTGCGTTGTCGACGATCGCCTCGATCGCCACTATGATCGGTCTGTTGGGAACGACGATCGGCATGATCCGCGCCTTTGCGGCTACCGGTCATACGGCCGGCGGCGTGATCGACGCCCAGCAGTTGGCGACCGGCATTTCCGAGGCGCTGGTGAACACCGCCGGCGGGCTGATCTCCGGTATCACGGGGATTTTCTTCTACAACTTCTTTGTCAATAAGGTCGACGCCTTCAACTATACCACCGACGAAGCCACCTATGAAGTGATGCAGTTGTTGAAGGCCAAGGAGGCGGCAAAGTAGATGAAGATCAAAAAGAAACGCCGGGTCGGCATTAAGATTGACATGACCCCGATGGTTGACATCGCGTTTCTGCTGCTGATTTTCTACATGTCAACCACGCAGTTCAAACCGCCGGAGAAAAAGACGGTCACGCTGCCGACGTCCCATTCGCAGATTTCGCTACCCGATAAGGATGTCATCAACGTGACGGTGACGAAGGACGATTCGATCTTTGTCGACTATATAATCAAGCGGACGGTTAACATCGACGGCAACGACGTGTCGATGCCGACCCGCATTTATGATGAGGCGACGACGGCGACGGTGGCCTCGCTGATCAATGCCGCCCGTGTCCGCAACCGGTTTGCGTTCTTGGTGATCAAGGCCGACAAGGATTCAAGTTACGGGACGATGGAAGGGATCATGAAGACGATGCAGGAACAGAACCTGACCCGTTTTCAGATCGTGACCAATATGGAGCAAGACCTATAAAGGTGGTGACGAGCAATGGCTGGAGCAGATGTAGGCGGTGATCGACCGAAAAAAGCGGCCAAGGGCGGTGTTCGTCGCCCGAAGCACCGGGTCGGCATCCGTATCGATATGACGCCGATGGTCGATATCGCGTTTCTCCTGCTGATCTTCTACATGGTGACGACGGTGTTTTCCATGCCGCAGGCGATGGAAGTCAACCTGCCGCCGGCGGAGGACAAGCAGGAGCAATTGAAGATCAAAGAGTCTAACGTGTTGACCATCCACGTGGATGAGAAAAACAGGTTTTACTGGAATATCGGCCGCGACCTTCCGCTGGCGTTCCCCGTGGACTCGCTGAGGACGCTTTTGGTCGGCCAGAGCCAGGCCAACGCCAAGCTGAACACGCTGATCATTATCAATCCCAAGGCGAAGTACAAATCGATGGTGGACGTCCTGGACGAAATCGACTTGATCGAGCGCTCCTTCAACGCCGCCGTGGCGAAGGAGATGGGGGTGACGCCCCAGGAGTTCGACGATCCGAATAATAAGCGGGCGGCCGAGTTCAAAGAGCGGAAATTCTCGTACCGGTACGCGATGGCGCCGTGGGAAGACCGCGACACCCGTATCATTGAGGCTGTCCTGTCCGGCCGAGGGGGTGAGTAATCATGGCACAAGCGATGCATATTCCCTACGGTGCGTATGAACTGAAGCGCGATTACCAGAAGAACATGTTTCTGGGGACCGGGTTTTCGGCGGCCCTGACGTTGCTGTGCATTCTCGGGGTATGGCTCTACGGCGTCATTACCTATGAGGATGTCGGCGACGCCACCAATGTCATCCGCATCAAGACGATCGCCGAATTGGGTGCGCCGCCGTCGCTGGCGGCCAAGCCGCCGCAGATCGATATCGCCAAGCCGCAGATGGCAGCGCCCAAGGTCGGCATTCCGACGCCGGTCGCCGATGAAGAGGCGGTCGATGAGAATGCGGTTATCGCCACTCAGGATGAGCTGCAGGAGATCAACACTCCGACCCTGGCGCCGACCGAGGGGGGCGACAAGCAACTGGTGATTGATATCCCGGAGGACGATTATATGCCTCCGCCGGACCAATTCGTCCCCGTTGAGGTGTATCCGGAGCAGATCTATGAAGAACCGGCCGAGTACCCTCGTCTGGCGCGGGAAGGTGGTTTTACGGCCTCGGTGATACTGCAGGCGTTTGTCGATAAGACCGGCACCGTGAAGAAAGCGCAGGCCGTCAAGTGTACGCGACCGGGGATGGGGTTTGAGGAAGCCGCGGTCAAGGCGGCTTACAAATGCAAGTACCGGCCCGCGATTCAGAACGGCAACCCCATCGGGGTCTGGATTTCGTATACGTACGACTTTGTGATTGAATGATTTTATTCCGGGGGAAAGAGACCGTCTCTTTCCCCCGGCTAATCCCCTCACGGGACGGCCGCCCGTCCCAGATACTTCCCTCACGCAGCAGCGCGCCAAGGACTAGTGGTGCAGCGTCCCCGACGGTGCACGGATTGACCTGTCGAGAAAAAAGGCAAGACAGATGAGGCCTTTTGCTCCGAGGGACAGATGCGCTATTCGGTCAAATCCACGGCGGCCGTTCAAACCGGGGTGTCGCCGTTACCGTATGCGGCCACCGGGACGATGCTTTTCCAACCGGTCCGGATTGAAGACGTGCGGCTGGCGGCGATTTTGGGGATTCTTATAATCACCATGCTGCTGTCGATCTATATGGTCATGACTCGTCCGGTCCGTCCATCAATCCCGGAAAATGATCAGATCGGTTTTTACAGCAGTGCCTATGCCTGGTGCGTCCCCGAAACGTCAAACGACGGTTTCGGGATTTCCCCCAGAGGTTTGTCGCCGACCGTTTGATAATGAGGCTGCGTTGGCGTTGATCGGCCATGGGGCGTTTAACGCAACCGTTCCCTTTTTGCAGAGAAACGACCCCCGGCGATCCACTCACTCGGGGGACGTCGGCAAATTCGACTCCCGATAATTCCATCCCCTTGTAGCTCTTTTGGCTTCTGCCACAACCTGCGGTAGTACTCCCTGGATAAACAAAAAATCAGAAAAAATTGCTTGACACCTGCACATATGTTCAGTACTTTATGCTTAAGTCGATAATCCAGTACAGACAAGGAGTCGCATATGTTGTCTCAGAAACCGGACGGGTTCCCGCCCTCTTCGGCCAGCTCCCAGGCGCCTCTGTGGGTGGCGGCAGGGGGGCAGGAGCCGGTAACCGGGCGGCCGGCGGTTGAATTTGTCGTCGGGTCAGAGGCTCAGCCTTTCCCAAGGTATGGGGAAAATTGCCCGGAATGTGGAGGCTGGCTGGCTCGGGCCGGCGGCTGTTTCTCCTGCGTGACCTGCGGCTGGGGGCGATGCGGCTGATGTCTGATTGGAGCGGAAGGAGGAGGATATGCGCAGAAGATTGGCCAAGTACGCGATCCCCGGGCCGATTCTGGCCGAATGGGAGCAGCGATTCGGCGGAAGGTTGTTGCCGTTGCAGGTCCGGGCCCTTGAGGAATACGGCTTGCTGGACGGTGCTTCCCTGTTGATTTCGGCTCCGACCTCGTCGGGGAAGACGTTCTGCGGCGAAATGGCGATTGTGCGCGCGGCGCAGGAGCGGAAGAAGGGAATTTTTCTGACTCCACTGAAGGCGGTGACGGAGGAGAAATATCGTCAGTTTCGAGACGGTTACGGCCGCCTCGGTCTTCGCCTGGTGATCGGCACCAGAGATCATCCGGAGTATGACACCGCCATCGAAAGCGGCCGATTCGACATCGCGGTCATGGTATATGAGAAATTCAATGCTCTCTTGGTGAACAGCTTCGATCTGCTGGGGCAGGTCGGGACGCTGGTCGTCGACGAACTGCAGATGCTTGAGGATGAAGAGCGGGGACCGCAGTTGGAGTTGGCGCTGACGAAGCTGCTGTTCTCGCGGTATCGGCCGCAGATCGTGGGGCTCTCGGCGGTCCTGGGGGAGGCGACCGGATTGGCGCAATGGCTGGGGTGTCGTCTCCTTTTGGACAACAACCGTCCGGTGGAACTGCGGCGGGGCGTGGCTGCCTCGGGGACATTCCATTACCGCTGTCACAACAGTGGGGAGGTTGGCCGGGAGGCGTTTGCGGAGGGTGAGGATCGGGGGCGAACGTTGTTCGAGAATATCAAGGCGGTCTTTGACGGCGGCCACCAAGCCCTGGCATTTCTCAAGTCGCGCCAGGAGACGGTGGTAGCGGCGGCGGGGTTTGTCGATCATGCCGGACTGGTCCCCCTGGCGGAGAACGAGGCCTGGTGTGCGTCCCGTCTCGATGATGAAGAGCCCTCAACCCTGACGGAGCAATTGAAGCGATTGCTGGCCTGCGGGGTCGCCTTTCACAACGCCGACCTGACCGCCAATCAGCGGGCGGTGATCGAGGAAGCTGCCCGGGCCGGGATGATCAAGGTGGTTTTTGCCACGACGACGCTGGCGACCGGCATCAACCTGCCGGCGGCGACGGTGTTCATCGAGGCCCAGAAATATTGCCCGCAGGGGTATGCCGGCCGGCCCGGCTTGGCGCCGTTGTCTTGGGCGGAATATGAGGGCATGTCGGGCCGGGCCGGCCGTACGGGGTGGATCGAGGAGGCGACCCCGGGCAGGGCGGTTCTTTTCGCCGGCAGCGAATTGGAGAAATCGATTCTGTGGGACTATTACATTGAGCGACATCCAATGCCGCTGGAGTCGCATCTGGCCGGACTCGCACCGGCCGATATCATCGTGGACCTGTTCGGGTGCGATTTGATCGACCACCCCGATCAGGTGGCCGAGGTGCTATCCCGGTCGTATGGGTCGTCGCGTAATCAATTACATGCCAAACAGAAAGACGACACATATGAAGAACTTCTTGATAAGGGGTTCCTTGGCCGGGAGGGTGACCTCTGGTGGGCGACACCCTTGGGGAAAGCGACTGCCGCAACTGGACTGAGCGTCGCCGGAGCCGATTACCTGGCCGGGCCGTTCCGGGCGCTGGAGTCGGATGACGAGGGACAGATTATCTATCACGCGCTGCATGCTCCTGAGGGGCAGCGGATTTATCTCCCCGGAAGATCCGGAGCCCGGTCGAGATATCGTTCTTCTCCCTTCCTCTCAGCCTCGAGTGAGGAGAATCCCTTGGTGCGGGAGTTGACCAATCTGCAGCGGGAATTGATGCCGGATGAATATGACCGCCTGCGATTGACCTTTCTGCTGACCGACTGGATGGCGGGCAAGCCGGCTCTCGATATCGAGACGAAATATCACCTGTATCTGGGAACGATCGAGGGTGTGGCGCGGCAGGCGGCCTGGCTCTTGTCATCGGCGGCGGCGGTGATCGGGGCGCGTGCTCGACATGCCTCGTTCCCGCGCCGGCTGGAGGAGATGGCCTTCTCGGCGGCGGTTGGGCTTCCACCGGAGTTGAGGGAGGTCCATCGCGAATTCGGCGGCCTGCTTCATCGCGGGGAATTGATGGCTCTGAGAGGGAAAGGAATCGCCGGGATGGCGGATTTGGCCCGGGCGGGCGGGGCGGTGGTGCGGGAGGTGGTCGCCTCAGAAGCCCGGCGCGGCAAGGTTGAACAACGCCTGCAATCGATAAAGGAGGATGAAATGCAGAAATTCGCTGATGGTACGTCGGGAGCGATTACCCGACCGGAGTCGATTGAGATCGACGGCACGCTGGTGCGGGAGCGATACTTGATCCGGATCAACGGCCGATCGATAAAGCTGACCGGAAAGTCATTCAAGTACCTGGTCAGCCTGGTCTGGTCGCGATTGACCAAGGACTACGGCTGGCTGTACAAGGAGGACTTGGAGTTCGGCTTCAACCAGGCCCGGTATCTCTACCGTCTGCGTCAGGAGATCTGGCGGGATTTTCTGCCGGATTGGCCGCTGTATGAAAACAATCGGGCGGGATATTATCGTCTGGTGGCCGATCGCGAGCGCATCCGGGTGAACGTCGACGCCTTGCGGGGCATCCCTGACCATCAAATCCAGCAGATGGCCAGAGACCTTCTGCCGACCGCCAACTGACGGGCGGTCGGAGAGAATCGGCGGCAATATGCGGCGAGAGCGTTGACAAAATCAGACACCGGCGGTAAACTCCCTTGAGAATCAGGTGTATAAGCCGATAAGAACGGTAAAGACGGCTATGATAATAAAGTCCCGCAAACATTTACCGCTGGTGGCCTCGGACCGGGAAGCGATTATGCCGGTGTTGCCGCTCAATTCCGTAGTTATATTTCCGGGTGAAATGCATGCCATCCTCATGGGGCGCAAGGAAAACCTGGCCCTGTTGAAAGGTGTGGCTGAGGAGAATGGCCCTTTGATTGTGTCCTTCGCCCCCCCGCACGGCGGCGGCGAAGGGGAGGAGGTTCTCTCTGAGGTCGGGGTGTTGGCCCGAGTGCAGTCGACCAAATCGGCGCCGGCCGGTTCGCGAATGGTCATGCTTGAGGGAATACGCCGAATCGTCATCCGCGAGATTCGCGAATCGGCCCCGTTTCTTCGGGCGCTCGTTGCGGAAGTTGACGACAGCGACGGTGGCGCCGACCGGCGAGCTGCGGCCCGAGCCGAGATAATCGATCTGTTGTCTCGCCTGATCAGATTCGACAGCCGCTATTCGGGCGACCTGCTGAAAGCGCTCGAGGAAATCGCCTCGGCGGGGGATTTTGCCGACCGCGTCGCGGCGGCCGTTCATTTCTCCCCGGCCGAGAAGCAGGAAATTCTCGAGGCCGTGACGATTCCCGAACGCCTGGCCACGCTGCACAGGTTTCTGGAGGAAGAAGTTGAGAAGGCCTCTCTGGCGGTGCAGATAAACGGCAAGGTCACCGAGACGTTGGAGAAGAAACGGCGCGAAAGTTTTCTGCGCCAGCAATTGATGGAAATTCGGCGGGAATTGGGCGAAGAATTTGTCGAGGAGGATCTCTCCCGTCTCTATCAGCACCAGGTTCGCAGCAGCAAGGGTCTGCCGAGCGAGGTCGCCGAGCGTCTGCGGTTTGAGGCGGATCGTCTGGGCCATTTGTCGTCCTCATCGACCGAGTATGGTTCGATCAAGAACTACCTGGAATTCGTGCTGGCCCTGCCGTGGGATAAGCCGGCGGCCGGTGCCTATGACCTGGTGGCGGTCGAAAAGGGCATCAATGCCGACTATTATGGATCCGGGCCGATCAAGGAACAGGTCCTGGAATATCTGGCGGTCAGGCAGTTGAGCCAAGGGGGGCATGATTTACCGGTGTTGTGTCTGGCCGGCCCGGTGGGAACCGGCAAGGCCTCGCTGGTGCGGGCGATCGCCGGCGCCACCGGCCGCCAGTTTGTCCGCCTCAACGGCGCCAGCTTGGTGACGGTCGCCGACATCAAGGGGGCGCATCGCGCCGAAGTCGGCTCCGGATCGGGGCAGTTGGTCCAGGCCATCAAGCAATACGGATCATTCGATCTGGTGATGTTTCTTGAGGATATCGAATACGTCATCGAGTCTGAAGACACCAACGCCCTGTTGGCCCTGATGGAGGCGATCGATCCTCGTCACAACTATCATTTTATCGATAACTTTCTGGGGATACCCCTCGATTTCTCCCGCATTCTTTTTGTCCTGGGGATATCGTATGTCGACAATTTCCCCGAGCCGTTTTCGCACCACCTCGA
>CAZPEV010000004.1:0-8756 GCA_964585635.1 uncultured Ignavibacteriales bacterium
CGCCGCTTCGCTTTGCTTGCGCTCGGTGATGTCGTGGCCGACCGCGATGGCGATTAGGTCATCGTCGTTTTCGGAGAAGAGGGCCGAATTCGACCATAGTATGGTTCGCATCTCCCCCGATTTGGTGATCAGAGGACCTTCATATCGGTCCGCCGGATGCGCTCTGACCCAGTCGGCGAAGTTCTGAATACGACGATGATAATGATCGGAGGGAAGAAAAGTGTCCGGCCAACTCCTGCCCAAGACATCTTCACGCCGGTAGCCGGTGACCCGCTCACATTCATCGTTGAAAACGGTGATGCAGGCGTTCTTGTCAAGACAGAGAATCAGGCTGTTGGCGGTTTCCAAAAGGGTGCGGTAGCGGGTTTCGCTGACTCGCAAGGCATCCTGGACCCGTTGGCGTTCGGTCATTTCGCGGCGGAGTTGGATATTGGTTTGCGTCAGTTCGGCGGTCCGCCCCACGACCCGCTGCTCCAATTCGTCATGGGCTTGTCGCAACGCCTCCTGGGCCGTTTTCCTCTCGGTAATGTCTTCGGCCACCCCGTCAATATAGGCCGTGCCGCCGTGTCCATCGGCGATCGCCCGGGCGCTGATCGATAACCAGCAAATGGAGCCATCCTTTCGCTGTACTTTCGTCTCGAAACCGCTGACGCTATCATTCCGGCGCAGTAGCTTGAGAATCTCGGAGCGTTGCGACGGATCGACATAGGCCATGGTCGCTGATAAGGCAAGTATCTCATCGGCTGAATCGTACCCAAACATCCGGACCGTGGCATCGTTGATCGAAATCACCTTGCCCTCGGGAGTCGAGCGGAATATCCCCACCGGTATATTGGCCAGCAGCGTCCGATAGCGCATTTCTGATTCGCGCAGGGCTTTCTCGGCGCGCATTCGGTCAGTGATATCATTGGCAAAGATGGCCAGCCGTTCCACCGCCCCGGTCGGGCCGAGTACCGGATAGATGCAAGCATCGAACACCATGTCCCAGGTATCATCCACGTACCGCACCGGCTGCGCCGTTCGGATAGCCTCATCAACGCGCCGCATCCGTTCCGCGCGCGCCATTGGAGGAAACAAGTTATATATGTACTTACCCACCAGTTCCTGAGGTTTATTTCCGAGCCGAACCGCAGCCGCGGCATTGGCCTCTAAGACGATTCCGGCCGTATCAATCAGCATCGCCATTTCGGTGGTGGCGTTAAGCAGGGCATGAGCCGTTTCCTGGCTTTCCCGCAGGGCGGTCTCGACCCGCTTGCGCTCGGTGATGTCGCGCACAATCGTGATCACCCGCGATACGTGGCTGTTGTCAATGACCGGGATTTTTTGCGTCTCGGTGAGATAGACCGTTTCGCCGATTGGCGTCCTTTCCTCCGTGATCAGTGGTCGTCCGCCCTCAAGAACGTCCTGATATTCTTTTTTGACCGCGTCGGACAGAAAGGGGTAGACGTCAAACAGCAAGTCTCCCACCCCGCCGGTCTGCAAACCAAGCCGCTGCTGCCATTGGTAAAACGCCCTGTTGGCCAAGACCAGGCGCAGGTCGCGGTCGACGACATGAATGATGTCGGCCATGGAATCGATGGTCGATCGGTACCGTTGCTCGCTCTCCCGCAACGCTTTCTCCGCCATGGTGCGTTTGGTGATATCGCGGGCCAGAAGGATTAGGCGACGCTCCGGCCCGTGCCGGTCGTCCTTGGCGGCGAGGGACAGCTCGTACCAGCAGACACCGGCGGGGGTATCGATCGTTTACTGCGCGCCGGAATTATGGCCGGCGACGGCGGCCTGACCGACCGCCTCCATGATAATCCGGGCGGCATCGGACGGGAAGAGTTCGGCGATCGCCCGCCCGGCGAATTCCGTCACCACGACATGTTGCATCCCCGGGCGCGGGGCATGAAACAGATATATCTTTCCCGTGGCATCGACCTCGATGAGGAGATCCGGGAGGGCGGTCAGCGTGGCGTTAAGCTGAGCATGGATAGCCTCCAGCTCCCGTTTCTGGGCGGCAATCAGCCGAAGATCGGCGCCAGTGCGGCGTCGGTAGTAATTTATCACGATCAGTCCGACCAGAAGCCCCGACAGCACCATCAGGACCCACGTCTCATGGTGCATATAGAAGATTGTTACCAATTGCAGCCAGGGTTTGGGATGGATATGCGAAAGCATGGACCATTGATTGCCGCCGATGGCCAGATCCACCGTGTTTCCGGACCGGTCGGTGGCGACGATCTGGAAATAATCGGCGCCCCGGGGAAAACAAACCAGCTTCTCAAAACGGGCCGAGTAGATGCCGTCCGATAATACCAACGCCGGATGGGAGACGTCCGTCGGTTTCACTCGTCCCAGGTAAGCGCCGCAACCGCTCGGCGCCGATTCTGCCAATAGCGTCAGCGTCGAATCATATACCCGAATGACACCGGTGTGGAACCTAACGTACAGAGCCGTGTCGCCGCCGTATTCCATGCGCCAGAAGTCGAGGGGCCGATCCCGAGTGATTATCGAACGCAGCACCCGCCCCTCGCCGTCGATGCGGCTGAGGCGTCGGGCGCCGGGGAAGATCGGCTCGGTCGCCGGAGACGCGGCCGGAAGGGTTTCGTGGAGGAGATAAAATGCGCCCGCGCGTTCTCCGGGAATGAGGCTCGTGGTGGAATGCTCGACGGCGATGATCCGCTTAAAGATGACGGAGCCGTTATGATCGACCCGAGCCAGATAGCCGAAGTTGTCGCTGAAGACGTCGTCCGATACGCCCTGTTTGGGATTATAGGCGGCGAAGAGGATGGATGAGTCCGGGCCGGTACAGACTTTCCCCTTCTGCACCAGCGAGGCGACCGGCAATGACCACTCCAGTCGCATCGTTTCCAGTTCGACGCAGCACAGCACTCGCGGGACGCGATCCCGCCCCGGGCTGATATATATGAACGCCTCATGACGGCCGTCACGATCATAATCGTCGAGATGGACAATGGGCGACTCCGTTTCCCAGCGGCCGTCGCCGGTGGCGTCGCGACCGGTGGCCAGAAACAACCAGGCCAGCGTGTCGCGCCCCGGCAGCAACCGGACGGCGAAGGCGGAATCATGCCGATAACCAGCAGCGATAACGGTGCCGGCGCCATGGATGGCATCGTCATAAATGACCCAGTCGTTTATCGTCATCCTGACGGGATCATCATCCACCAGACGCAACGAGGGGAAATGATACAGACTGAAGATGCCGGGATCATCGGCATACAGCGGCGGATTATAGCTCTGGACGAAATTCCCCAGGCCGGAATCGCCCAGGCAGGGATTTATTACCTGCAACGGACGAAGAATCGGCTTGGAGCCGGTTCCCATGTCGATGGCCCACACCAGATCGAGTGCCAACGGCAAGTAGGCGGTGTCGCGGCCGGACGATATCTCAAGCCGATCAGCGCCGGCAGCCGGCTGCGACCATATCAGGAGGGCGAGCAGGACTCCTATCGCCGCCCCGATCCGAAACCACCATCGTCTTCCGCTGGACATAATAATTATGGTCTGATCATCACCCTCGATAACGGCCGGCGGGCAACCCTCCGTAATGATGAATTGCCGCTGCAAGGCCGAATGGAACGACGGCCAGGTCGTGCTGACCCGTCACCGACAATAATATATCGTTGGAGGGGCGGATTCACAAGCGCTTTCCCCTTGGGTTGAGCGCCGGGAGGTCCAGCTTGGCGTTTTCCTGGGGAGTCAATCAGGACGAGATGGGAACGGACAGCCAAATCCGATTGTCATCCTATCCGGCGGTCTCGTTCGGCTGCGGTTTGGCCGTGGTCGAGCCGGGTTGCCGGCGCTCATGACGAATCTGCCAGAGGCGCCAGTAGGTATAGATCACCGGTATGATTTCCAGCGTCAGGAAGGTGGAACTGATCAGGCCGCCGATCATCGGTGCGGCAATCCGCTTCATCACGTCGGCGCCGGTTCCCTGGGCCCACAGAAGCGGCACCAGACCGATCATGGTCGTCCCGACCGTCATCAGCTTGGGGCGGACCCGCATGACGGTCCCTTCCATATGGGCCCAGATGATATCGTTTAAGTCACGGATCTTGCCGGCCCTCTTGCGCCGCTCGTAGGCGTGGTCAAGGTAAAGAATCATCACGATGCCGGTTTCGGTGGCCAGTCCCACCAACGCGATGATTCCCACCAGGGTGGCGGTGGAATAATTGTATCCCAGAAAATACATCAGCCAGATGCTGCCGACCAGGGCAAACGGCACCGAAGCGAGGACGATGAGTGTCTCCGTTAAGTTGCGGAAATTCAGGTAGAGCAGGACGATGATAAGGATGATCGTGATCGGAATGACGATCCGCATGCGCTGGGCCATGACCTGGAGCAACTCGTACTGTCCCGTCCATTTCAGATAGTATCCGGCGGGAAGGCTGAGGTCGTGCGAAACCAGTTGTTTGGCCTCGTTGACATAGCTGCCAATGTCGCGGACGTTCTGGTCGATATCGACATACACGTACCCCACCAATAGGCCGTTTTCATCGCGGATCATCGGCGGGCCGCCGGCAATCTTGATATCGGCGATCTGCCCCAGCGGGATATGGGCGCGGCCCTGCGGCGAAAGCCATGAGTTGGCGCCGCCGGCCGGGGCCGACCCGCCTGATGATCTGCCTCCGTCCGATGACGACGGCCGGCTCGTGGCGCCCGACACACCGCCGGGCCTGTCATCCTGCGGCCGCGCCATGTTGTCCATCTGGGCCAGGAGCAAGGTTGACCGCCAGGCCTGAAGGTCGACGAGGGGATCGAGTCCGGCCAGCAGGGGAGGGGCATACGACGACGGCCGATTGCCCATGCCCGACATCCCGCCGGAGGTCGGTTTGGGTTCGGTAGCGGGCAGCGGTACCAGCACGCGCTTGAGTTGATCGATATTTTGCCGCAAGTCGCGCGGGTAGCGGACGTTGATGGTGAAGCGATTGCGCCCCTCGACCGTGACGTCGATCGGGGTTCCCCCGATGGCCGCCTCGATGACATCGTTGACGTTCTGAATGGTCAGCCCATAGCGGGCGATGGCCTCGCGGTTGGGGATGATATCGATATAATATCCGCCGGTGTTGCGGTCGGAGTAGACGCTGCGGGTGGCCGGCACGCGCGACAGCAGCTTCTCCAGGTCGGTTCCGATCCGCTCGATTTCATTCAAGTCCGTTCCGAAAACCTTGACGCCGATCGGCGTGCGGATACCGGTCGAAAGCATGTCGATGCGGGTCTTGATCGGCATCGTCCAGGCATTTGTCCAGCCGGGCATCTGCAGCGCCCGATCGAACTCATCCACCAGTTCCTTCCAGGTGATCCGCTTCGTCTCCGGCCAGAGCGGACGGAGGGCGGTCTTAAGGAACCCCGGCGCCCAGGAAGAATACCACCGCTCGTGAGGCACCTCCCGCCACTGATCCATCGGCTTCAATTGCACCATCGTTTCCAGCATGCTGAGCGGAGCGGGATCGGTGGCCGTCTCGGACCGCCCGGCCTTGCCGTAGACCGAGACCACTTCCGGAAACGAGCGGATGACGCGATCCTGATATTGCAGGTATTGCTTGGCCGCCTCGATCGAGATATTGGGGAAGGTGGTCGGCATGTAGAGAATGTCCCCCTCGTTAAGCGGCGGCATGAATTCGGAGCCGATCTTGGGGATCATCGGCAGCGCGGAGATAATCGCCAGCAGGCCGATGGCGATGGTGGTCTTGGGATTCCGCAGGGCCACATAGACGAACGGTTTATAAATTGCGATCAGCAGCCGCGACACCGGATGATGCTTTTCGGGACGGATCTTTCCCCGAATGAGCAGTGTCATGAGGGCCGGGGCCACCGTGACGGCCGTAATGGCCGCGAAGAACATTGAGAAAGTCTTGGTATAGGCCAGCGGCTTGAAGAGTTTACCCCCTTGGCCGGTCAGGGCAAAGACCGGCAAGAAGGCCACGGTGATGATGAGCAGCGAATAGAATATCGACGGGCCGATCTCCTTGGCGGCGGCGATGATCACGTCGCTTCGATTGGCCCCCGGGGGCGCTTTTTCCAGCCGCTTATGGGCGTTTTCCACCAGGACAATCGAGGCGTCGACCATGGCGCCGATGGCGATGGCGATGCCGCCCAGGCTCATAATATTGGAGTTGATGCCCAGCAGGTGCATGGGGATGAACGCCAATCCTACCGCGATCGGCAACGTGATGATCGGAACCAGCGAACTGCGAAAATGCAGAAGGAAGATGAGAATCACCAGTGCCACTACGATACCCTCGTCGATCAGCGTTCGCCGGAGGGTGGCGATGGCACGGGTAATCAGGTTGGAGCGATCATAGGTTATCTTCAGACTGACCCCATCCGGGAACGACGGCGTCAGCTCGGTGATTTTATCTTTAACGCGCTTGATAACATCCAACGCGTTTTCACCATATCGCATGATGACGATGCCACCGACCGCCTCCCCGATGCCATCCAGTTCGCCGACGCCGCGGCGAATCTCGGGCCCGAAACCGATTCGGGCGACGTGGTCGAGGAGAATCGGCGTCCCTCCCGGCCCGACGCCGAGACTTATGCGGCGCAAGGCATCGAGATCTTTGATATACCCTTGTCCCCTGACGAAGTACTCCCGCTCCGTCATCTCCAGAACGCGGCCGCCGACGTCACGATTGCTCTGCCGGATGGCTCGGGTGACGTCGCCGATGGACAGGCCGAAGGCGCGCAGCTTGTCGGGATCGACCTCCACCTGATATTGCTTTTGATATCCGCCAATACTGGCGACCTCGGCCACGCCGGGAACAGAGGCCAGGGCGTACCGCAGATGAAAATCCTGAAAGGTTCGCATATCGGCCAGATCGTGCCGTCCGGAACTGTCGACCAAGGCGTATTGGAACACCCAGCCGACCGACGAGGCGTCGGGTCCGATAACCGGGGCCACCCCCGGCGGAAGCTTCCCCTCGAACTGTTTCATGTACTCCAACACGCGGGTGCGCGCCCAGTAGATGTCGGTGCCCTCATCGAAGATCACGTAGACGAACGACATCCCAAACATGGAGTACCCGCGCACCGCCGATACATGCGGCGCCGACAGCAGCGCGCTGACGATAGGATAAGTGATCTGATCTTCGACCAGGTCGGGACCACGTCCCATCCATTCCGTAAAGAGGATGACCTGGACGTCGGAGAGGTCGGGAATGGCGTCCAGCGGGATGCTCTGGATGGAATACCACGCCCCGGCGCAGGCGAAGAGCGTGGCCATGATTACCAGGGTGCGGTTGCGGGCGCTGAAATCGATGATGGTGCGAATCATTCCGGCCTCGGGCTCATGCTCAATGACCATGTCCGGCGTGAGCGCCGGCGCCGCTCATACCGGCGACCGCGGCCTTCAACCGGCTTTCGGAATCGATCAGGAAATTGGCACTGGTGACGACTTCGTCCCCCTCCTGCAAACCGGAGAGCACTTCAATCCAATCATCGGACGCCCGGCCGATCGCAACCCGATGCGGTATGAAATGCCGGCCATCATGGACCACGAAGGCGTATTGCATCTCGCCGCCGTCCATGACCGCCTCCGACGGTACCGCCAGCACCGGCTCGCTGCCGCGCTCCAATTCGACCTCGGCGAACATTCCCGGCTTGAGGCGCAGACCGGGATTGGGGAATTGAAGGCGGACATTCAGCGTTCGCGTCTGTTCCGATACGGTCGGGTACACGAAGCTTACCGTTCCCTCGATCTCTTCGCCCGGCCTGGCGGTGATTCTCATCTTCGCCTTTTGACCGATTGCAATGCCGGCGATATCCTGCTCATATATCCCGGCCAGCACCCAGACCGTGCTCAGGTCGGCGATGGTGAACAAGTTCTGGCCGGAACCGACGTACTGGCCCTCGACCACGTTCTTTTCCAGTACGACTCCGGTAAATGGGCTGCGCAAGGGAGCCTCCGGCAGGGCTGTCCCGGACTGCTCCAGAGCCGCGATATCCTCGTCGGCCAATCCCAGGAGGCGGAGACGTTCGCGAGCAGCGCGGGCAAGCTCGCGACGGGTGGTCGCCAGCAGCGAATCATCGGAATCTCGGGCGGCGCTTTTCATCGATGCCAGAAAGTCCTGCTCCGCCTGGAACAGGTCCTGGCTGTAGATGGTCAAAAGCGGCTGATCCTTCTTGACCGCCTGGCCGGTCTGATTGACAAACAGCTTCTGGATCCATCCCCCGGGACGGATGGTCAGATTGGTCAGGCGCGTCTCGTCAGGAGTCACGTATCCCACCAAGCGCAGGCGGTCGGCCAATGATCGCCGTTCAACTTTTCCCGTCCGGACACCGATCAACTGCAGGCGATGGGGGTCAATCGTCACCGACACCAGACCCGGCACGCTGCTGCTGTCGGCCGGATTCATGACATGCTGTTGATCGCCGCCGCCGGCCGGTTCGGACGGCTTCATCGGAACCAGGTCCATGCCGCATATCGGGCATTCCCCCGGCTTGTCAGAAATGATCTCCGGATGCATGGGACAGGTGTAGCGAATCGCCTCGCCTTGCGGCACTGCCGGGGCCGTCATTGCACGGCTTGAGTCCGTCATCGGCATGGTCATCGGCATCGTCGTATCCTTGCTTCCGCTCTTCATCGGCACCAGGGTCATTCCGCAGATAGGGCATTCCCCCGGCTGATTGCTGACATACGTCGGATGCATCGGGCAATGATAAAGGGTGGTTTCGGCGCCGGCATTACCGCCGGGCATAAGGCCGATATACGACAGGATCATGATGACCGCGAAGAGGGCAAGACCGCT
>CAZPEV010000004.1:8766-49161 GCA_964585635.1 uncultured Ignavibacteriales bacterium
AATCACCCAGCGGACGATGGCCATCGTCCGAACATACGGAGGGGGCGCCTCTTCCCCTTCCGGCAGCGGCTCATAGTCGTGGAAATCGCTGGTATGATGATTATCCGACATATCATTGTCCCTTCGTCTGAAGGCCGGTCCCCGGCGGGTTGGTCTCCCAGCGGGCCGGATCGGTGGTGTACCGTTCCACTTCGGCCAGCGTTTTCGCCAGGTCATACGACATCTGGATGGCGGTCAGCCGATCGCGATAGACGATGCCGGCATACCCCAACAGAGTCGCCAGCGTCAAGCGGCCGTTGGCATATCCGGCCAAAGCCGAGCGATAAGCCTCTTCTGAAGCTGGGCTGATCTGTTCGCGGTAGAGCCGCAGGTTATCCTGCAATTGGCGTGCCTGCTGATGAAGCGTCCGTAGTGCCGTCTCAACGGTGCGCTCCGTCTGGGAAAGCTCGGCTTCGGCATTCTTCTGCATGGCGGTCATCGATCGTGCCATTTGCCCTTGTTGCTTTCCCGAAAACAGCGGCAGGGTAAAGGCCGCCTGAAAGCCGACCATATTGTCGCGCCGTTCCATCGCCGTGCTGCGCCGTATGCCATAGTCAGCCGACAGGGTGAGCATTGGCCAGCGCATCCGGCGGGCGGCCGCCGAGGACAAAGCGAATCCCTCGGCCTGCCTTCGCCATTGCCGCAGGGGGGGATACTGTTCGTGCGCCAGCGCCAGCCAAGCCTCGGGTGACGCGGGAACAGCATCGATTTCAGGGGCGGCCAGGGGGGGGATCGAATCGGCGACGGCAACTCCGCGCAATTCGTTCAATGAGTACCGGGCCGCTTCCAGTTCCGCCCATATGGCCTGAATCGATGATTCCAGGCGCCAGACGTCAGCCTGCGCCGACAAGATCTCATCCTGCCCGCCCAGGCCGGCGCGCAGCCTTGATTCGGCCGCCGTTGCCACTTCCTCCAGCAGCGCCTTTTGCCGGTTCAATTCCTCAACGGTTCGTTGCTTCAGATACAGATCATAAAAGGCCGTCTTTGCCGCCGTGGCCAGGTCCACCTCCATGCCGCGACGTTCTTCGGTGGCGGCCTCGGCCTCGGCGCGCGCCGCCTTCGATGACAACCCCTTCTGGCCGCCATAGGGGATAGTCTGGCTGATGCCGAGCATGGTCATCGTCATCGGATCCATGGTGAAGTCGAACGAAGTCGGCAGATTCCGCACGCCGATCATCAGCATCGGATCGTCCCAGGCGCCCGCCGAAGCGGCCTTGGCGCGCACCGCCGCCTCCATATATCGCGCGGCCGCCAGGTGATTGTTGTTGCGTATAGTCTCGCTCACAACCCGTTCGAGGCGCAGTGAATCGACCGGAATCGCAACGGACATCGGCGGGGTTGTATCTTCGGCTGAAGCGGAGACGGCGTTTATGAGCGCCAGCGTGATCAAACCGAGAATAAATCCGGCCCCACCGGCCGGGCAATACCGGCGCGGGAAGAGATTCTTATCGGGCATCATGTCAATTCCAAAATCGCACATTGTCTGCCGCTCATATGACAGTTAACCGTGAATCTCCCTGAACATGGACTATTGTAACTTAAACAAGCCAAAAGCGCCATAAGTTTGCAATAATTTGAGCGATGGGCAACGAAGTCGGGGGCGGAAAATTTCCGACTCGCCGCCCGCGGCTGAATGCATGAATGCCATCCTCACAGATTTATGCACAAAAGGCGTCAGGGGTATTTATCCCTGACGCCTTGTATGGCCTTGTTCGGTCCGGGGCATGGCAAATCCGGTGCTCCGGTATGCATCAGCACTCAGAAGGCGAAATCGACCATTAAACCGACCACATCGTCTTTGTGCGGACTCCTTTTGCCGACTTCGCGATGTGTGTACTCGGCGTGCAGGGCGATATTGACCGCCGTCCAATCACCCAGGTAATACCTGATCAACGCCGAATAAGCCTTTACCTCGTCATCATCCCGGTATGGAGATGGCGGCCGCACCCAGTTAAACATGGCCGAGGCCAGCAGCCGGTTGTTCAACAGTCCGGACCAATCCAGTTCGGCGAATCCCCCCGTGTAGGCGTAGTCTTTGGCCGTATCCAGAGGATTGAACGCCTTGTCGTCCACCCCCTGTATGAACATCGCCATAAGATTGAAGGTGCTGTAATTCAGGCTGAGATCGCCGCCGACACGGTAGAATTGTTTGCTGTTGCCTCCCTCGGCGGCACCGGTCAAGTCGCTCGTCCGCCCCGTTTCGGTCGGCAGCCAGCCATAATATCCGAAAAGGCCGATCCGTTGGCCGGCGCTCTGCCCGCTGCCCCGTCCGACCGTCTGCTGTAGGCGCAGGTAAACGTCCTTATATTTGTTATTGTCGGGATTGGCGCCATTGCCGTTGACCATGCCGGCGCCATAGCCAAAGCCGTTGCGCAGATGGCCGGTCACCTCGACGCCGATCTGGTTATCGTCGAAGACAAAGGCACTGTCAGGGGCGGAAAATGTGTACACCTCGTATGATGATAGAAGGTAGTACGACCGTTTCGAACTGAAGGGATGATAAGCCGGCTCAAACCGTCCCACACGGACGTTCACGAGGTCTTCCACGATATTGCTGAAAACGAGGTTGGCCGACTCCAGGGCGCCGAGCTGGCTTGGATTTGTCCCATTGGCAGCGCCCGTGTGATCCGCGGCCGGTTCGTCGATCCGGGGAGTGTAAATCATCAGAAACGAGATGTTCTTATGCAGGGCGCCGGCGGCCAGCAGGTCAAGACCGTTAAGGAAGAACGTGGATGTGGTCGTTGGGTGAGAGTAGGCCATTTGCAGCCCCGTCGCTGTCCGCAGCGCCAGCGGCGGCGGGGTTGCGAAGACGTTCTTCTCGCCGCCTGCCTGGCCGGGAATCTGATATCCGTTGTCGCGATATCGTTGGCCGAAGTCGTTCAGCTTGGTGAAGGAGGTATGGCACATGTTGCAGTTGAAGCCATACTTTCGGGCAAAGGCCGGAATAGCCTGGCTGAACTCGGGCATGATCAGAAGCAGGCCAACAACTAGCAAGAGGCTGATGCGCATCGTTTTCATCTGCTCCTCCTTTACCTTGGCAGCTCGTTGGCTGGTATCGGTTTCTCGTTGGCCACCGATGGATTGGTGCTGGTCATGGCGCGCTTCATGAATGCCGCCAGAGCTTTGATTTCCTGTTGCGACAGCCCCAGCGGCACCATCAATGGATCCAGATTGGCGTCTTCCGGTCCGCCCCCAAGCTCATAGATCTTGATGACGTCTTCCAGCGTTTTTTCGGCTCCGGTGTGCATATAGGGCGGTCGTAACCCGACGTCTCGGACGGTCGGCGTTTTGAACGCGCCTTGGTCTTTGGAATTCTTGGTTATGGCGTACCGGCCTTCATCTTTCTTCTGCGGATCAATCGACGCCACACCAAGGGTATGGAATCGTCCGTCGCTGAGATTCCCGCCCCAGTGGCAGGCGGAGCAGTGCCCCTTGCCGTTGAATATCTCCAGACCTTTTCTCTCCAGAGGAGTGAGGGCGGTCAGGTCGCCCCGCACGAAGCGGTCGAAGGGGGAATCGGTCGTGACAACCGTTCGCTCATAGGCCGCGATTGCCTGAGCCACCTGATCGACCGTAATCGGGGTCGATCCAAACACTGTCTTGAACTCCTCGACATAGCCGGGGTACTCATTCAGCGTCTTGACCATAATCTCATGGGTATTGCCCATTTCGATCGGATTGGCGATAGGTCCCTTGGCCTGCTCTTCCAGGCTGGGGGCGCGACCGTCCCAGAACTGCAGCGGGCTGTACGCGGAATTGGACACCGGCGGCGCCCGCCGACCCCCCTTCTGGCCGCGAATGCCGGAGCTGGTCGGCCCGGCATCCGACCATCCCATGCCCGGATTATGGCAGGTGGCGCAGCTAATCGTGTTGTCCTGCGACAGCCGGGTGTCAAAATAGAGTTTTTTCCCCAGCAGAATCTTGGCCGACG
This sequence comes from uncultured Ignavibacteriales bacterium, assembly GCA_964585635.1. Taxonomy (GTDB): domain Bacteria; phylum Zixibacteria; class MSB-5A5; order GN15; family JAAZOE01; genus CAZPEV01. Next base: position 12,737 of record CAZPEV010000004.1, read on the forward strand.
TCTGCGGATTTTCCGGCGGCGTCAGAAGCGGCGGCTGGTTGCCGACCTGCTCCGGTCCCAGCATATGCACGTTTATGGCGGTTAGCGGGACCGGGGTGGGATCGTCGGCTGCGATAATCGCCGCGCACAGCACCATCGCGATACCACATGAAATCGCCAGAATTCTCATAGATAAGCCTCCCTTTCCCTGATTCTTCATCCAACGGATAGCAGTGTCCCCAATAGTCGAAGCAATCTATGAAATCCTTCTTGGGATTGTCAAGCAAATATGGCCATGCCACGATGGGAATGGAACGATCGTGCAGTCCTTTTCCACGTGCGACGCGGCGGCTCCATGCCTGCGACCGGCTTCCAACGAATTCGGGCCGGGCAAAAGACCGGCCCGATGATAGTCAGACGTGCCGCAGTTTTACGGGCAGCAGGGGCGAGGGCCGCCCCTGAAGATGTAGTTTATGGTGTAAACGGCGTCACCGACGTTCACGGCGTGATCGCAGTTGGCGTCGCCGGCCTCGAGCGGGCTGGGGGCCGGGCCGCCCTTGAATATGTAGTTGACCTCAAATACGGCATCACCGATGCCGAGCTTACTGTCACGGTTGGCGTCGCCACACATGTACGATCTGCCTTGATTAAGAAGAATCGAAACGGTGGAGGTATAGAAATTGCTGGTGGCCAGGTCAAGATCACCATCCCGGTCAAGGTCAGCCGCGAATACTGAACTGGGTCTTCCACCGACGTCGTAATCCTGACGGGGGGCAAAGGCGCCATTCCCGTCATTCAGCAATATCGAGACAGTGGTGGTATCCATATTGGCGGTGACCAGGTCGAGATCGTGATCTGCATCCAGGTCGGCGACGCAGACGGACGCCGGTCGGAGCCCGACCGAATAGCTGGCCGTTGGCCCGAAGCCACCGCTCCCATCGTTTAACAGGACAACAACCAGGTTGGCAAATCCGCTGGAGGCGGCCAGATCGAGGTGACCGTCGCCGTTGAGATCGGCCGCCGCGATATATCCCGGTGGGACCCCAATCGGATAGGTGGTACCGGAGGCAAAAGTGCCGTCGCCGTTATTCGGCAAGACGACGATACTGCTGTCCCATCCCAGGGTCACGGCCAAATCGGGACGGCCGTCATCATTCAGATCGGCGGCGCAGATCGCCCCGCCTCCCGCTACCAAGTAAATCGCCGCCGGCGCAAAGGTAGCGTCTCCGGCATTCAAGTAGATTCTTATCTCATCATCGCTGCCCACGGCCGCATCAACATGGCCATCGCCGTCAAAATCGGCTGCGACCACCTCACCGGCAAAGACGCCGCCAAGATTATAGGGAGAGGGGACAAAACTTCCGTCGCCCGTATTCTTCAGAATCACAAGCGAGACCATATACTCGCCTTCTTCTCCGACAACGGCCAAGTCCGTGTTCATATCGCCATCAAAGTCGGCCGCGTCGATGGCGGTCGGATTCCACATGACATCATTCGGCTGAAAGGGCGCAAATGTCGCCCCGCCGGTATTAAGCGCAACCCCGACGCTTCCATTTCCCATGTTGGCTGTGGCCAAATCGAGTCCGAGAGCATGGTCGAAATCGGCGGCAATAACCATTTGCGGGTAGGAACCGGCCGGATAAACGGAGTCAAGAACGAATTGTCCCGTGCCGCCGGAGGCAGTGACAGTGAAGGACCAGCTATAGGCCTGCGCCAGCGCCACCCCCGCCGCCGACTTGATGGCCGGGGTCAGCGTCACCGTGACGACCTCGCCATGCGTAAATACCTCGTCCGGCTTGAAAGTAGCCGATGCGGGATCGCCGTCAAAGCTGATCGTCCCAGCGTGCTTGCCGGTTTGGTCACCGTTCACGACCATCGTGGCGGCGGTTATGGTCGTCGTATCCATCGCCAGGCTGAAGGTCACTGATATCGGAGGAGCTGTGGCCGGGACATACAACTGGTTTTGCATCGGAAAAGTCGCCAGAATGCGCGGAATCGTGTCCTGGGCCGGATTCCACCCCGCCAGCCGGGCCATCATCCACCAGAACGCCTTTCCTTTCTGATAGCAGTTGAAGCACTGCGAGTGGGCGCAATCGTAGCCGGTCGGGCAGGTGTGGGCGGCGCACCAGGTGGTACACCAGTTGCAGTAATCGGTTTCATCCGGATAATACGCGCCGCTCGGATCGTAGCTTTCGATGTCGGCGAAGTCGAACAAGGTTTTGTTGTTGGCGGCGCAGTAGGCTCGAATCTGATCGTTGCGAAGATAGAGATTTCCGGTCGGGCCGGTGCCGTCTAAATGCCCGGTCATATAGATGAACTTGATGTCGGGATAGGACTGCTCCAGTTGATCCAGGGCGTACAGGTAGGTATTTATTCCTTCCTCGGTCGCCCAGGATACCTGGCCGCACCAGGACCAGATGACCGTCGTAAAATTGTTGCCGGGTTCGTCCAGCGCCTGGCGGGTAATGGCCGCCCAGGCGGTGTCTTCGGCGTTACCCAGATCGCCGCCGTACTCCGCCAATGCCAACGTTCCGGAGCCGTTATTAAAGTCATAAAGACTGTTCTCGTCGCGGAGCATTCCCATGCCGGTCACTATCTGGCTGCCATGCGAGGTATGACCGTAAAACAGAGAATTTCCGCTTTTGATCTGATTAATCACTGAAGCAGGAATCGAATCAAAAGCGGTGATCACCATATGATCGGCAATGATGCCATCGGCCCCGGCCGCCGGAGCGGCCAGGGTAACAATCAGCATTAATCCCAGACCACCCACAATTGGGTTCTTGCATTTATTCATATACCCTCCCGTAAGGCTCCTGATGTGACGATTGGCAGACGCTCATATGCAAAATATATTTCCCCTCCGCTGTAGCAAGCACTTTTTCTCGGCCGCTTTCGAACCTGGCCATGCCGGATGGATGCCATCGTCTCTCTGGTCCGATGGGGCGACCGGGTTCTTGTATACTGATATCACTGATGCGGGTGGCCGCCTGGGCTGCACCCGGCGCCATCAGGTCATCGCCGTCGACCGGCGAGCCTTCTCAACCCGAGCCTTATTTCTTTATCCCGAGCACGTCCAGGATGAACGCAAATTCAAAGGCCGTCTCCCGCAGGCTGTCAAACCGTCCTGATGCACCGCCGTGCCCCGCCTCCATGTTGATCTTGAGTAACAATCGGTTGTGATCGGTCTTCAGCGCCCGCAGCTTGGCGGTCCATTTGGCCGGCTCCCAATATTGCACCGAGGCGTCGTACATGCTGCCTCGGATCAGCAGGGCGGGGTAATTCTGGGCCTTGACATTATCGTACGGGGAGTAGGTCATCATGTAGTCATAGTCTTCCTGCTTCCCCGGATTACCCCATTCGTCGTATTCATTGACCGTCAGCGGGATGGTTGGATCGAGCATGGTATTGATGACGTCCACAAAGGGAACGTCGGCCACGATGACGCGGAACAAGTCCGGCCGCATATTGGCGATCGCCCCCATAAGCAGACCGCCGGCGCTGGCGCCTTGGGCCACCAGGCGGTCGGCCGACGTGTACTTCTCCTTGACCAGGTGCTCGGCGCAGGCGATGAAGTCGGTAAAGGTGTTGCGTTTATTGAACAGCTTTCCCTGGTCGTACCAGTAGCGACCCATTTCGCTCCCGCCCCGGACGTGGGCGATGGCAAAGATAAAGCCGCGGTCGATCAGGCTCAGCCGGCTGGAATGGAAGGTCGGCTCGGAGCTGTATCCGTAAGCGCCGTACCCATACAGGTAGAGCGGATTGCCGCCGTCCCGCTTCATTCCCTTGCGATAAACCAGCGAAATCGGAATCATCGCGCCGTCGGCCGCCTTGGCGAAGATACGCTCCGAGACATACTGCGAGGGGTCGAACCCGCCCAGAACTTCATAGCGCTTCAGCAGCGTTCGCTGCTGGGTCCGCATATTATAGTCATAGATGCTTGACGGCATGACCAGCGACGTATACACAAAACGGAATAGATCGCCTTCATATTCACCCTCGCCGGAGGACCAGACCATGTAGATCGGCTCCGGGAACTCGATATAATATGACTGGCCGTCGGCGAGGTTCATGACGCGGGGTCGGTACACTCCCTGATACCGTTCGAGGATGATCATGAAATCGCGATACATCTCAAGGCCGGTGACAAACACCGAATCGCGCGGGGGAATAATCTCCTGCCAGCTCTCATGCGACGGGTCGGTGATCGACGTCTTGAATACCCTGAAATTTTCGGCTTCCTCGTTCGTCAGGATATAGAAATTGTCGCCGGAATGTTCCAGATAGTACTCGACATGCGGCCGGCGGGGCGTCAGCAGGGTGAAGTCGCCGTTGGGGTCGTCGGCCGGCAGGTAATGGACCTCCGAGCCGTCGATCGCTTCCAGGAAGACGACCAGGTACTTCTTGCTCTTGGTCTTTTCGATGGTAAGGTTGTAGGCTTCGTCCGGCTCATGAAAAACCAGACGATCATCGGCGGGACTGGTGCCGATGACGTGCCGGAATAATTTGTAGGGGCGAAGGATATGGTCAAAGGTCACATAAAAGAGTGTTCGGCTGTCGCCGGCCCATTCCAGGCCGGGATAGGCGTTGGAAATCGTTTCCGGATACAGGGAGTCGCCGATCAAATCCTTGACGTACAGGGTATGAATCTCCCGGCCGGTGGTATCCACGGCATAGGCCAGGTACCGATGATCGGGACTGACCTTCATCGTTCCCACGCTGAAGTATGGATGGCCGACCGCCAGCTGATTCTCGTCGAGCAACACCTGTTCGGGACCATTCAGTGACCCGAGCTTGCGGCAGTAGAGACCATATTGCCGGCCCTCTTCCGTCCGGTAATAGTAGTAAAACGAATCCTTCTTGGCCGGCACCGAGAAGTCGCTTTCCTTGATCCGCCGCCGCATTTCTATGAACAGTTTCTCCTGAAGCTTCTCGGTCGGTTTCATGACGACGTCGGTGTACTGGTTCTCCGCCTGCAAGTAGGCGGTCACGTCCGGATTGTCTCTCTCTCTCAACCAGAAATAGTTGTCGACCCTGACATGGTTAAGTACGGTGTCGACCTTGGGAATTATCCTGGCCACGGGCGGGGTCAGCGTCTGCGGATAAGCGGCCTGACCCAGCGCCAGCGCCAGCAGAGCGCACAGCAGTCGGCCGGCGCGGCAAGGCCCTTTCTTAGAGATAATAGACATGGGCGAGACTCCCTTCCAGGCGACCCGAAACGGGGAACGCCATGCGGTGATCCTCTACAGACATGAAATTATGAATTGACGACAGTATATTGCGGCGGGGGTGAAATTCCAAGGCAAAAATCGCTTTCGCCGGTGACGGCCCCAGGGAAAAACCGCTTCCGATCGGAGGCAAAATAAAATACGCCCAGGAGGACTTGAACCCCCAACCTTCTGGTCCGTAGCCAGACGCTCTATCCAGTTGAGCTATGGGCGCATTTACCGTTCTGTGCGACGTTCAATATAGGCGGTGTCCGGCCCCCCTGTCAATCAAATTCCGCGGGCTGCTCCGGCCGCGTCGGTCAACCTCGAAAGATGAAGTAGAAAGTGACCACGATTATCATGATCACGATAATTGCCGCGACCAAAGGAAATGCCGGACGGCCGGTTGCGGGCCGCGACTCCCGTCTTCGGCGGCCAGGGTCGGCCGCCTCGACCGCCCAATCCTCTTCGGCCGGATACGATTCGGGTGGTCCGGCGTCGACCGTCACGGCCTCGAGTTCGGCATAGGCCGACGGCCGAACCGAGCCGAATACGCGTAAGGCCACAACACTGATATTGTCGGTTCCTCCCCGCTCACGAGCCAGTTGCACCAAGTCGGCGGCGATGGTGTCGACGTTGCCGCGCCCGGCGGCGGTAACCCGGCGAATGTCGTTGTCTTCAACCAATCCGCAGAGGCCGTCGGTACAGAGGATATAGATGTCGTCTTCGACTATTTTTCGCACGGCGACGTCGATGTCGACCGAGGCCTTGACTCCCAGGGCGCGGGTGATCACGTTGCGATTGACCCGCTGGCGGGCTTCCTCGGCGCTGACTTGTTCGGCCCGCTCCACCTCGGCCGCCCAGCTATGATCGACCGTCAGGCGGAACAGCTGGCCGTCAAAAAAACGATAAATGCGGCTGTCGCCGACATGAAGGAGAGTCATGATATCGTCTTCAATCACCGCCGCCACGATGGTCGTTCCCATACCGGCCAAATTCGGGTCGGAAGCCGCCCGTCGGTGAATCCAATGATTGACGATCCGAACCGTCTTTACCAGAACGTCGGTCGACGGCGGAAGAATGCGGGGAAGAGCGAGACGCTCATCGGCCAGAAGCTCCTCAAAATACCCGCCGAACAGCCGGGCCGTGAGTTCGCAGGCGGTCGATGAGGCCACCTCGCCGGCGTTATGGCCCCCCATGCCGTCGCAGACGACATAGAGGTTCTTCTCGTCCCAGATCTTGATATAGTCTTCGTTCGCCTGTCGGACGAGGCCGATATCCGTCTTGCCGGTGGCTTTGATTTCCATGGTCGCGCGCGGCTCCTCTTTAGGCCAGATGCCCAAACTAACAATAATAGTCGGGCGCCATCAAGATAATAATTTTACTCCCCAACAAGAATTAGCGCCGTGCCTCGGACCGTAACCGAAGCCCGGCCGGCCGTAATTCGGTTGCGCAGGGCGATGCTTTGACCCCGGCTGACGACCAGCTCCCGCGCCGGGAAAGCCGTACCGCTCAAGCTCAGGACGATCCGCCGGCTGATCGGAACAATGGACAGACGCCGTCCACGATACCCCGCCAGGTGTTGCCTCCCGTTCGAGACCGGATAGATCTCCTGGCGGCTGTCGAGATAGCGCACCCGCAGCGGGCGCTTCCCCTTGAGGTGGTTTTCATAGAGCAGGAGATTCCCCAGCAAATGATCGGTCTCGCCGTTGGAATCGTACCAGCCGAAGATGGTGATGTCGGTGAGGTCGTTGCGCCGGCAGAACTCCAGCGCCAGCTCGCCGTCGGTTTTATCCTTGATGGACGGGTGCAGCAGCAACTGGGCTTGGCTGAGAAATCCTTTTCTGATCGTCGGCGCCGAGTCCAGGTCGGTCAGCCAGAAATCAAGCGCCAGCCCGCACCGTTGCACAAAGCTCAGGCCGCCGTCGACGGCGATGACCAGCGGCCGGGGACGTCGGCGGCGAAGCTGACGCTTCACCAGGAGGCGGTCACCCGGGTGATAATGCCCATTGAGGAATACGAAGGCCGTCCCTGCCATGTCGTTTTCATCCGATACGCGGGTGAAATGTGAAGGGGGAGCCGAGACTCCCCCTCACGTCATCGTATCACTGCAAACTTGAAATTGACCGCCTTATCGCGGTCCTTGTAATAACACAAATACACGTCAGAGGCCAGCGCTCGCCCGTCGGAATTGGTGACATCCCATACCACCAAACCGGAGGCGTTCCCGTTGAGCACCCGGACGACCTCACTGGTGATGGTCGTAATCGTCAGGACGCCGTCGGTGGCCATGTTGTATATCTTGACCTGCCGGCTGTTCTTGAACGACTTATAGGGATTCGGCGCCATGAATACCTCGGCCTGGACGCGCAGCCCGAAAACCTCGCTATAGGGCGAATTATTCGCCCGGCTGCGCCAATAGTACGTCCGTCCCGAGGATAGTGGCACCGATACCTGCCATGAGGTCGTGCCGGACGAGCTCTCTTCAACCGGACCGGAGTAAATCCGATTGATAAAGGTGGGATCTTCGGAAATCTCAAAGTAATAAAGGTTTTCCGTCAGGTTGCTGACCACGTTGGCCACTTCCAGCAATGGGCGCAGCGTTTTGACCGTAGACCCCGAACGAGGCTTCAAGTTTGCCGGCGTCTGCTGGTCGGCATTGACCGAAAAATCAAAGGCCCAGAAGCGGCGATCGGCGGCCCAGGGGGAGTAACCGACGCCGTCGGACGCCCGGCAGGTCCAGTAGTATCCCTTTCCCGAAGACAACGGCTGCGAGACCGCCCAGGGAATATTGTTCCCGGCGCCGCTTCCGGGAATATTCTGGACCGCTTCAATGACCTGGGTGTGAGCGGCGTCGCCATACAAGGTAAAATCGTACGTCAGAGGGGCCGATTCCGGGTCAAAGGCCGGCCCGGCCGTCAGCGTGACTTGAAGTGACGTCAGGGTGTCATAGTCGGAGGGAGAGACCAGCGCCGGCGCCTGCGGCGGCTGATTGACGCCGAATAAGGTGTCAAGATGAAACGCCGCCGACGTCATCCACCCCGAAAGCGCCTTGCCGTCATACGCCCGGACCTGCCAGCGATACCAGCGGGCATTGATGAACTGATACTGGGGTGAATGCGACGTCGTCGGTCCGGAACCCTGGGCCAAGCCGGTAGCCGAGTCCAGGATTGCCGTCCCGGCCGAATCGTACAGCCGTACTTGATACGTCAATGGATCTCCGTCGGCATCGGTGGCGTTGTACCAGGTCAACGACACCGGAAGATACGTGATCGTGGCGCCGTCGGGAGGGGAGTAGACGACCGGTGTCGTCGGGGGATGATTGGTGTCCGGCAGACTAATGGTAAACGTCAGTGCCGTCGACCAGGCGCTATAGGCGATGCCGTCATATGCCCGCGCGCGCCAGAAATAGGCGGACCCGTTTTCGAGTGCGGCGGTAACCTGCCAGGAGGTTGTGCCGGCCCCGGCGTTGACCTGACCCGACTGAGCCGCCAAGGAGCTGAAATTGCCGAACTTTGAGACCTCAAAGGTATATGTCACGGCAATACCCTCGGGATCGGCGACGTTGGTCACCGCCAGCACCGGCCGTGCGGTCGTCAGGGTGCTGCCGTTGGTCGGCGAGGAGCCGCTGGGGGCCGGAGGCGGGGTGTTGGGCGTCGTAAACGACCACGCTGCCGACCATTGCGAGGTGGCCGTGCCGTTGGTGGCCCGGCAATGCCAGTAGTACCGCTTGCCCAAATCCAGGGGAGCGCTGGTCGTAAAACAGGTTGTCGATGATCCCTGCGGTATGACACCGGATTGCCGCACGATTGAGGCGAAATTCTGATCAGCGGCGATCTCAAATTGATATGTCACCGGATCGGGACAGCGACCTGGGCTGGAATTGGTCACGCATAGGGTCGGGCTGGCCGTGGATACCGCCGACCCGTTGGCCGGCGATGACGGTGCCGGCACCGACGGCGGCGCTCCGCAGGATGACGAGGGCACAAAAATCTTGCCCATGTACGGTTTCATATAGAAGATGGAGTCGGCCACGCGCGAGGTGTCGGCGTAGGCATTGACCTCGTAATACAGATTATGCAGGTTGACCGGCACGCTGTCGCGAACATAATCGGCCGTGCCATGCGCCGTCCGTACCAGTACGACATTGCCGCCCGAATAGTCGCGCCGCATGACATACATGTACGGCGTCGTTCCCCAATCGCTGCTGCCGGTCCGGCTGACCTCATAGGCCGACCCCAGCGGCCGGCCGAAATCGACCTCATACACGTCCCGCCAACGCAGGGTGTCATTGAAACGCATGATGGCGACATAGGCGTTGGTGTCCTGTACCGTCAGGTAAAAGGCGTAATGCATCATGTAGATGCGGGTCGAGTCAAAACGCCAGTTGGACGGATCGGAGGAGCACATGACGTCGCCGGCGATCGCCCAGACGATAGACTTGTTCGGATGAGCAGCCATAGTGTCGGCCATTTGGTACCAGGTCCGCCAGTTGGACGGCCCTTTCGTATAATCGATCGGGTTCTCCAACGACACCCCCGACACATACGGCAAAACCGCCGAAAGGTGGGTGGCGTTGAACTTGTTGATATTGGCAAACCCAAGAATACGACCGAGTCCCCGCGCCTGGCAAGTCGAGTCGAGCGTGGCCTGGATGGCCGAGTCGATCCGCATCGTCGAGTGATCAAAATAGTACATCTGCGAATCAGTCTCGATCGCCTTCTGTTCCATCCAGTCCATCTGCGAGGTCGGACCCCCGGAGGTCGAATTGATCGTGTAGTACGAACCTAACCTCCCGGCGTCACGGTACTGGTTGTCCATGAAGAACATCCGCCAGTGAGCTTTGACCGGCCCCCTGCCGGACTTGGCCGAATCCTCCATAAAATATCGGCGGTAGGCGTACGCCAGGGCCTGGCGGGCATACCGGCAGTATCCATTCGCCAGCCAGACGTACCCGGCCGGATAAAAATAGTCCCCCGCCTGGTTGTTCCAATATTGATAGGTGAACCGCTTCTGCTGTTGCGCCAGCCCCGTCAGCGTGTAGCTGCGGTTCCCGTCCCCCTGCTGGGTAATATTGACGGCGTTGTCGGCTATATGCACGACCAGCGATTCCACCGAAACCCCGATGCTGTCCAAATAATGCTTGGCATAAATATACTGCCAGTGCCGGGCGGTGTCGGCCAGCCGCGCCTGGTAGGTCAGCCCCGAATTCGCCCCCTCGTACAGGTTGATCTCCTGGCTGGAGGCGTAGGGACCGACCGGAAAATCGCGGCCGAGCGCCCGGGCGGTATCGACCAGCGCCTTCATGAAGGAATACTCTCCGGCGGCCGAGGCGTCAAAATGCTCCACCAGCCAGCGGAAGGTGTATCGATTTGTCCCGGTGTACCCGTTGCCGCCGATGATATGCTTATAGGGCGTCTTGTCGGTGGCGATGCCCAAGGTGGCCAGGGTCGAAAATATTATAGCTAGAGCGACGATCTTTCTGGTCATGTCCTAACCCTCTTATACATTAAGCCATGTCAGGGATGGCAAAAAACCTGCCGCCGCCCATACGATATATCTTGCTGTCCCACAATGAAATACCAATCCCTCCGAACGGCCGGTCTGTTCAAATCCTGATTCTGACTTCATATTGCACAAACGGATTATACGGCTTTTAACCCTGTTGTACATTAAAATTATCGGCCAAAAGCACCGAGCAATATAATAGATGATACACCCGATAAGACAAAAGGGGCTGGACACATAATGTACGGAAACGAATCATTCCCGTTACGGGGAGGTCTGCGCCGCGCGTATGTACCGTCGATAGAGTCGGTCAAACGGAAGCATAAGGGTATGACGGAATCTTATGATTTGCCTCGCGACAACCTGACCCGATCGCGTCACAAGACCCTCCGGATCGAAGCCATCAAATCCCAGGCTGAGATGCAAAAGCAAGCGGCGGAATGGGATCCCCTCGCGTTGGCGGCGGCACACAAGCGCCCGATGTCCTCTTATGCCTGGGTCAGTGCTTTTCTGGAGCACCGTCTTAAGCCCGGCGAAAGCTGGCTGTGTCTATTGGCGTACGACGGCGCCGTTCTGGTCGGCGCGCTGCCTTTGGTCGTCGGGTCGCGCCGTCTGACCTCGGGCGGGATTCCGCTGCAGGTCCCCTTCGACTGGCATACCTTCTCCGTCGACATCCTGGCGCTTCCGGGTCGGGAGGAGGAAGTTATCCCGTCTCTGCTGTCGTCGATTGGGCGGTTCATCCCATCATGGAGTGGTCTGCGGCTGATGCGTTTGCCCCGGTCATCACCGACATTGGCCGTGGTCGGACACGGAGTACCGGGCTTGCGGGCGGTTGCGACGTATGACGGTGACGGCTCCTTTATCTCCCTGCAGGGTTGCGACGATGCCTACCCGGCCGGTCTATCCCGTAATTTCCGCCGCAACCTGACCAAAGCGAGAAACAAGCTGGCCGAGTTGCGGGGGGTGGAAATCATAAGCGTCGAGGGGGTACAAGCCGACCCTTCTCACTTGGAGGCGTTTGCTGACCTGGAGGCGTCGGGCTGGAAGGGCCGCGTCGGATCAGCCATCAAGGGTTCTCCGGACCTGATGAAGTTCTATTACACCCTGACTCGCCGCCTGGCGGCAGCCGGCTGGCTGCAATGGTATTTCCTGCGCGCCGAGGGAAAAGTTGTCGCCGCCAAGATGAACGTGAAATTCGGTCCCTCCCTGGTCATGTGCAAAATAGCCTACGATGAAGCCTATGCCCGCTGCAGTCCCGGCAATCTCCTACTGGAACGGATTCTTCAAGATGTCTGTCGGTCTCGATCGGTGCAACGGATCGATCTGGTGACGGATATGCCGTGGCATGCCAATTGGAATCCGCAGACCGAATCGTACTTCCATGTCCGGCTCTACCCAACCCGCCCTATGCCATTGCTCCTCGGCTATCTGCCGTTCCGGGTAAGGCGCGTTCTGGCCGATCGGCCTCTGCTGACGAGGCTGATTCGCGGCGCCCGCGCGGCCATGAAATGGCTGAAGAAGGCGGCGCCTATCCCGCCGCCGTCATCTGATCCGGACTGATTCTGAGGGGGTGAGCCGTTCCACCCTGCGAGCCCTATCGCAATCTGATTCCGAGGAGCCGTATCGAGCGGAAGAAAGCTATTCTCTTGAAATTATGCTTTTCGTATCCCCGGAATGATGCCGAATTATCCTTCGTGACCAGCGTCTTGATCGTCAACCCACGGGCGGTATATCGCTGGAGGCGATACAGGATCGACAGCGAATGGAACCCCCTTCCCCGGAAGACCGGCGAGGTGGAATCGTCGCCCATTAAAACTTCCTGATCGGCCAGCACAAAATCCCGATTGAATACCGGCAGATAATCGCGCTGAAAAATTCCCCAAGAGATGTTGGCCATGGTCCCGCGAATGCGCATGCCGAAGCACTCGCCGCCCCGCCGGAATCGCTGAAGGATCGCCTCATGCTTGCGGGAGCCCGGTTCGAATCCCAGAAAAGAGGCGATGGTTTCAATGTCGCCTTCGGTCAGTTGATCGATGGTCACGTCGGGGGGAAGCGCCACCTTCGGGAGCGGGCAGGGTTGATACTCAAACACCAGCATGGTTTTGCTGCTGAAAAAGGCCCGGCGGAGTTTTCGCAACGCCGCCAGAATAAACGCTTTCAACCCATGGGTCAGGTAATAGGAATAGATCCGGTTTTTCAATCCCATAAACCAGCGAATCCGGCTCAGTTTTTCCATCGGCGACAGTCTCTTGATCTCTTCATACGCCTGAGAGAGAGCGTATCCGGTTGCCCGGCGGAAGATTGCAATCTGGAAGTTGTGCGCCTCCCTGTTGGCGAATGCCCCTTTGTGTTCCTTGGCCCCCCTGGTGTGATCGACGGCGATGTATCCCCGACGGATGAAATGGCTGACCAGGAGGGTGATGAGGATATTCCCCGGCGACTTACGGTTATAGTACATCTCGTGCACGAGCGTGTACAGATAGGCGACGCGATCATGACTATAGACAAAGAAGTAGGCGATCGGCCGGTCGGCATGCCGCAAGACCATGAAACTGATCTGCCCCAACTGAGCCAGATTTCTCACCAATGCTTCATAGAAGGCGCGATACTCCGGCTGCAAGAATTTGCTGGGAGTCGGCGTGTACATCCAGCGGTTGATATGGCAATGAAAGAAGGCCGGGAGCAGAGACAGAATCCGGTCGGTATCCTGGATTTCCTCCAGCCTCAGCCCCCCCGCGTTATTCAGGTCGTTATAGGCTTTGTTGAGGGTTCGGCGTCGCTTTAACTCGAAGGTGGCGCGCTCCGCTTCCTGGCCCTCAAACAGATACGTGACGCAGGTTTCAATATTCTTGATCCGGTGGCGGCTATGCTCTCTTTTCAGCAGAGCCCGGAAGGCCGGCAGCGTTTGCGATTCTTCTTTGATCTGCGATAACTCGATCTTATCCCAGTCCTCCCGATGGTCGTGCAGGTAGGCGAATATGCACGCCAAGATCAGCGGCTTATCTGGCCCGACCAGGTCGGAGTAATCGGCGTTGGGAGTGCCGATGAATTGCAGTATCCGGCGAGTGCGCCCCAGCCGCGAGATCTCCTTTATCATCAATGGCGCCATGCCGATCGTCAGGCCGTCGGCCGTGACCACCAGGACGTACAGCCGATGCTTGTCGCCGAACGCCTCCCACCAGGAACGAAGCCACTCGAAGGTGAGAAAGACATTCCGGACGTCGTTCTGCGACAGCAGCCGTTCCCAGTCCGGCTTAAGAGCCTCGAATGCCGACCAGGTGTCGATCCTGGCCGTCTGTACCTTATCGGTTGTCATCAGGTTGGCATCCCCACCCTGTGCGGCGCCATTTTCTCGCCGGCCAGGTTATCCAACGTCAAATGGTGTGGCCGAGCCGGGTCAAACGCGCCGGAGATGAGGGTTTGAAAGAGACCAAAGCCGCAGTCCCCGCCAATCCCGATCCGCCGCAGCAGGTACGGATTCTGGCCACGATGGTTCCGCCCCGGTTCGGTGGTGACGGCCCCGCAGAAATGCCGTGCGGCGAGCGCCACGACCTGCCGGCTGATATCCAGGCGACGACCGTTGGGATAGGCAAACAGGTCAACGTCTTTGTTCGTTATGGCCTCAATTTCCTGCTTGCTGCCGAGCATCTCTTCCTCAAGCCGGCCGTTATCGAGGCCGGCTAAAATCGGATGGGTCCGTGAATGGGCGCCGATGGTAATCAGCGGATCGGTCGCCAGGGACGTCAACTCCGCCCGGCTCAGCGGTTGATAATCACCGAATTGCTCCTGACGAATCTGGTCGCCGTACAGGTCGTCGATACCGGCCAGCAACTGATCCCGTTGCTTCACGCCGATCGACTTCAGATGGTCGCAGATCGACCGCCGGACTCCAGCCGCGGCTGCGGGCGAGGATGTATCATAACGCCCTAGCCCAATACCAGCCAGGTCGACGCCCTTTTCGCCGGCCGATTTCACCACCGCCGATACAAAATCCGGCCACAGAAACCCTCGTATCGTTCCCTCCTGCTGAATGAAGCCGCTGGTCACGAAGATGGTCGCTGGAATCTGCAGCTCCCTGCAAATTGGGTATGCCAGCGAATAATTTGATCGATACCCATCGTCGAAGGTCACGGCGGCCACATGCCGCTCGCTCTTTCCCGCGGCCAGCAGGGCGACTATTTCCCCGAGCGGGCAAATCCGGTAATGCGACTTGAGATACCGCATTTGCCTCCTGAAATCCTCCAGATGGACCTGGGTCCAATCGCGCCGGCCGGCGGCCTCGGTTACCCCGTGGTACATCACGATCAAGGGATGGAAACGATGCCACCACGCCGAGGCGCGAGCCAACCCGGCGCCGGCGACACAACCGGCTATGCTTTTCTTCAATCCCACGTTGCGCACTAAGGAAGGGCGGCGGCGCTGGAATCGTCGGCTTGCCCCCCGGCCATCCCATGCGTCAGCGCTGTCCAGCCATTACACCCTTACGGGAATATAGAACTCGAAACCGCCGATTTCAAACCCTTTTTTATCCGCTTCGGTATCATCTGCTTAACCGCCTGGAGAGTCGCCATACTCAGACGCCGCACTCGCCCGCCGACCGTCGGCGGAAACAAGACCATATCCCGCATCGTCAGATCGACCGTCGCCCAGGATTGCTTGTAATGCATGTCTCCTCGAAGCATGTCGAATCCGACGATTCCTTCGCCGATCAACTCCTGAATCGCATAATTGATAATCATATTTCCGGGACTTATCCGATTATGGGCCATGTCGAATCCGGACAAGTAGGCAAAGTAGCAGTTTCGAAAGACAAAGCCGTACAGGATGGCCACGATCAGTCCGTCGTGCCCAATCGCGAAATACCGGATGTCGAACGGGCGCTCCGTCATCTTCTGAAGCCCGGCGTGAAAAGCCTGGATTCGTTTGGCCGCCAGCGCGCCCGATTCGCCTTTATATTCCCAGCGGCAGGAGTGGAGGCGGATAAGCGTCTCCAGCAGTTCATCAGCGGCGGCTTCAGTCTGATAACTGTATCCGCCGGCGCGATCCATATAATTCTGATTGTTGCTCAAATTCTTCCGAAGCTTTTTCTTCAGGCTTTTCAGGAAAGGGTCGTAGGATGATTCCAATCGGGTAAATAGGGCCGTCTTTGATTCATACGTCGCCTGTGAGAAACCCTGCCGGATCAGGTACGCGCGCAGGATAAACAGACAGGTTCCGGGGCGGACGTTGTGCAGGTCAAGAAGGGCGCCCCGCTTTCTCAGATAGCCGGCCAGCGCCGGAACGACCGTCGAAAGATGCCGCTCGCGGACAAGACAGGCGTTGTAGTCGGTGATTGCGCCTCCCAGGGGGGCCAGCGCCTCGGCCGGGAGCAGACTGCCCAGCCTGATCCGGACCCGATGCAGGGGCAGAAGACCGACCAGACGGTCGCCATGATAGGCGGCCAGGATGACCAGGTCGCGGCCGTCGGCCAGAAGGCGGGCGCACTGGTACTGCCATTCCCAGGCGTCGAACACGGTCGGGCGGATGGCCGCCATTAGCAGCTCATTCCAGGCCGGCTTCAGTGCCTCCATTTCGGCCAGGTCGCCGACGGGGCGGATGTCAATGGCTGGTTGCGGTTGCGGCAAGCGCATCCTCAGCGTCATAAGTCATCTTTTGCGCCAACAGATAAATGGCCGACGCCCAGGCCGAAAATTGAAACAGGTGCGGATAATAGGTGGCGGTGATGAACTGCCCCGCCACGATATATCCGACCAGGGCGACGTCCACGGCATGGGTAAGGTTGATCAATATCCTGGCCTCGTTCACCTTACGCAGCATCTGCCGGCTTTTCTTGTTGATCCAGAAGATGGCCGCGATGAAGAGAAGATAGGCCGTTATTCCCACCATTCCCAGTTCGGCGATAACCTGGACGAACACGTTATGCGGCGAGGTGTACGAACTGAGATCTCCCGCGGCGCGGTAGGCGCCATAGGCATTGGCGAAATTGCCGGTGCCGACGCCGAACAGCGGATGGCCCGCCACCATCGATATCGCCGCCCGCCAGACCTGGAAACGGATTTGCACCGAATCGTCGCTCTTGTATTCCCCGATCGACTTGATGCGGTCGACATATTGGCCCGATACCAGGTAGAAGGCCGGACCCGACAATATGGCGATGACGGCGAGGCCGACCAGAAGCTTCCTTTCCTTGTACAATATGTACAGCAGCGTGGCGATAAATCCCACAAACGCCCCCCGCGAGCCGGTGAAGACGATCGACACCAAGAACACGCCGGTCAGAATCAGGAAGACCGCCTTCATGAATCTGTTTCGCACCGATCGGAAAAGATAATACGTCAGGGGATAGGCGATGCACAATCCCAGCCCCAGCTCGGAGGCGTTGGCGTAAAAGAAACTTGAGTATCCGCCGACGCCGTTGACGTTCTCGACCGCTTCTTTCATCGGGCCGCTGCCGCCCAGCACCGTCGCCCCGTTGATAATGATGCCGTAGCCGCCCTTGCCGGTCGTCCGATTTATTCCCACGAACAGGTAGGTATAAATCTGAACCAGGCTGACAAAGGCGACCGAGTAGGCATAGTAGCGGAAATAGCGGGTGATGCGCGGCAGGCTGTCAAGGAGCAGGATGGCGGCAAAGTAAAAAACCGCCACCTTGAGCAGCTCCCCGGTGGTCTCGATCGATGAGCTGAACCAGAAGGAGGTGACGTTGGACAATATCGCCGACACCAGGAAGGCCAAAAACAGCTTATCGTTGCGCAGCAGCGTCAGCTCGGTCTGGCCGCGCAGCTTGCGATGAATGGCCAGGCTGATAACGGTGGCGGCCAGAAGGGAAATGTTGGGTCGGAGCGCCACCAAAAAAGGAAACAGGTCTTGCGGTCGGATATAGGTGACGAACATGTACAAGTACAGGCCGATGATCGGATATTTCAATACCAAAACGATGAACATGACGATGAAGATCGGGCCGATGACGTAATACGGCTTGACGAAAAACAGCAAGACCCCGCCGACCACCGCCAGACTGAGGGCGGCCACATATAACCCCCGGTGAAATGGCGCCGAGGGGATATACGATTTCCTCTGGCCGAAATCGCTCTGGTGCTGGACAATCGGCTCAGCCATTCACGTCAACCATACCCTATCGTTTTTCATCCCCCAAAACGACTCACCCCGCCGGACCACCCCGAAATATCGACTCAACAATGCCGTTTGCCAACGGCAACCACAGCCTCATGCTATTGTGGCGCCTGACAAGATCTGGTCTGCCCGTGCCGCCAGCCGCTGCCACTCAAAGCCGATGATATAGTCAAGGTGGGGGGACGCCGTCAACGTCCCTGATCGCTTTCGACGAATCATCTCCTCGATGCGGTCGGCGATGCCGGACGGATCATCAAGTGATACGAACGTTTCCAGCCCGGATTGACCCAGCATTTGATGGGTCGTCCCCTCGATGCCGGCGTGGAGAATCGGCTTTCCGAGCCGCATATACTCGAAGATTTTCCCCGGCAGGGCGCCCACGTGATAGTAGGCTGTGCCGCCGGTGAGAAGATACATGACATCATAGCCTGAATAAGCCGTGATAAGGTCATCATGGGGTTTGAAGCCCAGGTTGGCGACCAGCTCGCCGACCGCGTGCGCCAGGACCAGACGGTCGAACGATTCATCGGAGAATCCGATAATGGTCAACTGCAGGTCGGCGGATCGATATCCCCGGTCGGCCAACGTCTTCAGCGCCGCCGCCGTGCTGTCGCCGGAATGGGGATACATGCTGCCGACATACAGCAGGCGGAGGGGGCCGCCGGAGACGACCGCCGGCGAGGCCGCCGCCTCAGCAAAATCGGCCTCGTTGTAGCCATTGGTGATGACGGACAATTTGTGGCGAGGCATTTCCGGGAGGCGGGCCAGGAGGCGATCGACGTCGCCCGGACTCATGTTGATCACCGCCCGCGACCGCCGCAGCACCTTCCGCTCCAGAAACTTCTCTATCTTTTCGCGCACCCGATAGCGATACGGCTGGTTGTCGGTCCAACTGTTTCGAAAGTCGGTCACGTAGGCGGCGCCCGTCAGATACGACAGCATCAGCCCCATGATCTGCACCGATTGCGGCGGAGAGGTGGCCAGAAGGTGAGAAATCTTGCGTTTCCGGATCAGGCGGACGGCCAGGGGCAGATTCTTCAGGCTCCAGATGATATAATTGTCGGGTATCAAGAGAAAGTTGTCAAGAAATCGAAAGGCCGGAGACAGCAACCCGCGCTTGATCAGCGCCAGCATCCGGTTTTTAAGCGGGATCCGGCCCGGCGCCGCCGCCACGCCGGAGGCCGCTGCCTGATACTTGGCGTAGAGCTTGCCCGACAACGACCGGGGCATAGGAGCCGAGGTGCGGATGACCGTCAACCGGGGATGAATCTCTTTGAACAACGACTCATCACTGACCGTGGACAAATGGGTCGTCGCGGTCAAAAGGGTGACGTCCCATCCCGCCTCGATCAGGTATTTGCTGAAGAAGACCGGGCGGTAGATACCGCTCGTCCGCGCCGGCGGAAAATCGATGGACACGAACAGGAGCGATTTGTTCTTATTGCCCGACTGGGTCATTCGCTTTTCCTCTGAACCGTACCGCCCTGATCAGCGAGCCGAGCGCGGCCAGTTCATACCGATTGAATATCTTCAGCGCCAGTGCCAGCGCCCCAAACAGCACCAGCCCGGCCAGGCCCCGGATAAAGAGGGAAACGAAATGGTTGTCAATTGAAATCAACGTTCCCAATCCATACGCCGCCGCCGCGGCTATGGCGGCTTTGACATGCAGCGACAGGTTGTAGTCAATCTTGTAGAAGCGCTGGGAATAATATGCGCCGGCGATGTACCGCACCAACAGGGCCAGGAAGGTGCTGATGACCGCGCCCCAGTAGCCGTAGATTCGGATCAGAAAGTAATAGCCGACCAAGGCCACGATCGCGCCGTAGACGTTGGCCAGGCCGCGGTAGATGGTTTTCTTCTCGAACAGGATGCCGACCGTCGAGGTGGCGGTCAGGCCGGTAAACAAAAACGCCAAAAGCAGCGGCGGCACGGCCTTGTACGCTTCATGATACTTGGGATCGGCCATGATGTAGACCAGGTCTTTGGCGCACAGGGCATAGGCGGTGATAAACCAGAGCGACCCGACCAGCATATATTTATTGATGTAGTTGATCGTCTTGTGCCCGTCCTCCCCCTTTTTGTACAGGTCGAACATCTGGGCGTTCCAGATCAGCTCGAACGGCCCATACAACAGCGCCGGCAAAACCATCGCCAGTTTGTAGCTGAGGCTGTATATCCCCAGCACCGTCAGGCCGGTCAACCGTTCGAGGAAAAAACGGTCGCCGAAATGGATGATAAACATCGACAGCGAGGAGACAATCAACGGCGCACCGTAACGGATCATCTCCATCGCCCGGGCCGATGATATCTTTCGCGTCAGGTGTTTGTGCATCAGCCAGGTCATGGCGATGCAGACAAAGGCGGCGGCGATGATCTGGGAATAGAGAACGCCCACGACGCCGAGTTCGAGGCCGACCACGAACACGATATTCAGAGTCACCGCGATCAGAAACCGGGCCACCGAGACAAGGGTGAAGATGGTCGACTTCTTCTCCGATTGCAGATACGACGTCCCGACTCCCGCCAGGATGTCCAATATACCGGAACAGGCCACAATCTTGACGAAGAAGGACAACTGCTCGGGACCGGCGGTCGCCTCCTTGCTGCTGAATATCAGTCTCGAGATCGACCCGGAAAACGTGACCAGGATGCCGTTGATACAGATCGCCGCCAGGAAGACATAGAAGAAGGCGGTGCTGATGACCTCGCTTCTTTCGCCGTCGGTCTGGCAGTCGCTGTAGAAGCGGATAATGGAATTAATCAACCCCAGACCGACAATCATGTTGACCACGTACATGGTCAAGTCCAGAAGTTCCAGCACGCCGTAGTCGGCGGGGGTGAGATAGGCGGTATAAACCGGAATCATGAAAAAGCCGATCAGCTTCGACAGGTAGATGCTGGCGCCGTAGGTAATAAAATGTCGCGCCAATATTTTGAAGTCTCGTCTCATGCTCGGCTCACTGCCGCCTTATCTATGATTCTCTGATAAATCGATCTCTGATTTTCTTCGCCAGGTCGGTGGCGGCGCCGGCGATCCTGACCGGCGACAGCGAAGAGAAATATCCGTTCAACGGCAGCGTCGCCATCGCCCGTTTGACCTGAAACCGTCGTAGCGCCCCCATGTCGCCGGCGGTCGTATTAATTCCGGTAAACGAGGTCATGATGACGGTGTATCCGGCCGCCGTCGCGGCGGCGATGACCGACCGATTAATCCGGCCCATCGGGACGGCCAACGTCGTCACCGGCAGACCGACATTATCCTCAATCGTCTTGCGGGAGGTCTCCAAATCAGACCGCAGCTCCGCCGGGGACAGGCGGGTCAGGAAGCGATGCTGCATCGAGTGCGACTGAATCGAAAATCCTTTGGCCGCCAAATCCCGGAGGGATGACCAGCCGAGGTAATGCTCCCGTCCCACCAGATCGACGACCACATTCACGATCGCCCCGAGGCCGTATTTCAGCAGCGGCTCCAGGGCGATATCCATCACCGACTGATGGCCGTCATCGATGGTGATCAGAATCTGTCGCGGGGGGCCGTCCGCCTCCCGGGCCAGGGTTTCAAGCGCTGCCGGATCGATGATCTGGTAGCGGTGGGCGTCCGCCATTTGCCGGCAATGGGTCTCCAGCGTCTCCGCCGTCACCGAATAGGACCAGTCCTCGTCCTTGATTCCGTATGGTCGGCCGCGGTCGAAATAATGATATGTCAGGACCAGCAGATTCATCGCCTACCTATGCGTTGGCTCCCACGTCTGCGGTTTTCGGCCGGTCACGACCTGATACCAGGCCGCCATGACGGCAACCATCGACAGCAGCACGAAGCTGGCCGTCCGAAACGGCTTGGTCCATGGCGAACGGCCGCCGATGACGAATCCCGCCAGCCCCAGCAGCATCAGGGCCGCGTAGGCGGCGACTGCGGCTTGATACACAGCCGACCGATTCCATGACATGATACCTAAAAGTATATTAAGGATAACGATAAAAGGAAACAGCCATTTGAGCGCCTTGTGCGACCAGAGCTGCCAGGCAAAGACCGGGTAGCGGAAGGGATTTAGAAGCGCCCGGTTGGCCAGCGCTGTCCGAATGCCGGCCCGGATGATCCGTGTCCGGCGCGCCAGCTCCGCCCCTGATGATTTCACCATCGGCACATACCCGACCAGATCAGCGCAATGAATGACCCGGTATCCTTGTCGGTAGACGCGCAATGGCAGGGCAAAGTCATCGGCTTCATCGGGTCCATAGGCGCGGAATAATCCCCGTCGCACCGCAAAGAATGATCCCGAGGCCGAGACCAGCGAATTCAACCGGCTCTCCCGTTGACGGATCGTCATCTCATAATCGATGTACTGATGCTGCGCCAGGGGGCTGCGATCATGCTCATCGACCCAGACGTCGCGGCTGGAGACGAGGCCGACCGTGGGATCCCCAAAGCATGACAATATTTTTGCCATGATGTCGGATTCGGTTGTCACCGAACAGTCGGTAAAGACCAAAATCGCGCCGCCGGCCCGTTCCACCGCCTCCCGCAGAACCGCGATTTTTCCCCCCCGCCGATCAAGTCGGAACCAGCGCAGACGGCCGTCCTGTCGGGCGGCCTCGGCCAGGACCCGATCGGTGCCGTCGGTCGAGGCGTCGGAGCCGATGACAAACTCGATCTTGTCGCCGTCGTAGATCACGCCGCGAAGGTTTGCCAGCTTGGCGGCGATGTTCCGTTCCTCATTATACGCGGCCACGATGAACGACACCTTTGGCCGATCGGCCGGTAAAGGACGAGGTTTTTCTTTCATAAACATGGTCAAGAGGGCCAGCATGATCGGATATCCCGCCAGCGTGTATAGCAGCAGGAGCGTCGTGAGCCAAAAGAACAGCTCTGATGTGGACATCTCAGGCATCGGCCACCTTTTGCCACAATTCCGCCAGCGGGCGCGCCGCCTGACGCCATGAATATCGCGCCTGAACCAGTTCTCGGCCGCGTTGCGCCAGCCTATTCCATAGACCATCGTTTCCGAGCAGTTCGGTGACGGCGGCGGCGAACGCGGCCGGGTCATCCCGGATGATGATCGATTCCCCGTCAACCACCGCCAGCCCCTCGGCTCCCTTGGAGGTCGATACCACCGGCAGGCCGGAGGCCATCGCCTCCAGAATCTTCAACCGCGATCCCCCGCCGATGCGCAAGGGAACCATCATTACCCTGGCCGCATGAAGGAAGGGCTGAATCTCAGGGACATCGGCCCTCAGCACAACTCCCGCCAAGCTCGACGCCAGGTTTTTCAGCATGGGGCTGGGATGTCGTCCAACTATGGTGATCGCGTCCTCCGGACGATGCCGGCGCAGGTGCGGATAAATCTCCCGCACAAAATAGGTCAATCCATCAAGATTGGGGTGCCAATCGAGCGAGCCGGTGAACACCACCCCGGAGCGGCTACCCGCCGGCCGATCGGTGGCGTAGGCCGCCGGATCCACCCCGTTTTCGACCACGATGATACGCTCGGCTGGAAAAGAGCGCGCCAGCTTGCGCTTGTCCGCCTCCGAAACCGTGACGACATGGTCGTAGAATTTATTCAGGTTGTCCTCCAGCCTGGTGACCTTATGATATTGATTCTGACGATAGATACGGGTCAAAGCCCCCCGCGCATGCTCGACATATCCGGCCCAGATCGTCTGCTCTATGTTGTGCTCGGTCAGAATAAGACGTTTCTTATCCAGCCCGATCAAATTGCCGCTCATCGAGATGGAATCACAATGAATGACATCGTAGTTACTTTCCGCCAGCAGCCGATCAAGGCGGTGCCGATAGGCGGGGAAGGTGTAATGGCGGGTCAGGTATGGTTCCGATGAAACGAACGCCAACGCCGCATCAATTCCCTTTCCCGACCGGCTGCCCAGACGCCTGTGCCGAAGCAGATGGCACCGAATGCCGGCCTCCTCGATTGGACGAACCAAGGCTTCATCCGCGGGCGACGCGATCACGGTCAGCAGTTCGATGTCATATTCCGCCGCCAGCGTTTTCATCAGGTTGAAGGTCCGAATCTTGGCGCCGGTGACCAGGGGATAGGGGACCGCGCCCGTCAGGATAAGCACCTTAGGCTTTGACATGGCGTTCCCTTACCCGATTGACAAACGCCAGAAACTCGGCGGCATTGACAGCCGCGTCGAACTTCTCGCGGGTGATTTTGCCCAAACCGTCGGCCAGCCGGCGGCGGCAGGCGCCATCGTCGGCCATCTGCCTGATCTTTCGACCCAACATATCCACATCTCCGAACGGAATCAGAAAGCCGGTAGCCCCGTCCTCAATAATCTCCACCGCGCCGCCGGCGGGGGTTGATAGTGAGGGAACACGATGCCGGCCGGCCTCCAAGAGGACATTGGGGAATCCTTCCGTCGTCGACGTCAGCACAAACAGGTCGAGATCGGCGTAAAACGAATCATTATCGTCAATCCACCCGGCCAGGATTATCTTCCGTTGGAACTTCTCCGGAATGAGCCGGGCCAGGGCCTCTCGGCGATTCCCCTCACCCGCTATGATGAACCAGAGATGGGAATATTGCGCCTGTTCGAGCAGACCGACGGCGGCGGCGATAAACATCCCCTGGTTCTTTTCCGCGGACAACCGTCCCGCGGTGCCGATCAGAAAGGCCTCCCGCGGAATTTCAAAACGTCTTCTGATCCGTCCTTTTTCCGCCGCCTGATCGTCGATCGGAATGCCGTTGGGTATGTACATCAGGCGGTCCGGGGAAATTCCCCGGCGCGCCAATTCGGCCCGTTTCTTCTGTGACACCGCGATGACGCCGTCCATCTTTTTCAGGAATCGGATATCAAGCCATTCATACAGCTTGACCTTCAAGGTGGTGCGCGTCCAGCCGCGAGAAAAGCTGAAGACCGGCAGTCCGAGGCGGCGGCCGATGGTCAGCGCAAAATAGTCGGCGCGATAATCATGACCCACCAGGACATCGTATCCGCCGTCGACCACCACCGCTTCCAACCGCCCCACTGCCGTCCGGTCAAAAGAGCCGTCGATGTCGATGCGATGAACGACAGCCCCGAGCCCTTCCAACTTGGTGGCATAGGTATTTCGTGCCGGATCGGTTCGCGGGGCAAACGTGGCCACGCCACAGACAATTCCCCGGCGCGACAGAGCGTTCGTGAGGTACATGATCTGACGTTCCGGGCCGCCAAAGAAAAACGAGGAACGAATATGCAAAATCTTTGGAGTGGTCATCCGAACAACTCCACGATCCTGTCAACCAGTCGGAATTTGTCGTTGTCGGCGGCTATATATCGATGGGTCGGCAGCGTGACAAGCGAGCGGGCGATTTGCTCCGCGCCGGGAAGCACGATTCCGTCCAGGTCCGGGAGGGCCGCAACGGCATTGAGGGCGGTTGGGTACATACCCGAAAGACCCAGGTTCTTCGCCGCCGGCGAATGCAAAATAGCTCGCCGCCGATGCGGGTCCTTCACCAGCAGGGGAAACCGCAGTGTTCCCGGCTCATTATTCATGGCCGATCGGGGGATAGAGATTCCCACATGGCCGTCAAGGCGATCGACATATTGGCGGGAAACCTCCAACCGTCGCTGGTTGAGCGATTCCCCATTTCGGCAGATCTGTGCCAGAAGCCTTAGCTTGAAATCGGATAGCCCCGATAACGCGAAATCGGGATTAAACTCGCTTCGGCCAAGATGGAGGCCGGGCAGCCGGGAGGGCAGATTATACCATATCGGATGGGTGGCCCGATCGTAGGACAAGGCCAGCACGACCTCTTTCCATGAAGGCTGCGCCGATCTGAACTCCGCGGCGATCAATGCTTCGATTCGCTCTCCGATAAAATCATTGTTGGCCGTAATCAGTCCCCCACCGACCAGCGACAGGTTCTTTCCTCTCCCAAAGGAATAGAATCCGCAATGGCCTCCCGTTCCCAGCAGACGTCCTTGTGCCCTGACGCCGAAAGCTTGAGCCGCATCATCGATCACCATGATCTCGCTGCCCGCGATTTTCCTTATTTCATCGATATTCAATGCGATCCCGAACAGGTGGCAAACCACGATCGCCTTGGTATCCTGATGCTGGGCCAGCGTTCGCCGCAGCTTCTCACGATCATATCCCAGATTGGCGGGGTCGCTGTCGGAGAGGATCGGTGTCATCCCGGCCCTGACGACCGCGGCGGCGACGGTGTAGCAGGTGTATCCCGGCAGCACCACTTTTGATCCCGCCGCCAGCGCTGATTTCAGAATGGCGTACAGTCCCGCCCGCCCGGATGAAACGGGGAAGAGATACCTTGTTCCAAGATAATCGCTAATCCTTTGCAGACTTTGGTCGGCCGACTCGACCGCCCGGCGCGCAGCCGAGATCTCTCGCCGCGACAATTCCGCCGCGACCGGCGGATATCTGCGGAGCGCCATACCCATCAGATAAAGTACCTGGCCAAATGCGGGCCGATTAATGTGGTGACCGGAAGGGGAAGCCGTTTCCAGACCGCAATTGCCAGCCGGAATTTGGCGTTGTCCGGTTTCAGGTTGGGGATTTTTTTCGGGTCGCCGGCAAGGTAATCGGTGAAGATCGGAATTTCCTGTGGTCCCCAATTGGTTTTGTAATCGTGGCCGCCGGAGCTGCGCGAGGAGCGCCCAAAGTCGATCGTTCGGATCGGCCCCTGGGCCAGCGATCGGATCATTTCCCAGGTCAAATGGTAATTGGCCAATAGATGCTTGTCCCGGTCGGGGTAGCATCCCCAGGCCATCGTCACGCGGTCCTTAAACGTAAAAAACAACTTCCCGCCCAACGGGCGATCATCCTTATAGGCGATCATCATGCTGGCCTGTTCACGCAAATGATTTAGCACCGAGGCAAAGAAGCGGCGCGGCATCACCGGCGTGCCATGTTCTTTCATGGCGCGGGCGAACAAGGGATAGAAATGGTCAAGCCGGTCGCGTCCCTGGTACGATGTCAGGTCTTGTTCGGCGGTCTTTCTGAGCCGGGTGCGGAGCTGCTTGCGAAACGAGGCGAAAATATCATCCGCCGGACGGTTGATATCCAGCCGGTAGGTGATGCGATCTTCCCGGGTTTGATCCGCCTGGGGACCGATTCCGCGTCCGGCGTGGCGCAATTCCAGGTAATCGGCTCCGGCTCCCCTGACTACCTGTCGGCATCCTTCGACGATCTCCCGTCTGATATCGTCGCTACGGCCCAACAATCCCCCATAATTGAGAAACGGCATGGAGACCAATGCTTTGCCGGTCAGCGGCTGATCGAAAATCACAAAGGGGGCGCCGCCGTCAATGACGCCGTGGGTGCGGTGTACGATCAGAATCGATTCCAGTCCAAAGGTTTCCCAGAACACTCTTCCCCAGGCAGGGTGATGGCAAATATCAGCCTCGTCATCCTGCGCAAGATAATTGAGCCAGGCCGGGTTGTCTTCGCTCAAGGGCATGGCCGTCAGCGAGTCCTCCATGGGTATGGTGAGGATGTTTTTCAGCCTCAGGGCCATGATTATCCCCGTCGCCGGTAAGACATGACGAATAGTCGCTCGAACAGCCGCCGCTTCAGATTGGGGCGGACCAGCCCGGCCATCTCGGGGAGTAGCGCCGCGGCCGTCACCACGGTTGGATCTTCGTCACGAAAGAATCGTTCCAGCGCCAACAGGTCGGCGGTCGACGTCAATTGTGGATGCAGGCAGATGGTATACGCACCGTCGAGCCAGCCGAGCAGGCGCATCCGATGGGGGGCCGACCAGAATATCACCGGCAATTGCATCAGACCGTTAATCGATCGCGGATAGAGAAACCACCCGTCCGAAAGCGCCGCAAAGCCGGCCTGGGGCAGCGCCGCCAGCGTCGCCTCGTCATAGGAATGCCATGGCGGTATAAAAGTCACCGGGTTGAATCCGTGCCGTCCCAGGATTTTCTTGCCCTCAGTCATAGCGGACATTTGGTCCTGGAATGGTCGTCCCGCGAATTCGGAGGCCTGGTTCAAGGCCAGCAGCCCGCCGTCTTCGGTCCGTTTCAGATGTTGATACCCATGCATGGCGATTTCCCAGCCAAGCTTCTCCAAATCCGCCAATTCCGAGATGAATACGGCGTCATCGACTTTGCCGAACTTGATCGATGTATCCTGATTATCCGGAATGACCCCGAGGACGGCCGGAATCCTATATTTCCGAAACAGATCAACCAGGCGATGGAATTTGTCATAGTCCTGGTAGGGAGAAATATCGTCCCATCTGATGATAAAGCGTGCCGGCGGCATCCCTGGCTGCTATCCTTTCCATACTCCGGGGCGCAATTTGTTACAATATAATCTGTTATAAATATGTCGGTCAAGGAAGATGATCGGTTGAGACTATCAGCCGACATATCCCGTATGGGATCGACGCGGATCGGGTGCGGGCCCTAGGTAATGGCGATTTTTCATTGATAATGGGGCTTGACAGCGGCGGAGAATCTATTACATTGTGCCGCTTGCTACAATGGCGGAGTAGCTCAGTTGGTTAGAGCAGCGGAATCATAATCCGCGTGTCCGGGGTTCGAGTCCCTGCTCCGCTATTTTAATTCTGGAAAAATTAACTTACCACTTGACAACGACTTATAATTACTTGTAAATAGTTACAAGCGCCCCTTGTGACCAATTTGTGACCAAGATTTCCGGGGAGGCATTATGGGTTCAATTTATCAACGTGGAAAAGTATACTATCTCGATATGCGGATAAATGGCCGCCGAGTCCGCAAACGGATCGGGACCTCGAAAAAAATGGCCGAGGCGGTCAAGGCAGATTTCGAAGTCAAAATTATCAAAAGGGAGTTCGATTTCGAGCCGGCCGACGAACTGATTGGGGAGCTTTTCAAGTCCTATCTCGAGTATTCCAAGACCAACCACGCCCCAGGGACCTACCGACGTTACTGGGAGGTCACCCGGAATTTCGGCGTTTACCTGGCCTTTTTCCATCCCGACGTCAAGCTGATATCCCAACTCAACCTCGGCATTTTCGAGGATTATAAAACCTACCGAAAGAACACCAGCCCGACCGAGCTGAAACTACCCGATGATTTCCCTTTTGAAATTCCCGCCAATTGCTTTCGGGGCAAGGCCAGGACGATCAATTACGAGATTAAGAGCCTGCGGTCGATTCTGAATTTCGGGATCAAACGGGGGATGTGTCGGGACAACCCCGCCAAGGGGGTCACCTCGCTGAAGGTGAACGATTCCAAGGCGCCCCGGTTTCTGACCTTCAAGGAATGCGATCTGTTCTTGAAGAACTGTGATGAGCCGTTGTACCCGATTTTCTACACATTCCTGAACACCGGCCTTCGGTTGGGGGAGCTTTTGAACCTCCAGTGGGCCGATATCGACTTTGCCCGGGGAAAACTGATTGTCAGGAAGAAGGATTTCTGGATACCCAAGGCGGGGGAGAGGGAGGTTCCGCTAAACGATGGCATGGTCAAGCTGCTGAAGAAGATCAAGCCCTCCGAGGCCAACCAGAAGGATTTCGTCTTTCCAGGCAAGAACGGGGAGGTCCTCCGGCGCAAGCTTCGGAAAGACCTGATCCGGATTGCCCGCAAGGCCGGTATCGAAAATCTGACCAGTATTCACAGCCTCCGCCATACTTTTGCCAGCCATCTGGTCATGCGGGGAGTCGATCTGCCGACCGTCCAGAAGCTCCTTGGCCATTCCGATATCACGACAACCATGGTTTATTCGCATCTTGCTCCCGATCACCTTGTCGACGCTGTCAACAAGCTGACATTCCCCTGATCCTGATTTTCGGCCGGTTTGACCTTTTGCCGTCTTGGTGGGCGATATCTTTCCGACTGCAGCTCCCGCCAGATATTTTCCGACGAGGCCCTCGTGTCTTGCCCTTGCTTAGTATGCTTCTCCAACCACCGTGTGATATCGCTCTCTCGGAATCTTAGAAGCTTCCCAACCTTGGTGAATGGAATACACCCCTGATGCGTCCATTTGTAGATGGTCTGAATCCGAACCCCCAAATATTCGGCCAGTTCCTCTTTGGTCAGGAGTTTTTCCAAGGTTTTAGTATCCCCGTATGCCACCAAAGGTCATATAAGTCGCCCCAATTCATGAAGGAGGTCTTTGGCCCTTGCCTTATCTTCTTCTTTTGAAGAAGGGTTGAAATCGATTTTGTCGATCACTTCATTGACACGATGGTCATCCAATTTCCCATACGTCAAAAGAGTCGTCCCAATATGTTCATGACCGAAATTCTGGCTGATCGCCCTCATTTCCTCGGCGTTGTGGCAGCGCCTCATTGCCAATTGAATCGCTGCATGTCTAAATGTGTGCGGGTGATAATATTGAAGACCTGCCTTGCCAGCACGCTTCTCGAGGATATGCCTGATAGATCCTGTGCCTTTCCAGAATATGGGCTCAACCTCCCGGGATATGAACGCAAGACCACCGGAAACCTGTTGGACCTTGCTGCGTGGAAATAATGGGTCAGAATCCGAAAAGAGCTTGTTCGACTTGAGATGAATTGCCCATTCGACAACGTACTCAACCAGCCTTTTGTCGAATTTTAGAAGAATCGATGGAATCACTTTCCCAAATTTGGTGTCAACACCGTATTTGGGATCTTGCGTAATCTTCAAACTCTCTGTATCGAAACAACCCAGCGGCAGCGTGGCGACCGCCTTGTCTCTCATGCCGCTGAGAAGAAGGAAGGCTATGATGGCCCGGTCTCTTTGATCAATCTCTGTCCTTATTTCGATGGAGTCAGCAAGGCGCGTGATGTACTCAAGCGTCGGAAATTCTACGACTCTGGCCGATGTCACCTCACGGACCGTCTTTTTGTCGAGAGATAGATACGAAACATTATCGAGGTTTATCCGCGATTTATAGCCGGGTTGGCCGGAAAGCCAGGTCAAGAATCTTTTCATGTGGCGAAGGTAATAGTATATCGTTACCGCCGAAATGGGATTACCGTTATGCTTTCTTTCTGACAACCATTTCTTGAATCCGATCGCCTTTCTCTGGCTAAATTCGGCGAAGTCGGCGTTCCGAGTGAAATCCTCGTAAAGCCAGATGGCCTTCTCAATAGAGGAAATGGAGGTTTCTGAAAACCCAACGGCGTCCCTCATCCACCCCAAATACTTTCTCTTAATCTTTTCGTTTTTGATGTTTGCCATCTCATTCTTCTCTTACGAGATTGTGAGCATTTAAGGGGGGACACGAGTCACTATTTAATCCCTCTTCAGCTCTCGTAATCATTGCGCGAAAAAGGTCATAAACCGGACTGGGAAACGACCCAAACCGGTATACGGTCGCACTGCATATACTACACTTCCCCCTAAATTGGATGCTTCGTTTGCCACGTCCCAGGAGGCGGCCGGTATTGATAATCTGAACATCGGCACGGTGTGACTGGCGTGCTTCCTTGCAACGCGCGCAGTAAAATTGGTCATTGTTAAGTCGCCGCCGTTTAGAGGCACGCCTTTTCTGCAGGAACTGCTGAATATCTCTCCCTAGAAATAGAAGCGGTTTCTCCGATTCTTCAATTGGTTTCATTCCGGCCTTATGCCATGTCCGTACCGTCTGCTGATGTACCTTAAACAGCGCGGCGATTTCGGTGACGGAGTACGATCGACGAACCCTAATCAGCCTGATGTTTTTGGCCAATTTTCGTATCATATCATGACGCCCGATCAAAACGCTTCCATGCGGAAGAACCTCGTGTCCATCTTGGAAATCTTGGATTGTATTCTATTCCCATACCGGTTCCAACCAATCCGTTACCGGCAGGGGGCTTTTTGGGGGAAGTCATTGGGGGACTTTATTCCGATTTCACATTCTTTCATCCTGCCAGCAGATTCTTTTGGAACCCTATTGACAGACGACTGTGAAGTCGCTTATAAAGTACCTGCTTGCGCAAGGGCAAATCCGAATCCATTGGATACGGAGGGCGGCCCAGCCAAGCTTCCCCCGGCAGCCACAACTGCCGGGGTTCTATTTGCCCGAATATAAATGACTGAATTTTCAAATTGGTCACTTTTCAATCGTTTTTTGTAACTTTCTGCAAATTGTAAGTCGTTTAACCACAAGAAAATACATTTTGGGCATGCCATAATCATTTACAATGATGTGAAATTCAGTTTGACAGCCATTGCCTATCGCGGACCGAGGGATATCGAACCTTCACAGACCATAATAATCAGTATATGATAGCAATATAATGCGGATAATGCAGACGGTGAAAGAGGAATTGCGGTAATTGCGAGAGTGAGCCTTTCCCTACAAAATATCACCAGCCAAGTCAGTGGATAATGATGTACAACGAGAGTTAACTGCATTCGGGGTTGGGGTACCGGACGCGGAATCAGACCGAAAGACCATAATTTGACCACGAGGACCTTCTCAAAAACCGCCTGCTAAAGGGAGGAGCATTAAAGCTCGTCTTTCTCACCGATTCCACTTCCACACTTTCGAAAATTGATCATGGCTGATTGAGAAATCACCACCTCAATGACTCGGGAATCATTCTCAAGTCCTCTTATATTGTCTAGTTTCTTGTCTATGCCACTTGACAATTACCGCGAATTGCTGCAATTTACTGTGCATCGTAAGCGCTATGAATGGCTAATCAATTGAGGATATCAGTATGGCTCTGATTTATGGGGACATCCGGACAATCGAAAGGTTTTCACGCCATTTGAATATCTCTAAGTCAACGCTATACAAACAGATCCAAGAAAGAAAGATCCGGGGTCAGAAGATCAGCCGCAGCTGGTGCTCTCAAAAAAATGCGATTGATCACTGGCCGGAGAAATCGCATTCACACAGACGAGAGGCCGAGGTCGATAGATGACTTTCAATCTATTCAGTACGGCTGATAATGTAGTCGCAAGGCAGCCTGGCAGAATCGGTAGGTGGCAACTACCGTCTTTTGCAGGGCACCATTTTGCGGGGGATTCCTTCGAATGACTTCAAATTTGCCCAAACAGGGATCTGTAATAAGAAGTCCGCTCTTCCCAGAACCTGTTCAAGTAATAATCTGCAGTCAGCTTGGCGAATCTATCAAACTTGTGGGCAAAGGACTGGATTCCGGAAAAGTGTATGAACCGATTCTTGATGCCAGCCAAGTTGCCTTGCTGCAGATCAGTCCTGAATTGCCACAGTTTAACGGATCTCCACTCCATTTCCGCCTGGGAATCGAAGCTCTACGCCTGGCACTGGCATATGAGTACGATCCGTATTTCTCTCTTTCCATTGCCCGGGTCGACCCACTGCCACATCAGCTTGAGGCCGTTTACGACTACTTCATCAAACTGCCGCGCATCCGATTCCTGCTCGCTGATGACCCGGGAGCTGGCAAAACAATTATGGCTGGCCTGCTCCTGAAAGAGCTAAAGATCCGCGGTTTAGTGAAGCGAACATTGATCGTCACACCCGCAAACCTAACCTTTCAATGGCAGCGTGAACTTAAAGACAAGTTCCGTGAATCGTTTGAGATTGTCCGGGGCGACGTCCTTAGGGCCAACTACGGTACAAATCCGTGGCAGGAGAAAAACCAAGTTCTCACATCTGTGTCATGGGTCTCTCGTATAGAGGATGCTCGAGAGAGCCTTCTGCGGAGTAATTGGGATTTGATCATTGTGGATGAAGCTCACAAAATGAGCGCTTCAAGTCCCGATCATAAGACCCTTGCATACGAGCTTGGCGAAAATCTGTCGACAATGACAGATCATTACTTGCTAATGACGGCTACTCCGCACAAAGGAGACCCGGCCAATTTCTGTCTGTTCCTTCGGCTGTTAGACTCGGACGTGTATGCCGACGTTAAGAGCTTAGAAGAAGCCATGCAGCGGAACTCTGCTCCCTTCTATCTGAGACGTACTAAGGAGGCATTGGTCACATTCCCTGATCCAGATACCGGCCAAATAAAGAAGCTCTTCACAAAGCGGAATGTTCAGACCGTTCCTTTCCAAATCGACAGCGAAGAGTGGGATTTCTACGACGCATTGACCCGATATGTCGAAGATCAATCGATCAAGGCTCAAGCTACAAATGCCATAACTGGCCGAGCCATTGGATTTACAATGGCCATGTTGCAGCGGCGCTTAGCCTCGAGCATCTATGCTGCACGCCGTAGCCTAGAGCGCATGAGGGATAAGCGTAATGGCATACTTGACGATCCTCAGAGTTATCGGCAGGATCAGATCACAAAGAAATTACCGGATGACTTTGACGAACTGCCGGATGAAGAACAGCAGGAAATCTTGGCACAGCTTGAAGAAGTTGTCGCCTCGGTCGATCCGGGCGCTCTGCGTGACGAAATCATGCAGCTAACCAAGCTAATTGACCAAGCCCGGATTCTCGAACAGCGCGAAGTAGAAACCAAGCTTGTAAAACTTCGTGAGGTCATTTCCGATCAGGGAGTATTCAATGACCCGTCGACGAAGCTTCTGATATTCACCGAGCATAAAGACACTCTGGACTACCTTGTTGGCAAGCTCACCCAATGGGGCCTTGAGATCACGAAAATTCATGGCAGCATGAAAGTGGGCGACCGCGACTTGCCGGGATCACGGCTGCATGCTGAGCGGATATTCAAGGACCGCGACGGCGCTCAAGTCATGGTTGCCACCGAGGCCGCGGGCGAAGGTATCAACCTGCAATTCTGTTGGTTGATGATCAATTATGACATTCCATGGAATCCTGTGCGCCTTGAACAGCGTATGGGCCGAATTCATCGATACGGACAAGAGAAGGACTGTCTCATCTTCAATTTCGTAGCTTCCAATACGCGGGAAGGTCGCGTTATGGAAAAACTGTTTGAGCGGATCAAGAAGATTGAAGATGACCTTGATCCTTCACGCACCGGAAAAGTATTCAATGTTCTCGGCGACGTCTTCCCCGCTAATCAGCTCGAAAAGATGATTCGCGACATGTACTTACACAACCTGACTGAAGAAAGCATTAAGAGCCGGATTGTTGAGGAGGTCGATACAGTAAGATTCCGTCAGATTACCGACTCCACACTGGAAGGGCTAGCCAAACGGGAATTGAATCTGTCTGCCATCATCGGCAAGTCGGCTGAAGCCAAAGAACGTCGTTTGGTCCCAGAAGTGATTGAGGACTTCTTCACGCATGCCGGTCCCGTTGTCGGGTTACTGCCCAAAGAGGCCGTCGAAGGTAGCCACGTCTACCGTCTTGGAAGGGTGCCGCGCCACCTATGGCCCATCGGTGATAAGCTCGAACCTCGATTCGGGAGGCTTGGCAAAGAGTACAAGCAAATTGTCTTCGACAAGAATCTGCTTGCCAAGGATGCGACCAGCGAATGGGTCACACCCGGCCATCCACTATTTGAAACGGTACGTCAGACGCTCTGGGAAGAGGTGCGCGAAGATCTGATGCGAGGAGCTATCTTCTTTGACCTGCACACCAAAGAGCCAAGCCACCTGGACGTTTTCTCTGCGTCGATTAAAGATGGATTGGGGAACGAGCTGCATAGGCGACTATTCGTGGTTCAGTCATTTGCTGATGGACGACTATTGGTAAAGCAGCCCACTATCTTCCTTGACCTGGCTTTAGCAACAAAGGATACCATTGCGACGGTGCCGGATGGTCTGCCAAGCCTTGAACAGCGCGAGCACGCCCTGGTAGAGCAGTCTCTTACCGAGTTTCTGGCCGAGGTGGCTACCCAACGCTGTCGCGAAGCCGATACTGTCCGGCGCCATATTGAGATCAGTCTTAACGAACTGATTCACCGCCAGAATCTCACATATGCAGGACTTGCTGAGCAGCAAAGCAAACTTGGTACCACACCGCCTTGGTTGTCGGCAAGTATGAAACAGTGCGAAGATCGGCTGGAGGAGCTGAATTCTCGGCGTGAACGTCGTTTAGCTGATCTTGAACGCGAATGTCAGTGCATTATCGGCGATATTCAAAGAATCGGTTTCGCCTTGGTGGTACCACATCCGGAACGCACATCACCGTCACTCAGAACTATGGTACGGGATGATGAGATAGAGCGTATTGCCGTCCAGGCGGCCATCGCTCACGAGGAAGCTCAGGGCAGGCAGGTTGAAAGCGTAGAGGCACAAAACCGAGGCTTTGATCTGATTTCGCGGCGGCCTCATCCTGAGGATCCGTCGACTGCCATCGACGTCCGATTTATTGAAGTCAAGGGTCGTGCCGCAGTCGGGGAAATAGCCCTTACGTCAAACGAATTCAAGACGGCGGAACGACTCAAGAATGACTACTGGCTGTATGTAGTCTATAACTGCGGCACCATCCCTGAAGTCTTGACCATATGCAATCCGGCTCGGCTAGAGTGGCAGCCTCTTATCAGAGTTGAGCATTATACTGTGACCGCAGCGGCTATCAAGGGAGCATCAAATGGCTGACCCTCGGAATACGCTAAAGTCGAAATTCGACATCACGAGCAGATTCAACAATTATGGTTCAGTAATCGTGCGGGTAGTTATTAAGGGCTTCCGGTGTCACAAAAACACCATTATCGACGTTCGTAGTCCAATCGTGGCGTTCTGTGGCATGAATGGTACGGGGAAGTCCACCATATTGCAGGTGCTTTCGACCGCCTATCATGCAACCGGCCCAAACTGGCGCACTTTTTATATGCGTGACTTCTTCTTGAAAGG
>CAZPEV010000005.1:0-2613 GCA_964585635.1 uncultured Ignavibacteriales bacterium
CGAATTATCTTGTATTTAGAGAAATACTAAGATGCGATGGCTTCTTCTTATTCTCGCCGTGCTTCTGGCCGGTAATTGTCAGACAGGCGATTCAACGATTACGACCACCCAAGCCTCTACCTCTGACGGTAAATTTACGAACCTTCGCGTGAATGGCAATCTATCAATTGGCGGCCATTTTGGACGCGATAATATCTGGACGCGGTGGGCAATCAATGACATTATTCCACAGTCAGCAGATACGTTTTTCTCTTTGACTTCACGCAAATTGAGCCAACCATGTTTGGCAAGAGACAGTTCACGTCATGTTCATCCGGGTATCGTTTATTTTCCCGAAGGATTTCCGCGGGCGTCAGATAGTGTTTCCCCACATAAATTCATATTGGTTACGACTCCCCTTATTAATAGTGAGTCAGAGGAAAATCCGACGATTCATTTCAGTAATGACATCACGGTGCCCAATAGTTGGACGACAAAGTATGGACCTAATGCAGATGATACTTTGCGTAATCCGATTGATACTATAGGCGATGCAAAATTCACCGAAGATGTGGTCTATTATTATCATAATGGATCAAACAAGGCTTATTATGATACAACCGGGACGGGGGTGGACTCGCAGAAGACAAATCAGCCAGCTTCTTACTTGTCAGACCCCGGATTATTGCAAACGGCGGACGGCAAATTATGTATGTTTTACCGTGCGACATGGAATAGGGCAAACCTTCCCATGTCTGCTATTTATGCCAGAACAAGTACCGACGGGGTAACTTGGGGAACCGCACATAGGATCACTCAATTTGGCCGTTGGAAATCCCCGGCAATTGTTCTCGATACGGGCAGTCTCTATGTAATGTTCGTTTCCACTGATATAGATTCGGTTACGGGGAGAAAAACTGCCGACTCCCTATACCGATTTACGTCAAAGACTCTGGATACCTTTTTTACCTTTCAAGGGCCGTGTTCTACGACAATATATCCAAATCACCTGTCGGCATGGGCACCGGCCTATGACCAGATGTTCCTCGTGGTTAAGACAAATTCTCAGGCTTTCACGATATGGGAAAGCAGGAATCATGGTTGGAATTGGACAAAGGGTGACAGCATTTTGATTAAAGGTGGTCCTGCTGGAGAGTGGGATGAAATTGGGTATCAAGCATCAATCTTTGGAATTGACGAAGGTTCTCACATGACGATTGGTTGTGTGTTTTCGTCTTATTATGATTCTTCAAGTGCTATAATATTTCACACCGGATATAAAGAAATCCCCATGCGGCCAATGCCACGAACGCCTGCGCCTACATCTTGGGTAAAAGAACTTTCGTCTGGCAATATCCTTGGTGTCAAACGTACTGATGATCTGGTTCGTTGTGTGGTTCCTTACTTTTCTGGGACGGATCGGGCTACATTTATGGATACTTGTATATCCGGGTCGAACGATGCTGATACCGTGGTTGCTTCCTATACCTTCGAGGACCATGTCCTTCTCGACAGTATCAAGTTTTACGGGTATGCGGCCACTACCGTTGTCGATAGTTTTGCCATCATTATTCCGAAAACCGGGGCGGTGTTTGCCGATTCGATTCATGCCAGTAGCAATGGTACTGACTTTACTCCCAGCATCAGTTGGAGTGGGACTCATTACGCCATCAATAATGCTTTCACCGCCGGACAAGAGATTTCCTTCAAGTGGATCATTAAACATACGGAGGCAGGGAATTATATGAAAATAAAGAGGATCATTCTTTGCGGGAGACGGTATTATGATTAGGTGGCTGGCGGGGGGCCCTCGTATTTAGAGGCCTATTGAACACACAGCTTCCAATTCTGATTGGCATCTTCCAAACCGATAAAGATTTGACTGCCTGACATACTGCTCCCGCCACAACTTCGATGGTGAATGCGACTTCGCCCCCTATTATAGGATGAACACTCTCACTCTATACATACGCCCGGGCGCCTCATGCCTGTTGTGCCCGGCCCAGACGCCCCGTGCGACGATGGCGATATGAGAAATCGTGGTGAACGAGGGCGTCCATCATGCACCAATGCTGTAAAACAAAAGAATGAGCGAACGAACCCAATTCCCGGCAAACCCAACTCCGCCATACTAGTAGTAAGTAGGGTTCGGAGTCCCGTCGGAACAGCCGGATGAGAAACCCGACACCCATATCTTACCATTTGGTGAATGCTATGAATCCCGAATGGCGCGACTTGGGCGCTGATCTGGGATAGCCTTGAGATCGCCACGGCCTCTCCGCCGGTGGCGGATCGGCCTCGCGATGACGCGGTTGAGGTTCTTCAACTGGCCCGAACGGCCGGGCCACCCGCCCGTGTCGTCGAACTGATAATTAATAAGGGGCAGATACCGGTATTTGTCCGAAAATATCCGCTTTTTTCATTTTTCCCG
The DNA here is from genome assembly GCA_964585635.1 of uncultured Ignavibacteriales bacterium. Classification (GTDB taxonomy): domain Bacteria; phylum Zixibacteria; class MSB-5A5; order GN15; family JAAZOE01; genus CAZPEV01. Next base: position 2,411 of record CAZPEV010000005.1, read on the forward strand.
ACGCGCGCAGGCAACCTTTTTCCACCCTGTCGTATCAAAATGTACGGCAGTATGGCACTCCCGGACGAAGTCGTAAACGTGTATGGTGGAGAAATAGCATGAATCGTTCAGGAGTCTGCAGTTGCCTGCTTACCTGCCTGGCGCTGGTTGTGGCTGTCACGGCGGCGGCGCAGGAATCGGGCCAGGGGGGCAGAACCATTCCC
>CAZPEV010000005.1:2623-24746 GCA_964585635.1 uncultured Ignavibacteriales bacterium
ACCGCCCATCGGATCAGCGACGGTGCGCCGGTCATCGACGGCAAGCTCACCGATCCGGTCTGGACCAGCGGCCAGTGCGCCATCGCCCGGACCTTCACCCAGCTTGATCCCAAAGAGGGAACGGCGCCGACGGAGTCGACCCTGGTGGCGGTGGCGTATGATGACGCCGCCCTCTATGTCGCCTTCTGGTGTTATGACTCGGAACCGGACAAGATCGGCCGGCAACTGGTTCGCCGGGACCGTTATGCCGAATCGGATCGGGTCACGGTTCGGATTGACCCGTTCCACGATCATCAGAGCGGCAATTCCTTTCAATTGAGCGCCAGCGGCGTTCAGATCGATACCCGCCAGTACAACAATAATTATTCTGACGACTCGTGGGACGGCGTCTGGGAAAGCGGCGTTTGCCTCCAGCCCTGGGGCTGGTCGGCGGAGATTCGGATTCCCTACTATTGCCTGCGCTTCGCCGAGAAGGATGAGCATACGTGGGGTTTTCAACTGGCGCGGTATATCAATCGCAAAAATGAGTCCGATATCTGGGCCTTTACCCCGTCATCGCAGGGTGGGTTTGTCTCCAATTATGGTCATCTGAACGGCTTGACCGGCATCAAGCCGACCGGCCATGCCGAGCTTTTGCCGTATGTCGTCTCGCGCCGGGAAACCGAGCCCAAAAGCATCGGCAACCCCGACGGCCGGGATCTGCTGGGCAACGCCGGGTTCGACCTCAAATACGCCCTGTCATCGGATCTGATTCTGGACGCCACCGTCAACCCCGACTTCGGCCAGGTCGAACTGGACCAGCCGGTGCTCAATTTGTCCACCTATGAGACCTTCTTCTCCGAACGTCGTCCATTCTTCCTGGAGGGATCGGATTTATTCGCGACCGAGTTTACCATGTTTTACAGTCGCCGGATAGGACGATCGCCGCAAAAGGACGTCAGCGATGCGGATTATCTCTACTATCTAAACTACCCCAAGGCGACCACGATCCTGGGGGCGGCCAAAATGACCGGCAAGCTGTTTCGTCGGACGTCGATTGCCCTGCTGAGCGTCATGACCCAGGAGGAAACCGCCAAGTATGCCGCCGGATCCAACTATGTTCTCGATTCCACCTGGGTGGCCGATACGCTTACCACCCATCGAGTGGCCGCCGATACGGTCAGCCGCGAGGGCAACGTTGAACCGCTGGCCAACTATACTGTCGTGCGGGTCAAGCAGGATATCTTTCGAAATTCCAATATCGGCGGCCTGATGACCATCGCCAGCCAGGGGCAAGTCTATCCGGCCATCACCGGCGGTGTCGATTGGCGCTTGACGACCAATGACAACGCCTGGGTGGTGCGGGGACAGGCGATCTTCAGCCGGGTCGGATATACACCGGCGGCGGGTGGTTTCACCACCGCCCTTGAAAAGAGCGGCGGCAAGCATGTCCGTGGGGAGATCGGCTTCACGGCCAAGGACCCCAACCTGAGGATCAATCGGCTGGGGTATACGCCACGGGTCGACTCGCGGCGCGCCTGGAGCTGGTTGCAGTATTGGACCAAGGGGGAGTGGTGGATCATCAGGGAGTCGTACAACAATATCAATTACTCCTCCGAATGGAATTATGCCGGCATCAACTATGCCCTGGAAGGAAATTACAACGCCTATTACCTGCTGCGAAACTACTGGGGACTGGACTATGGGATAGAAATGCAGGGGGAAAAATACAGCGATCTGGAAACGCGCGGCAACGGTCTCTGGGTTTGGCCGGTCCACCCAACCTTTAGCTGGTGGTTTGGCCTGAGCACCGACACCCGGAAGAAGCTGTCGCTGCACGGCAGCCGCAACGGCGGCCAGGATCGCGGCGGCACATGGTGGAGCTATCATTCCGGGTTTGACTACCGTCCCCGGGCCAACGTCGAGCTTTCCACTTGCCTGACCTATTTCCGCAGCAGTCGCGGCACACGATGGGTGCAAAACGTGAGTGATTCATCGTTGTTCGCCGACCTCAATCAGGACCAATTCTCGATCAGCGTCGGGACGAGTTACGTGGTCAACCGGGATTTGTCGATTCAGTTGTCGGCCGAGGGGTTGATATCCGGCCTTGATTATGAGAAATACCGCTATTATCTCGGCGGGCGGAATTACTCCGGGCCGGTCACCAATTTCAACGACGACGGCAATTTTTCGGCCCTGAATTCCACCTTCCTGGTGCGCTGGGAATATCGCCCCGGAAGTACGCTCTATCTGGTTTGGACGCGAGCCCGGTCCGAATTTGACCAAGCCGTAAACAACGTGGAGTTGAACCGTGATTTCGACCGGTTCTTTTCCGCCGGATCGCAAAATCTGTTTTTGATCAAGGCCAGTTACTGGCTGAATATTTAGGGTGACCGAGGCTCGGCGGTCGAGCCTCGCCCCGACTTACGACGATTGATCGACTTATCCCGTCAGGGCGCCGCGGAACCTGCGCGCCAGGATAGCCACCAATACGAACAGGATCGTTATCAGCAAGTAGACGGTCGGCATCCCCTGCACCACCGCCGTGTCGGTGGTACCCATATAATCCAGGGCCGGCATGCCGTTCATCGGGCCGATATACCATACCACCAGATAAATCGTTTCGAACAACCGGCTGGTGCCGCTGACCGCTCCCAGCGCCAGGGCCATCGTCGGCACGAACAGCGCTCCGACGAGTAAGGCTGCCAGGGCTACCGAATTTCCCGCCGCCAGCGTTCGGAGAATCGCCCCGCCGCCGGTCAGCAGGGCCACGATGACCCCTGAGGCCCAGATCGCCGGCAACTGTCGGGCCAGGGGATAGGGGGACGAGAAGACGACTTGGCCGGTGTTGAAACGGCGTTCCCGCGTTCCCATCGACGACCAAAGCAGAATCGGCCAGATCCAGGCCGCAGGCATGAGATACTGGCGAACCATGGTCAGCGGCGCCAGAAGCTGCGCCACGAGGAGGCCGGCCGCGACGAGGTACCAGATTTTCGGAAATCCCTTCAGCGACAACCGCAGCTCGGCGGCAATCATGCTGATAAAGCTGAAGCGGACCCTGATCGGTTCGAGCTGGGCCATTCTGATAGTCGCTGGCGTGACGGCGGTCTTGCCGTTGCCGCCGTTTGAGGCCGGGGCCGGGCGACTTTCTTTGGCCTGCTTTTCCGCCGAAGGATCAAAGCGGTTGAAAAAGACCGCCGCCAGAAGGGTGACGGCGCCGGCGGCGGCAATCCAAAACAGCCGCGGAAGGATGATCGCCATGCTCCAGTCGATTCCGGTCCAATGAAAGCTCTTCAGGTTCGCGATATATTCCGGGTTGAGGACAAAATTCAGCTTGGCGCCGGGGTACTGCGCCAATGCGGCGGCGTACAGGCTGTCCATCAGGAGCCTCATGCCGGACAAATCCAGGACCGGGACATTAAGCTCGGTGGAAAAGGGGAGGGTGGTCATGATAAAGAAGAAGAAGACGACGTTTCCCAATCCGCCGCGCAGCCATCGGATCGACTCGAAGAGGGTCGCCAATGAGGCGACAAAAGCCAGGGGAGGCAATGCCAAAAACAGAAACGGCGACAGCAACGCCCAGAGATCAAAGTCACCGGTTGAGTTTCCGAGGAGTTGCATCGCCACGGCCGAGGCTGCCACCGCCGCGACCATGGCCGCCAGGACGGCGAAATTGCTGAGCGATTTGCCCACCAGGTACCACATGGTCCTCATCGGTGAGGTCGCCAGAATCTGCCCCACGCCGGTCTGATAGTCGCGGGCGATGGCGTTTTTGACCAGATAGAAGCCGAAGATGAGAAGCATGAACAGCGACGTGAAGGCGATGGTGCTGCCGGTCCAGGCGCAGTTGACCTCGCCGCGATAGTCCCCCACCCGAGGGGTGAAGTTGCCCACAAATACCTGATACCCAAGATAGAAATTGACTATCAGGAGCACCAGAAAGCTGTACCGCCGCGTCCGTTCCCGAAAATCGGCCAGCATGAGATGGTAGAGAAGGCGCAGGTGGGTCACTGCCCGGCTCCGTTTCGGCTTTGGGCCAGCAGGTACAAATAGGCGTCCTCCAAGGTCGGCGTCGCCGGTTTGGCCGGCCGATCGGGAGTCGTGGGGGAGATGATCCGCACGCGGACGCCGGCGCTGGTGCGGACGGTGCCGCTGATGAGGTGCGTGGCTTTGACCGCGGCCAGCTCCTCGCCGGCTATGAGCGATTCCCACACCTTCCCTTCCACCGTGGCCAGCAGCGCCTCGGGCGAGGCGTGGCTGATCAGCCGGCCCTGGTAGACGACGGCGATATCGGTCGCGGCGGCCTCGATGTCGGAGACGATATGCGACGACAGGATGACGATTCGCTCTCCCGCCAGCTCCGCCAGCAGGTTGCGAAAACGGACCCGTTCTTCCGGGTCCAGCCCGGCCGTCGGCTCATCGACGATGACCAGTTGGGGATCATGCAACAGGGCCTGGGCGATGCCGACCCGCTGCTTCATGCCGCCGGAATAGGAACCCAACGGCCGCCGCGCGGCCGCGCTCAGGTTGACCAATTCCAACAGTTGCATGATCCGCCGCCGGGCGGTCTTTCCATGAAGGCCTCGCGCGGCCGCCAGGTAGGTCAAAAACTCCACCGCGTTCAGGTGCGGATAGACGCCGAAATCCTGCGGCAGGTATCCCAGGATGGACCGAATGGCGTTGGGGGATTGGCCGATATCGACTCCCTGCCAGCGGATTTTTCCGGCGGTCGGCGATGTGACGGTGGCGATCATCCGCATCAGCGTCGATTTGCCCGAACCGTTGGGGCCGACCAACCCGAGCACTCCCGGCCCGGTCCGCAGGGTAAAGTCCCTCAGTCCCCAGACATTCCCTTTATAGCATTTGCTGACTTCGGTGATTTCAAGGTTCATGTCATTCCCTTCATGTCGAAGCGCAACGTTTTTGGCAATGGATTTCCCCGTCCGTCCGCTTGCGCCTATTCATCGGACGGTTGGCCGGACGAAAGGTTGCGGATGAGCCGGATGATTGATACCCGCCGCTCGCCGCGCTCATTCATTAAGATCAAGCCTATAGTGCATCTTGTGCGGCGGCGGGAATCCTTTCCCGCCGCCAAAAGATGCATATCTGAACGGGCAGGAAGGGGTTCCTGCCCGCGCGGGAAAGATCATCTTTTGATTGTTATTTCCACAGCCTGAAGGCCGGGGTACCCGAAAGGCACCATTCTTTTATTTCCGCTCGCAAAAGGTAGGATTTTTCGTATTCCCATTTATGATTGATATGATCTTACGATTTGGGACTGTATATTCAAGCATTCAGGTGTGAGCATCACGCTTTTTGACAATAATATTAAATAATATGCTATGGGAGCATCGATGGAAATACGTGTTAGTGTTAAGCAAGGCCCGATCACCTTAAAAGCCACACAGGGTGTGGCAATTGACAACAATTATTCTCTTTGGAATGGTATTACGGCAACGGAATTATTCCCTGCAACGGAAGATACTGGGAACTATGAATTAACTCTGCAAAAGAATGTGGAGACCAGTAATGAAGTTGATGGCGTAGAGCAAGAACTATTATTTGCACTTAGAAGGCTCAGTTACGCGTGGCCATTCGCTGGCGGATCGATTCTAAATATCGAGCCCGAACAAATTGGGAAAGTAAAGGTCTATGAAAGCAACGCTGAGAAGGTGAGGGAATTACTTATTGAGAAAGAAGGGAAAAAGCTATTGCGTGTCAAATTCAATCTGAATATCGAGCAGAGTGCCATCTATGCGAGTATTCCATTGGAATCTGCCATCATGTTATGCAAAGAAGCAGAGAAAGACTATTATCTTGAAAAGATGCTCAAGTATTATTATAATGCAAGGACAGATACGAAAAAGTGGTTCATTGATTTATACAAAGTGAGGGAGAAGCTTTGCGACGCATTTGGATGCGCGAAAAATGCACGAGAGACCTTAGGAATTAGCGACTCTGCTTGGAGAATATTCGGTAAGGTCTTGAACAACTATGATCTTCGTCATGCATTAAACCAGGAAGATGAGGAATTAGAAAAGAAGTTAGATCAGGGAGAAATAAATAGAGTGATTGAATATGCTTATGATTGGATCAAATTATATATAGCTCATAAGCTGTAAAAGTTATCTTTGTGCGGCGGCGGGAACCCTTTCCCGCCGCCAAAAGGTGGATATCTGTGCGGGGAGGAAGGGGTTCCTGCCCGCGTGGGAAAGCCAGTCAAGTCATTGCGAGGAGCCCCGCTTCTTGCGGGGCGACGCGGCAATCTCAAATTGTCGCTATTACATGTTATTATAATGGAATAACTTATCCCGCCCCAAGGGGCGGGGCACCCCGTCTCCGGCGAGAAAGTCCGGCCTTGGCAGCAATTGCTTCCTGCCGCCCGCGGATTAGGGTGTGAAATAGCAGGGGATCGGACCGCTTTTGAAAATGTAGTTGACGACATAGACGGCGTCCCCCACATTCACCGCCCGGTCGCAGTTGGCGTCCCCGGAGAAATAGGGAACAGGCGCCTGGCCCCCCTTGAAGATATAATTGATCACAAAGACGGCGTCACCCACGTTGAGGATATTGTCCCGGTTGCCGTCGCCGTTCTTATAATGAAATCCCTCTTCCACCTCATAGATCGTCGTGTCGGACTTGCCGGACATGGGGCATAATCTATCGGCGGCGACGGTCAACTGCTGTGTGCCGTCAATCTTGATGATGGCGTCATAAACGGCATTCGGAGCCGTGCCGACCTCGGTCACGAACTGGACGATGTAGGCGCCCTCGACGGGATGATCGACCACCACCGAATCGTTGGGGGTGATATAATAATGCCCGTCGGGGATGCCGGTGATGTCGTTGTTCAGCGAGTCTTTACCGAAGCGAAGCCCGTTCGGGTCGGTGAGGATAATATTGACCGGGCTGTAGGCGACGACGATCAACGGCGCCGGAGTAAGGGTGAAGTTGTGGCTGAACTCAGAGGTGTTGCCGAGCCTGTCCGTGGCCGTGGCCGAGATGACCGAGAATTGCCCGACCGACTTGGCGATGGTGAAGATAAAGCCGCCGCCGGCGGCGACGGTATCGGAACCGGCATAGGCGTACGCCTCGCCATGCTCTGACGGATCGGCCGGCTTGGCGGCGTTACCTACCGGGTGAGCCACAAAAAATTCGACAACGGCGCTATCGGCGGCGCGGCCATACACGGCAAACGAGCTGTCGGGATTCATGCGCACCGAGTCGATATCGGGATAATTGAGCAATCCATTCGGGCCGGTGTCGCCGTCACCGGGATCGTTGGCCGTGACGCCATCGTCTCCCAGATCGATCCCGAGACCCGTTGTTGTACAGCAGATTATTGCTGATCCTGTTGCCGCTTTCCGAGGCGCCGCTGACTACCACTCCATTGCCGGGGAAGCTGCGGACGGTGAGGCCCTCGATGACATTATTGGAGCTTTGGACGGTGAGGCCGTCGCCGGCGATGACGGCAGTCCCGTCGATAATGAGGGAGTGCTTTCCGCCGGGGGCGGTGGAACCGGCCATGATGGTGCTGTCGTCGCTCAGGACCGGCAGCGCATCCACCAGGGAAATGGCGCCGGACACGGCGAAGACGATCGTGTCTTGGCCGGGGCGGCTGTTGGCGCTATTCAAGGCCCCGCGGAGCGAACCTGAGCCGGCGTCGTTGAGGTTGTAGACCCAGGAATCATGCTTGATCCATTGTGCCAAGAAGACCGATACTTTTTGCCCGGCGGTGCTGAATTGTCCGCCGGCATACAGGGTATTGTCAAGCGCGGCCAACGCATATATATCTTGATCTGCGCCGGATCCGAGTTCCACCCATTCGCTTCCGTTCCACGCAGCGACGCGACTGGCGCTGACAGATCCGGCCGTGGTGAATTCCCCGCCGGCAATCAACTTATGGTCAAAGACGGTCAGGGCATTGATGAAATGACTCATGCCCGAGCCGAGTGAAGTCCAATTGCTGCCGTTCCAGGCGGCGATGCGATTGGCGCTGCCGCCGCCGGCCACGGTAAAACCTCCGCCCACGACAAGTTTGTTTTCCCAGACCGTGGCGGCCCGCACATGGTAGTTCACGCCCGATCCCAAATCGGACCAACCGCTGCCGTCCCAGGCGGCAACTCGTCCCACGGTAGTGCCGCCGGCGGTCGTAAAGTGGCCGCCCGCGATCAATTTGCCGTCATAGATGGTGAGGGCGCGAACCTGGTCGTTCGTACCGGATCCCAGAGGAGCCCATGCCAGACCATCCCAGGCGGCGATATTGTCGGCGCCAAGGCCGCCCGCGGTGGAAAACTGCCCCCCCGCCACCAGTTCGCCGCTGTACTCCTTGAGAGCAGAGATGCCGGCTGATGTACCACTCATGCCTGACGCCAGCGGCGCCCAGGAGGCGCCATTCCAGGCGGCGATGCGACTGGCCGGTGCGCCGCCGGCATTGACAAACTGCCCGCCGGCAATCAACTGGTTGTCATAAACCGTCAGGGCATGGACGCTGCTGTCCAGGCCGGCGCCCAGAACGGCCCAGGTATTGCCGTCCCACGAGACGATATGGTTGGCGCTCATTCCACCAGCGGTGGTAAAATCACCCCCGGCGATTAATTTGTCGTCGTAGAGGGCAATGGCTCGAACGGCGGCATTTATGCCGGGCGATCCCAGCGAAGACCAGGCGCTCTCATTCCATGAGGCGAGGAAGTTGACGTTCGCGTCACCGGCGGTTGTAAAGGGGCCTCCGGCAAAGAGGAGATTGTCGTAGGTGGCAAGCGCCAGCACGTTGCTATTCATGCCCAGGTCCAACGGCGACCATGTGCTCCCGTCCCAGTCGGCGATATAATTGGCGGCGCCGCCGCCGGCGGCCGTGAAGAACCCCCCCGCGATCAATTTGCCATTATGAACGGTAAGCCAGAAAGCGTACGGCCACAGGCCGCCGCCGAAACCCGATCCCAGCGAATCCCACGTGCTCCCGTTCCAGGCGGCAATGTAATTGACATTGATTCCCCCGGCAGACACAAAGGGACCGCTGACGATCAGTTTATTGTCAAACACGGCCAGTGAGAAGACATAACCATCGGTGCCGGAGCCAAGCGGCGACCAGGTGCTTCCATTCCAGGAAGCGATATGAAAAGCCGAATTGCCGCCGGCGGCAGCGAACCAACCACCTGCGATCAGCTTGGAGTCATAGACGGCAAGAATGGTAGCGGCGCTGTCGAGGCCGGCCCCCAATGCCGACCAGGAAGCCCCGTCCCAGGCGGCGATATGATTGGCGGAAATGCCGCCTGCCGTCGTGAAATAGCCCCCCGCGATTAGTTTGGAGTCATACACATCAAGAGCATATACTTTCGCATCCGATCCATAACCAGACATACCTGTTGCCAGAGGCAACCAGGCAGCGCCATCCCAGGCGGCGATCTTGTTGGCGGGTATTCCTCCGGCGGTCGTGAAGGCCCCGCCGGCGATCAGTTTGTTATTGAACACGGTTAGAGCTATGACTTGACTGTTCACGCCCGATCCCAGGGGCGACCAAGAGGCGCCATCCCAGGCTGCTATATTGGCGACTGCCACGCAGCCGGCGTAGCCGAAGGTGCCGGCGGCAATCAGGCGTCCCTGGTAGACACATAGGGCGCCGCACTCCCCTCCGAGGCCGGTCGGACAGGAGAATTGGCCGGTCCAGAAGGTATCGTCGGGTTGGGAGAGGTCTTCAGTAGCGCCGGCGGCGGTGAACAGGGGCGCGCCTGCCTGCGGGTCGGATTTGAATTTATAACCCTTTAGGTCAAGGGAACCCTCGAAGCCGGCCGATCGCGCCGCGCCCAGGTCGAAGCGGCCGTCGGGGGTCAAAAAGTCGGCTACGCTTCGCTTGGGCAGGGGTCGATCGCCTGCAAACGAAAAGGTACAACAGAATAAAAGATATACGCCTAACCAGACTATCGCAGGGAATGAACGCATAGGGGACTCCCGGATTCAGCCGTTGCGAGTGCCAAAGTTGACCACCAAGACAGGTATTTGTCTGATGATATGATAAGCATTTTTCGAGATTGGGCAATAGGAAATGATTGCCAAACGGCAGGCGCGCGCCCCCGAGGCAGGAGGTCATAAAGCACCTATCACCGATGTCCCCGGCCTATTTTATTGTCCATAATCCCGATTCATGCCAACGGGGCACCAATAGCTTGCTTTGGAATCTGCGTTTGGCCCGTGGCGGCCGGTTTTGGTTTTCGACTTGGGGGTACCGGCGGCCGTATTCGATGTTGACAAACGGGAACAAGATAGGTAAATTAAGGCAAGTTGAGAGCGTTGTTCCGGCCGTGCGGCGAAGAGCCGCCTTTCGGGGGAGTCTATTACCCGAGCCTAAATAGCCTGATCGATAAAGATTCAACCGGCGGCTGCGTTGATGCAGCCGCCGAGGTAGGGGTTGTTTCGTGTCCTAACACACTCTCTAACTAGTGAAAGGAGGTCGAGGAGTGAGACTAATCACACTGCCCGGCGTCACATTTGCCAGGAAGCCTCATTACATCATCTGTGGCGTTAAGGGCCCGCTGTACATTATCTGCGGCCACTACTAGAAGCCGCCTTTCGGAAATGAGGTTATGCGCCGACGATGCTGTCGGCGCATAACCGGCATATGAGAGCAATTCACAAATCTGGCGCAACGCCCCGGAAAGACAACCTGTGAAGCCATCCCCCTACAACCATTTCTTTGAGGTCAAAGAAGGTCGCATTGTCCTCGCCTATAACAGCTTTACCGGCGCGCTGGCCGAAATCGAACGGGAAAACTACCCTCGCGTTCAGCACTTGCTGGCCCATCCCGACCAGGCCGACTCGGCGCAGGATCAGGAATTTCTGCAATGCCTTACCGACGGCGGATTCTTAATTTCCGAGGCCGTCGACCAACTGGTTGTCCTGAAAACCAAGGCGAGCTCGCTGCGCCTTGAGGGCACGCTGCTGGCTCTGACCATCGCTCCCACGCTGGCTTGCAATTTCGACTGCAATTACTGTTATGAATCCCGCTCCAATGTCCGCATGTCCGAAGAGACCCAGGAGGCCCTGATCCGTTTCACCGACCACCATCTCCGGCGGGCCGGCGCTTTGCGGATATGCTGGTTCGGCGGGGAGCCGACGCTCTGTTTTTCCCTGATCGAACGGCTCCAAACCAGGTTGCTGGAATCGGCGGCTCGGCATCATGCCGACGTCGTTCCCGGAATGATCATCACGAACGGTTATCTCATGGACACCGCCATGGCCCGGCGGCTCAAAGAGCTGCAAGTCTCCCAGGCCCAAATTTCTATCGATGGTCCCCGGGCGGTTCATGACAGCCGCCGCAAACTGCGCAACGGCGGCGGCACCTTCGACCGAATCCTTGATAATCTGGCCGCCACGTGCGACATCCTGGACGTCAACGTGCGCATCAACGTGGATAAGGGGAACGTCGACTCGGCCTATGAGGTCGTGGAGGTCATGCAGAGCCGGGGCATATTGCCCAAGGTCAGAGTGACCTTTGCCCAGGTGACATCATCGGGCGAGGCCTGTTCCGGCATTCGCGATCGATGCTATGACAACGAGGAATTCGCGCGCAATCTGGTGCAGATTCATGGCCGCCTTCTGCAGCATGGCATCAATCGGGTCGATCCCCCGCGCGTCCAGGGCGGCATCGCCTGCGGAGCGCTGGCCGATGGCAACTTTGTCATTTCCCCCACCGGACACCTGTTCCGGTGCTGGGAGGATTTATCGATGGATGCGCGGAAATCGATCGGCGACCTGTTTTCGCAGCAGCCGCAGGCGGCGCAGGAAGCAAACCTCGAAGCCTACCGCTCCTGGAACCCGCTCAAACTCCCGGAATGCAAAGATTGCCGTATTCTTCCGATTTGCCTGGGGGGATGTCCCGTGTCCGGCATGCAAAACGCGGCGGCCGTGCGCGGCGATTGTGTCTACTGGAAATACAACCTCAAGGAAATGCTGGGAATGGCCTATGCCGCCATGGCGCCTCCGGCGCCGGGGGAATAAGCCGATTCGACCAGTCCTCGGCACAGAATCGAAGGAATCGCCGGGGAATCGAGGGAGTTCAGCGACGGATGACTGAAGAGCGCACGCGCCGGCCGGAAATCGTCGGCTGGGAAATAACCAGCCAATGCAATCTATCCTGTCCCCATTGCTTCAGCGCCGCCGCCCGGCGGCCGCATGATGAGTTGACCACCGCAGAAAGCAAGAAGATCATCGACGCCATGGCGGTCATCGGCGTCGGGACGATCGGCTGGACGGGCGGGGAGCCGCTCCTGCGAACCGATCTGGAAGAGTTGACCGAATATGCCGGCGGCCGGGGAATCGCGGCCAACATAACGACCAATGCCGTCTTGCTGGACCGGCACCGGGCGACCCGCCTCATGGAAGTCGGCATCCGCGCCGTGCAGATCAGCCTGGACGGATCGACGCCGGAGAGGAATCGACGGATGCGGGGGGCCAGTGACGATGAATTTCGCCGGATCATCGAGGCCATCCGCCACTGCAAAACCCTGAACCTGCGCGTGCATCTGGCGACGCTGTTGGGCCGGGAAACCATCGATGACGCCCGGGAAATGGTCAAACTCGGCAAACGCGAGGGAGTCGATGCCATTCGCTTCTGCGGCTTTACCCCGGTCGGGCGCGGCAAGCGGCGCGAGGTCAGGCAGCGTCTGCAGTTGGGCGACGAGCGCAAACGCCTGCTGGAATTCATCAGGGAGGTCCAGGACGACGACACCATGGTGATGACCTTCGACGTCAGTTTCGGACCCACGCCGCCCGAATATGATTTTCACACCTGCATGGCCGGACGAGGGACCTTCTACCTCAAGGCCAACGGCGACGTCTACCCCTGCACGGCGCTTTTGCATCCGCAGTTTCTGGTGGGAAACGTCCGGGAGCATTCCCTCGAGGAAATCTGGAACGCCCCGGAGATGCTCATGATGGCGGCCTTTCCCCGTGATGAGATCGAGGGACCATGCCGCACCTGTGACAACTTCGCGGCCTGTCACGGCGCCTGCCGGGGAGCGACGTTGGCCCATACCGGCGATCTTAAGGCGTCGTTCCCGTTATGCCTGTATCAGACGGCCCGGAGTCTAAATCGATCCGACTGAGGTGATTCACCCCGGCGCCGACACACCCCTCCGACGGAATCTCTGTCGAAACATTCATGCCGAAGGGAATGAAGCCCTGATTCGGGTGGCACCCTCAAGCCGCAGGCTTGGGGGTGGAAATTGTTCGTGCGCCGTCCCCTTGCGGCCGACCGCTACCCTTAGGCGGCGTCAGGATTCCTTTCCTGACGCCAAGGTAGATGTCTTATCTGTCACTGGTGCGCGGTCCGCCGCGGCGGGCGTCATGATACCAGCGGGACTGACCCGACCTGGCAATCCCGCTTGTCAAAGCGGTGCCGATGACATATGTTGCGTCTAAGATCGAGCGGCGGCGCAGCCGCCGAAAAGTCAGGAATCACGACAAACCGGGAAGGCGGAATCTATGGCCGATGGCAAACCTCCGGCGCTGAAGCTGGTTATCGACGGCAAAGAGCGGGAGATAACGTTCGAGGAACTGACGCTGTCCAACAATCTCGCTCAGGAGGCGCTGGTACGCCTTCTGGTGGACAAGAAGATTATCGAGCCGAAGGATTTGATCGAATATCTGGAAAAGGTGCGCAAGGAGCGATATCGGGCCGTGCCGCCGTCCGACGGCAGCCCCAAGAAGTAATGATAAGCGAGGAGACCAAAGGCAGCCCGCCGGCGCCATCGGATGACTCGGCCGCGATCTACGAATATGTCTGTCATCCCGCCCGGCGGAACCTGACCATCACCGTCCTGACCACGCTCTTTCTGCTGATCTGCGTGATCCTTGTCTGGCTTATTTCCTTTTCGCTGTTTATGGTCGCCCTGGCGCTGTTGATTCTGTTCGGGGCGTTGGCCGGATTCTATTTCCCGACCCGATACATCTTCTATGATGACCGGATCGTCATCAAGACGATGATTCAGGCGTTGCCGAAGCGATGGGCGCAGTTTCGTTCGTACTATCCCGACCGCAATGGCGTCCTCCTGTCGCCGTTCGGACGTCCCACCCGTATGGAGAACTTCCGGGGCACCTATGTCAAGTTTGAGCGCAACCGCGAGCGAGTGATGGAAATCGTTCGGGCCAGGATTGCCTTTGAGGAGGGGGCGTGAGCCTCTTCAAAGCCAGGCGCCCATCCTCCGGCATCAGGCCGGAGGGCGACGAGCCGCCGATCCCGCCGGAGGAAGCGGCGATTATCGAGAAGGTTGCCGGCAAGGTGGTTCAATGGCGCATGGCCGTCCCGGCCATCATCTTCCTGGAATCGGTCAAGCCGCTCAACTATATCGGGGCGCAGGCGATGGTGTTTTTTGAACCGATTGTCCAGTCGATATTTTCCGTCAAGGATTATGATATCTTCCGGGTGGCCATGGAGCGGCGGGAAAATATCGAGAATCTGCTGCAAAAGATTGAAGCCCTGGACGCTGTGGCCTATAAGAAGGACAGGCTTTACAAAAAGAAACTGAAGGAAGAGCGGAAGAAATGGAAATGGTACCAGCGCTACCTGGGGATCAGGCAGCCCCGCATAACGATCGATCCGGCCGAGCTGGAGGCGCCGGATGCGGAGGATAAAGCGAAGCCGCCCCATCGCCCCCCTGCCTCCCCGCAATAGTCGCCCGATCACCCGCCCGTCCCTGGGCGGTCCCGTGCCGGCAGCGGGTATGCCTGGTAGATTTTACCCTTTTTGTTGGCATCCATCCGACCCGCCGCTTTCTTACGTTCGAATTTCACCCTATGGGCGCCTTGTCGCGGATGGAACTGCTGCGCCCGTCAAGGCTGACAAAAGGGGAGAGGATGAAAAAAGAACATATTCGGGTCATATTGTTTCTCGCGTTGGCGTCCCTGGCGATCTACCTCTTTTATCGCCTGCTGGTGCCGTTTATGGTTCCCCTTTGCTGGGGCGCCATCTTCGCCATCGTCTGTTATCCGCTCTATCGCAAGCTGGAGCGATGGATATCCTCGCCCAGCCTGCGAGCGTTCATCATGAGTGTGCTGGTGGTGATTATGATAATCGGCCCTATTGCCTATCTGAGCATGGCTCTGGTGCAGGAGGCCATTACCATGTTTGATCGCTTCACCACCTGGGTCGACGCCGGTCATCTTGGCAGCCTGGATGATCTCAAGAACACTCCCGTCTATCACGTCATCCAGGAGCGACTGTCGCCCTATGTCGACCTTTCTCAATTGGACCTGAAAGTGATCATTCAGAACGCCCTCAAGTCCGTATCCGGCCTGGCCCTCGGCAAGGCGAGCAACGTTTTGACGAACGCCGGCCGCCTCATCTTCCATTTCTGCCTGACGGTCTTTTTCACCTTTTTCTTCTTTCGGGACGGCGCGGCGTTGTTCGCCCAAATCAAGGCCGTCATACCATTGTCCCGCGAGAAGGCGGAACTGACGATTGTCCATTTGCGGCGGGTAATCGAGAGCAGCCTATATGGAGGCCTGTTGATTTCCTTGATTCAAGGATTTTTAGGGGGACTTCTATTTGTGATTATGGGATTGCCGTCGCCCGTGTTTTGGGGGGCCTTTATGGCCTTTTTGGCGATTCTGCCGGTGGTCGGCCCCTTCCTGGTTTATGTCCCAGCCAGCCTGATCCTGATCTTCTCCGGATCACCGGTCAAAGGCATTTTGCTCATCGTTATCGCCTTTATCGTCCACACTCTGGTGGACAACTTCGTGCGCCCCTATCTGGCCTCGCGTGAAAGCGGCATGCACCCGATGCTGCTGTTTCTATCGATTATGGGTGGGGCGACCATGTTCGGCCTGCTGGGAATCGTGCTGGGGCCGCTTATCGCCGCGGTCTTCGTGACCGTGTTCGATATTCTCAGGCTGCGATTACTCGACGACGGCGATGGAGGCAACGGCCAAGGAGAGCCATCGCCGACGCCTCCCCCGGCGGGGGAGGCCCAGGGCGTCGTCTGACCGCGCCTTCGTCAGCAATCGATTAGGGGGGATAAAGCCCTATGGGACGGGACGCCCGTCATCGGGCGTCCCATCGGCATCGGCTCCGCCGCCTCCGCTTAGGTCTGGAAGAGGTACTGCAGCTTCATGAAGAACTGGCGCGAACTCAATCGCCAATTGACCGGGCTTCTCTGATCCAGCGGGTTCTGCATCAGTTCGCAGTAATCGTAAGTCGACCCAACATAAAACACCGAGAAGGGGCTGATCCGATAGGTCAACAGCGGATCGACATCCCAGATCCTATCGAAATCGTTGAACTGCATCACCAGCCGGAGTGACAAGGCCTTGTTGGCCTGGTACCGAATTCTGGTCCGGGTGATATACCCGTCGTAGTATTTCAAGCCGGAGTGGAGATACCTGTAATCGAGGCTGACCATACGGGAGTAGTTATAGGTCGGCTCGATGGTCAGCCGGTCGATCGGCTTCAGGCCGATGGACAGGGAGAAATCGGTCGATTTTCCCTTGGATGAATATTCGTAAGATAACCCTCGGCCCCGGGAGATATTGAAAGCGAGGGTGATAGCATTGTGGGGACGGCTGCTTGCGCCGAATGCCACTTGCCAGAGGTTGTCGAATTCCCGGCTGCGCCAAACTTCAAAGCTGCGGTTGTAGGAAACATAAAGTCCTGTTTGCCAAAACCGGGTGTCAACGTTGTACCCAACGTTGAATGTTTCGAGACTTTTGGCCCCGGTGATGAAATTCCATCGGCGCATGGCATAGAATTGGGGTCCCTGCCGCACGAGCATCCCCTTTTGCGGGGTAAACGAATAGGAGCTTCCCATATCGAAGGTGCGATGGTCATTGACCGGGTCGTAGCCGTTCTGGGTGCGGTAGGTCGGCTCGATCTGGTTGTACTGCAGGAAGTAATTCCAGTGGCGGGCCTCGCGTGCAAATTTGACGATAAAGGCGCTGCCGTAATAGGCTTCCCCATCCAGGCCGACCGTATGTTTTCCGCGGTCAAAGGGATAAGCGCCATACCCCGGTGTCAACGATGGTTTAATCGGCTCCCGGCTGTGGGTGGCGATACCCTGACCCACCAGATAATATTGCTGCGACAGTCGCAGAAAACCGTCGAGTGATACCACCGTCCCCGATCCGCCGCCATCGAACCGGCGGTCGGTAATGATGAATCCCAACTGCGAATTTTCGCCGTACTGCCGCGAGGCGCGCAGAATTGCGGTTGTGCTCTTGCCGGTGTTTAAGGTGATGCTGTTGGCGTCCAGCGGGATCATGTAGGGGGTGTTGTCGTCCCGCGCCGACAAAAAGCCGATCGCGGTGCGGCCGCTCCGGCCGGTCAGCTTGACTGTCACCTGCGGATCGCGAATCATCCGGGTGTAGAACGAATTGAACGGCGTGCGGAAGATGTCGCTTCCCTCCTGGAAGAACGGGCGTCGCTCGGGGTACATCAGCGCAATAGGGGAATTGACGTCGATCTGGGCGGCGTCGGATTCAATTTGACTGAAGTCGGGATTACCCGCCGCCTCGACGGTGATATCGGAGTTAATGGCATATTTCCCACCCAGCGATAGCTGTCCTTTCAACTTGCCGTTATCAAAGCGATATTTCGAGCTCCCGGGGCTCGACCCGGCAGAGGATGCGGTGCTATCCAGCGTCCCCAGTTTTTTGGTGACGAAGGCCGGAAGGATTTCAATCCCTTTGCCGGGACGGACGTCGGCGATGCCATTGACCGTGCCCCATTGACAGGGCCAGCACTGCTCATTCCGATCGTTGGCCGTCCAGGTATATTGCATCAGGGTCTGCCGTGGCCGATTGCGCCAGAAATCGATCCGCCAGGTTTGGACGTCCTTGTTGGGAAAGCGCAGACTTGAAAAGGGAATGGCGATTTCCACGGTGTAGCCGGAATCGGTGATCTTGGCCGCCGATTCCCAAATCAGATCATACCCCGGATCCTCACCGCCGATGGCCGACCAGAGCAGGTCCCTCTGGACGCCGTAGGGGTTGACAAAGAACTCATAGGCCCAGGTGGCGTTCCCGTAGGTATCGACCAGAAAACAGACCGCGTCGTCCCCCTGATACTGGTCCCGCTGCGTCATGGTGGCCCGCAGTTGCGTCGGATCGTCGTGACAAACGATGGCCACATAGAGCCGGGAATCGTCATAGGTGATGTATCCCTCGGTGGCCACCTCCGGTCGGGTATTGTCCCCCGGATTGCGTTCGCTGAAGTTTTCGGCCAGAGCCGCTCCCTTCCAGCCGGGGTCGTTCATCAGGCCGTCAATATTGATAGGCCCGGCTGCCCGTCGGACTTCCAGCGTCGGTTTGAAGGCCGGCCGGAACGTATCCTCGGCCGACGCCGCCGACCCGACCAGCCAGACGCCGATAAGAGCCAGGACAAGACGTGAGACCGTCCGATAAAAGATGAAGTGCCTCATGATGTATTTCCCTTCAGCCATAGTTTCGAGGCCCAATAGGCCCAGGCGATACGTGTTTGGTGGTGGAATCTTGCGTCCGGTCCTGCGCGTTGGATCAGGCGCAAGCAGGTGGAAAGACCTCGAGGCACACTCACGGTCAACTTATCGTACGGAAACAGACATCATATGTTTCAAAGGAGTAGACGATTCTGCCCACAGAACGTTCAACCTCGCCCGCCCGCATCCCGCTCCCCGATACGACGGTCGCCGGCTGAAGGCGGCGCGGCTGGACAGCATCTTTCCTTGCCGCAAGGACGATTTTTGTCGAAGCGGGCGCAAATTGCAGTGAACTTTCCTTTCGAAAATCCGTCTATGAATGCTATTGGCGCAAACCGAACCACCACGCGTTTGTGCCTCAGGCAACGGTCGTAGGAATGTCAACTTGAAGAGGCAGCAAAAAGGGAGACGCGATGAAACGATTCTGTCTGCGGATGATCTGCGGCCTGGCGCTGGTTGCCCTGGCCGGGTCATTGGTTATCGCCGGCGATCTGCCGGAATTGAAGTTCGAGAAGTATGAACTTCCCAACGGCTTGGATGTCATCCTGCATGAAGACCATTCCATACCCATGGTAGCGGTCAATATCTGGTACCATGTGGGCTCCAAAAACGAGAAACCGGGGAGGACCGGTTTCGCCCATGTCTTCGAACATATGATGTTCCAGGGTTCGGAACACCACAACGTGTACTACAGCGAAGGGATTGAGAAGATCGGCGGATCCGACAATGGCTCCACCGAGGAAGACCGCACGAACTATTGGGAAAATGTCCCCAGCAATTATCTGGAAATCGCCCTTTGGTTGGAAGCCGACCGGATGGGATTCCTGCTGCCGGCCATGACTCAGGAGCGCCTCGATAACCAGCGCGACGTGATCAAAAATGAACGCCGGCAGGGACTCGATAATCAGCCGTATGGCAAGGCGGAAGAGCTGCAGAAATCATTGATGTACCCGAAGGACCATCCCTATTCCTGGTCGGTCCTTGGCAGCATGGCGGATCTGTCGGCGGCCAGCGTGGAGGACGTCTCCGAGTTCTTCCGGATGTACTATGCCCCCAATAACGCCTCGCTCTGCATCGCCGGCGACTTTGATCCCGCGCAGGCAAAAGCCTGGGTCGAGAAATATTTCGGGCCAATTCCTCCCGGACCGCCAATCGATCGGCTGGAATCCTGGACCCCGGTGCCGAACGGAGTACGCCGGGCGGAAGCGGATGATAATGTCAGTCTGGCCCGACTTTACATGGAGTGGCCAACCCCGGCCAACTACGCCCCCGGAGATGCCGAGTTCGATCTTCTGGCCAGCATCCTGGCGACCGGCCGTTCCTCCCGGCTCTACAAGGCGCTGGTGCATGATAAGCAGTTGGCCCAGGATGTTACCTGTTATCAGCTATCGCGGGAATTAAACGGGACTTTCGACATCACCGTGACCGCCAAGAAGGGAAAATCGCTGGAAGAAATCGAACAGGAAGTCGATCGCATTCTGAAGGACATTCTGGCCAATGGGGTCACCGCGCAGGAACTGGCCTTGGCCAAAACCGGCTGGGAGACGCGTTTTGTGCGCAACCTGCAGCGAGTCGGCGACTTCTATGGCCGCGCCGACAGACTGAACGCTTATAACGTCTACCTGGGCGATCCCGGAAAACTCTTGTGGGACCGCGATCGCTACACCAATGCGACGTTGGAAGGCATCAAGCAGTATGCGAATAAATACCTTGATCTGAACGGCCGATCCATCCTGCATATTTATCCTCGCGGTGAGTTGACAGCAGCGACCAATGGCACCGACATGGCCGTCCCGCCCGGATCCGGCCCGGAACCGTCATTTGCACCGCCCGCCATCCAGAAGGCAACATTATCCAACGGGATAGAAATGCTGCTGGTGGAGAAACATGATCTACCGCTGGTCCAGGTGAATATGTTGATCAAAAGCGGCTGGGCGGCAGATCCGCTGGATCGCTTCGGCGCATGCGCCCTGACCGCTGCTCTCCTCACCGGCGGGACCAAGGCGATGAACACCTTCCAGATTTCCGATGAGACCCAACGGCTGGGTGCCGAATTGGCCACAGGCAGCTCCTATGACAATTCCTCAGTCACGCTCAATGTGCTGACCAAAAACCTTGATCCGGCGCTCAAACTGATGGCTGAGGTCGCGCTGACCCCGACCTTCCCACAGGATGAACTTGACCGCCAGAAGGAGATCTACCGCGGGCGGATTCGACAGGAGGCCAGGCAGCCGATGACTCTGGCCGTAAAGAATTTCTGGCGTGAGCTGTACGGCAGCGATCATCCCTACGGCCAGCCCAACACCGGCAGCGGCACCCTTAAGACCATCGATGCCATCACCCGCGCCGACCTGGAGGGCTTCTACAAGGCGCATTACCTGGCCAACAACGCCGTCGTCGTCGTGGCTGGCGATATCGCGCTGGCCGAGGCCAAGGCGAAACTGGAGAAGGCCTTCGGGTCGTGGAAACAGGGCTCGGTCGCGCCCGATGATGTGAAACCGGTTAAGCTGCTCGACAAGACTCGGATTTGCATTATTGATAAGCCGGGAGCGGCACAGAGTGCCATCGTCATGGGCAACCTCATCATGCCGCGCAATTCGCCCGACTTCGTGCCGCTTAGCGTCGTCAATCAGGGTCTCGGCGGCGGGACGACCGCCCGCCTGTTCATGAATCTTCGTCAGGATAAAGGCTATACCTATGGGGCCTACTCCTTTATGACCAGCCGGCGAAATCCCGGCGGCATAGTCTCCTACGCCGAGGTACAGACGGAGGTCACGAAAGAAGCGATCGCGGAATTCGTCAAGGAAATACGTGGTATAACCGGCGATAGACCGCTATCAGCCGAGGAATTGACCGACAGCAAGGATTTTCTGATCAAGGGATTTCCCCAGAATTTCCAGACCTTCGGCGGGGTGGCCGCCTCGCTCGGGACGATTGCCGTGCAGGGGCTTTCCCCGGATGAATGGCAGACCTATGTCAGCCGGATCGGCGGTGTCACCCCTGAAATTGCCAACAGGGTGGCCAAAGCATATATCCATCCCGACGATCTGCTGATCGTTATCGTCGGCGACCGCGCGAAGATCGAACCGAAGATTCGGGAGCTGAATCTGGGGGAGATAACCTTCCCGGCTCAAGAGCAATTGTAGCATCGGTTTGAAATGAGACTATACCGGCGGCCCCATAATTATGGGGCCGCCTTTGTTTCGGTAAAGAGCGAATCACCCGCGCACGGCAAGTTCGACATCGGAAAGTTGACGATGCGAAACAACGTCCCCAAGCCGGCCAGCGGCCATAAAAAGCTTGCGGGAAATAATCGTCCGACCTAGCTTTCGCGACAGATCAGAAAGCATATCCATAGGTTAACATCTTTCCGCCATCGCGGATATGTCTGTCCGGATGAGCGGGCGAAAGAGACGGGGTCAATATGTTTGAGAGGTCGAATAGATGGCGGGCATGCCTGTCGGCTGCGATTGTGGCGGCGCTGCTCGCGGGTTGCGGGCCAAAGGTCAAGGTCGGCTATCAGGACGCCTCCTTCACCTCGGCCGCGATATCCGCCCGAGGGTTGGCCATCGGGGGTATAGCCTGGAGGGTGGACGGTCAAGACAGCGGCGGCCCCATTCAGGCGGCCATGGATAGCATCCTGTGGATGCGTTTGACGAAGGACCTGAAAGATGCGAAGGTACGACCGGTCTGGTACCTTA
>CAZPEV010000005.1:24756-26256 GCA_964585635.1 uncultured Ignavibacteriales bacterium
CCCTGGGGGAAGTATCGTATCGGCAGCTAATGAATTCGTTTGACCGCCCGGGAAACCTCACGGGTCAAAACAGCGCGATGCTGAGGGGGGCGGTGAGTGAAGCTTCTCCATATATCATCTTCGGGCGGATAGATCAGGACAGGATTGACCACCAGAAGGCCGACATATCGACCAGCGGTTCGGAACAGATCGTGAATATCACCGTCCGACACCTTGAAGGGGAATTCCGGATATATGACTCGGAGTCGGGGCAATTGGTCTGGCATGGGCGCTTGACGGCCTGGAAATCGACGGGCAAGAATGACTCCGAAAGTGATCAGCCCGGCTTTTTGGAGGAGATCATGAGTTCCGTCCTTTTCGGCGGCGAGCCGGACCCGGAATTTCCCAATCCGCCCAGCTTGGCGGCTGTGGCCTGGAAGCTGTACGGCGGATTAGTCAAAGTTCTTTCCCGTCGCTAAGGAAAGGCCATCCAGGCCGGCCAAAACCGCCGTTTGCATCAGCGGATGCCGTAGCCGCGGAACGGAGCAAAGGGTGGACGAAGACAGGCATAATTGTCATCCTGATCCAAGATCGGCATAATGCGACCTCAAGCAGATTTTCCTTGCTGCGATCGAAAAAAAACTTTATGCATATGAAGCAGGATACGATAATAGCGATATGCTTGATCTCCAATATGGGGAGTATATGCGGGTGAAGAGCGCCGTCGTTTCGGCCGTGGTGGCAATCGTCGTCATGCTCTCTGCTTCATCTTCCCGGGCGATAGGCCTCAGCGGACAATTGACATCAGACTTCTACATCACCGATGAAGACGGTCGCAGCCACATCCGTCCCTACGAGCGTCTCCAAGCCGACCTGCTGGCCTGGCGAGGCACCGGCGGCAGGTCGTTGGCTATCCATAGCTACCTGCGCTGGACCGGCGACTGGGCCGACCGGAAGCTGGTCGATCCCCAGACGTACGTATACGATGCCTACCTGAAGTTGACCGGGGTTCCCAAGGGAACGGTGCTTCTTCTTGGCCGGCAATTCGTGTATAACGGAGTCGGCAGCGCCTTGCTGGACGGGCCGCGCCTCAAATATCGCATCAGCCGGCGTTTCCAGGTGGATCTGTTCGGTGGCAGCGCCGTGTCTCAGCTTCACCCGGACGAGATTCAGTCGCCGGCGGATTTTGCCGTTCTGGGGGGACGCCTGTCGGCACAACCGAACGCCTCGATCAAGCTGGGATTGAATTGGATGTGGCGCCGTTCGCAAGGCTTTACCGTCTCGCATCGGGTCGGCGTTGATGGTGATGTTACGGTCAAGCGTCTACAAATGTATGGCCGAATGGCCTACGACGTCGCCAGCCGCCGCCTGGCGGCGCTGCTGCTGCGGACGTCATACGCGCTCTCAGGCTGGTACTGGTCGGGCGAATTCGACTGGCGCGAGCCGTCGGTATCCAGCAACTCCATTTTCAGCTTGATCGATGCTCGTCGTTACCGGGAGGCTCGGACCGAGGTTCAACGG
>CAZPEV010000005.1:26266-32776 GCA_964585635.1 uncultured Ignavibacteriales bacterium
GCCGACTGGCGGTGGTGGGCCAACTGCAGGTCGGATTTTTCACCGATGAGCGTTCCTGGCGCACCGGGATCGGCGTGCGGTCGGACGATTTTTCCGTCGGTTGGCGGCATCAGAGCGGCTACGGCGGGGACCACGATGGCCTTTTTGGTTTCGCGAATCTGCCGCTGGCCAAGCATTGGGAGTGCTTTGCCACCGCCGATGCCGGGCGCTACCGGGTGCAGGAGGAACAGGATGGCCGCAGCGACGCCTACGCCGGAAGCCTGGGCCTGCTCTGGCGTTCCGGGCATGGCCTGGCGGCCCAGGTCGACGGCCAGTATCTGCGAAACGCCGTGCAAAGCCGCGACGTTCGGATCAACCTCCGTGTCAGCAAAGATTTCTCGCTGGGAGAGAGGGTAGGGAACGGGATATGATGGAACCGATTCGCCGTCGTCTGATCAGTTTGGCGTTCCTGGCCTGCCTGGCCGCCGGCGTTGCCCTTGGCTATCCGCCGGCCACGTTGACCATCCCGTCCAGTACTCTCATCTTCTCCCATGCCAAGCATGTCAGCGAGGGGGGAATCGAGTGTTCCGTCTGTCATGCCGCCGCCGACAGCAGCCGCCTTTCCCAGGACAAGCTGTATCCGACCATGGATGTCTGCGGGGAATGTCATGATGTCAGCAACGACAAGGAATGCGGCCTTTGTCACCGGAATCCAAATGAGCCGACAGCGTCACCCAATCCCGAACGAGCGGTCATCTTCAGTCACCAGGCACATATCAAGAAAAAGACGGCTTGTACGCGCTGCCACGATGGCGTCGGCGGCAGCACCGGGCCGGACCCCTCCCATATGCCGACCATGAGTCTCTGCCTCGATTGCCATGATGGAACCACGGCCGGCAACCAATGTGCCCTGTGCCATGGCCGGCAGTTGTCCCTGGCCGACATTCATCCGCCTGGGTGGCGTCATGCCCATGGCGACCGGGCGGCCCTTGATCGTGACTGGTGCGCCGGTTGCCATCGCCAGGAGAGGTTCTGTCTCGATTGTCACCGGGGTGACAACAACCTCGGCAGCATCCACGACCTGAATTACGCCTTCACGCATGGGCTGGATGCCAACAGCAAGGAAGCCGATTGCGCCCGTTGTCATGATCGAAAGACCTTCTGCGTCGGCTGCCACGAGAGCGAGAATCGGATTCCGCTGCTGCATTCGTCGGCCGGTTGGCTGGCCAATCATGGCCGTGCCGCCCGCAACGACGTCGAAAGCTGCGCCTCGTGCCATGAGGCCGATTCCCCGACCTGCGCCCGCGCCGGTTGCCACCGGGACGCCGATGGTATCCGGGGGACCGATCCGCCGATACACCCGGCCGGCCTGAACCAGTTTGAATCTCACGGCCCATGGCATACCGACGACGGCTACTTCTGCTATCAATGTCACACCCGCACCGGCCAGGCCGGAGTCGGATTCTGCGGATACTGTCATGATTAGCCCAGAGCCGGCATAGTGGAGTCGTTCATGTCGCCAAAGCCTCGTACATCTCAACCAGGGGCCGCCCTGCCGATCTGCCTGCTGATTATTCTGGCGATGTTATCGGGATGCAGCGACAAAAGAGCCGTACCGACCCTTCCCGGCGCTCATCCCGACAGCTGGATGGACAAGAGTTCGCCCGATTTTCACGGCCAGGTTGTCCAGAGCAGCGGGTCGGCCGGCTGCGCCGTCTGCCACGGCCAGGACTGGCTCGGCGGCAAGGTCGGTGTTTCCTGCGCCGACTGCCACCAGGGGCATACCGGCGTCTGCATCCTCTGCCATGGCGGCGTCGATAACAACACTGGAGCGCCGCCGCTGGGTTTGCGCGGCGAGACGGCCGACACAACTATTGCCGTCGGCGCGCATACTGCTCATTTAAGCGGTTCCGAGGATTCCATCAGCGTCGGAATCGCCTGTGGTTCCTGCCACTATGTTCCCGTCTTTGTCGCCGATCCGCGGCATATCGACCGTTCGGGCGGGGTCGGACATCAGCCGGTCGATTCTGTCGCCGAAATTACTTGGCAAGGGATCGCCGATGGCGGCGGCGCGGCCTGGAATAGATCGACCCGGTCCTGCACCGGAACCTATTGCCACGGTAATTTCGACGGCGGCAATCGATCCAACGCCCCGGTCTGGACCGCTTCCAGCCAGGCCCACTGCGGTTCCTGCCATGACATCGGCATTACTCCCGCGGAATTGCAGTGGAAGCACGCCTTTCATGTCGGCACGGCCGGGCTGGCCTGTGCCGACTGCCATGCCGGTGTCGTGGATACATTGCTGACCATCGTCGGCCGCGCGCTTCATATCAACGGTGAGGTCAATTTCCAGGTCCGCGACACTGCCCGCTGTTCCCCCTGCCATAGCCCCAACCCGGCCGCCTGTGTCCTTTGCCACGGCGGGATTGACAACCAGACCGGCGCGCCGCCCCGTGGACTGCATGGGGAAACGGCCGCCAGCCAGTTGGCGGTGGGAGCCCATACGGGCCATCTGGAGAGCGGATATATCTCCGACGGTGTCCCCTGCGCCGAGTGCCATCTGGTGCCGGCCACGGTGGCCAGTCCGGGACATTTCGACGCCGACTCCATAGCGGAAATTACCTGGGGGACGCTGGCGGGGAGCGCCTCACAATGGAATCGTGGCACTGCCACCTGCCGCCAGACATACTGCCACGGGAATTTCTCCGGCGGCTATGCCGGCAATGCGCCGATCTGGACCGCGCCCGGCCAGGCGGCCTGCGGATCGTGTCATGACGACGGCACCAACCCGAATGATTTGGGGGGCAGGCATGAGAAACATGTGACCGAAGAGCATTTCGGCTGCGACCAATGCCATGCCGCCACGGTTGACCTGCAACTTAATATCATTGGCAAGAGCCGCCATATTGACGGCCGGAGGGACGTCGTCTTTTTGAACGGTCAGGGCAGCTACGCCAATGGAACCTGCTCCAATTTGGGTGAGGGCTGCCACGGAAGCGAGAGTTGGTACTGACTCGGGCCGATAGACGGCGGGGTGGAGATCAGGAAGTCAGGAGCTTTTCCGTCTCCGGGTTGAACAGCACCCAGAGCGCATAGATTCCCAAAGCCGTGCCCAGGGGAATATGGAAAAGATCCAGGGCGCCCATGATGATCCCCAAAATCCGCGACCATTTCTTCTTTTGCAGGATTCCCCACCCGGCGATGATTTCCGGTACTCCCCGGACGACCGAAATTCCGGCAATTACCACCGCGATGGTTATCAGGACGGCGACCAGGTGGCTTTGCGCGGCAATCAGCGCTCCTCCCGCAAATAATAGCATCACGATCATGCCCACCGTGATGAGAAATACGCCGTGGATGACAAAGAGCACCCCCAAGATCTTCAGATGTTTTTCCATGGTATCGCCTTTCTGATCGATTCCTCTCTGCGCCGAATATTCGGCAGTATTCTCACAAGAGATTGGCGGCGTCGCCGTCCCATCTATATACGGGTACCCGGATTGAAAGTTCTACTTTCCCCGGCGCTGTTCGAAAAGGCACCGTCCCTTGCCGACCACCGCCCCATATTTAGCGGTTGCCATCTCCGATGTTTCTGCGTAGGATACAGCCCAAGTTCAAGTTACAGTCGCTTATGAACCACGACTTTACGCACGCGACGCTCGGGAACACCGGCCTCAGGGTGCATCGGCTCGGCCTTTCGGCCACCTATCGTCCCGGCCGAAAGGCCATCCATAAGGCCTTTGATGCGGGGATCAATTTCTTCTTCTGCTTTGGCTTCGACAGCCAGCTTATCAAGGCCTTACGAGAAGCCTCGCCAGGCCGACGGGACGACTATGTCATCGCCACCGGCGCCTATAATCTTATCTATGGCCATCAGAGCGTGCGCCGTACCCTGGAAAAGAGGCTGCGTCAGTTGCGCACCGACCACATCGATCTCTTTCTCTTCCTGGGGGTATTGAAAGAAAAGGAGTTTCCCGACACGGTCAGGGAAGAGCTGTATCGCTTGCGCCAAGAGGGGAAGGTGCGGAGCGTCGGCATCTCCACGCATGACCGCAGCTTCGCCGGTCGCCTGGCCGCCGCCGGCGAATTGGACGTCCTGATGATTCGCTACAACGCCGCGCACCGGGGCGCCGAGCAGGACATATTCCCTCATCTGGAGCGGTACCATCCCGGCCTGGTCAGCTATACCGCCACCCGGTGGCGGTATCTGATCCGCAAGGCGCGCGGCCGGCCCGAAGACCAGCCGATTCCCACTGCCGGAGACTGCTATCGTTTCGTCCTCTCCAATCCCCACGTGGACGTTTGTCTGACGGCGCCGTCGAATCTGTCACAGCTTGAGGAAAACATCGCCGCCCTCGGCAACGGCCCCCTGTCCGAGGATGAAATGGCATTCATGCGCCGCTTCGGTGACGTCGTCCATCACACCAAGAAATGGTTTATGTGAAAGGTCGATTCGGTTAGGGGAGTCTGCCGCGAGGTTCGGCCGTGACCCTGATGCGCCCTCTATGGGCGACGGCCTCATCGTGACGGGCGATTCAATAGACGGCGGTCAAAACTCCGCTTTACAACCGCGATCTTTTGATTAAATTAAAGACATACATGCCAATTCGTGGCGAGGAGGGAATTTAACGCCATGCTTAGAATTATCCTTATTCTATGGCCGTTGCTGTCCGCCTGGTGCGCCGTCGCCGGCGCTGAGAATTTGTACAAAGTCGCCATCCACAGCGAAGCGGACGCCGAAAAGCTTCGTGCCGCCGAGGTGGCGGCGGTCGTTTCCGTTGACGGCGGTTACCTCGTGCTCGCCGACGATGGCGCCGCGGCCGCCATGAAGGCCTCCGGCCTCGGCCTGGAGCTGGTGGCAGCCGACGTCGACCGCGAGCGGCTGGCCATGGATCGCCGTTCCGATCGGGCGGAGGATGGCCGCTATCCGCCGGTCTATACCGAGAGGGGGTTGAAAATCCGCCAGGTTGACGTCGCCTCGCTGCCGGAGTCGCCGGAACGGGCCGACTGGGCGCCCATCCGCGTCGGACAAACGGTGATCAAGTATCACCCGCCCAGAGTACTCAACCAATGGCTGGCGCTGGAGGATCTTGACCTCGACAGCCTAATCGGCCTTGTGAACCAGGATTCGGTTCAGGCCTATACCCAGGCGCTGCAGGATTTTGGCGGTCGGCTGACTGGTACGGCGGCTTGCTATGCCGCTCGCGATTGGCTGGCCGCCAAATTTGCCTCCTTCGGATACACCCCGGTCGTGATCGACAGCTTCATCGGCTCACAGCTATATGGCTATACTCCGGTGCCCAGCCAGAACGTCATTGCCTACGAGACCGGCACGATCTATCCCACCCGCCAGATTATCGTCGGCGCCCACTATGACGCCGTCCCGGGATGCCCCGGGGCCGATGACAACGCTTCAGGAACGGCCGGCGTGCTGGAAATCGCCCGCGTCCTGCGCCATATTCCCACCGAGGTATCGTTTGTCTTCATCGCCTTCGATTCCGAAGAATCGTGGATGTGGGGATCGTACCACTACGTGGAGGAGGCCGCCTCCCGGGGGGACGATATCGAATACATGCAAAACCTCGACATGATCGGCTATTATGCCAACAGCGACCAGGCCAATTTGTATCCCGGCCCGCATAAGGAATACGCCGAGCTGTGGGACCGGCTGTCGGACAGCCTGGTGGGCATTCACGGTCTTGACCAGGGATCCACCGCCTCCGACAACTTGCCCTTCCAGGATTATGGATATGATGTCACCTTTGTTCAGGAATATTTCTTTTCGGCCCAGTACCATAAATCGAACGACAATACGTCGTTTCTCAATTTCGACTACATGACCCGCATGATCAAGGGATCTTTGGCCGAGCTTGTGGTGATCGATGCCGCGCCGCCGGCGATCGCGATCACGTCGGTCCGGGACGTCGGGAACGGACAGTCGCTGTATGTCACCTGGCAACCCTGGTTGTCAGCGCACAATGATCATTATCGGCTGTACTATAACACCGTACCGGCCACACAGGAAGTATATATCGATATCGACGCGGATAGCTCCCGCTACTTCCTGCCGGGGTTGACCGAGGGCCAGCAGTACCGCGTCCGCCTGGTCGCCTACGACGACCACGGCCATAGCTCTATCAGCTATACCGATGCCTTCGGCACCCCCCGCCTGCGGCCGCTTATGCCTCAATCTCTGACCGTTGCTCCCCGCTTTCGCGCCATCGAGCTCGACTGGCAGGATGGCAACACCGAACTCGACTTCAGCCATTATCAAATCATTCGCGACGGCGTTCTTTTGCCGGCCCATGTCACAGGCACCTCATACACTGACGATGATTTCCTGCTGGGATCCGATTTCCATGCCTATCTGGTCGTGGCCGTCGACCAAGACGGGCACGCCTCCGATACCACCGGCGCCCAACAGCGTACGATGCGGGCCGCCACGCTGGATCCGGGCCATATTCTGGCCATCAACCGTACCAGCAAGACCAGATCCTGCATGGTCAACGAGGTTGTTACCGGCCAATTTCT
>CAZPEV010000005.1:32786-47502 GCA_964585635.1 uncultured Ignavibacteriales bacterium
CCGGATACGACTTTGATTACTATTCCGACACCGCCTATGGCAGTTACAGCCGGGCCGATACCCTGCATCTGGTGGATCTGCTCAACTACGAGTTGTTGGTTATCGGCGCCGAATCGGGGCGGTCGGATGATCTCGGAAGCGACCCCGGTATCGGCGGCATCCTCGACACCCTGTGCCAATATCTATCGATCGGCGGCAAGATCATTATCATCAGCCGCTGGGGGGATTTGACGGCTGACTCCACCCGTCTGGCCGATACCGTCTATTTCGAGCAGGGGGCGCCCAATTACGGTTATCTCAGTTATTTCAACATGGATTACCGCGTGCTGCCTCTCAGCACGTTCACGCCGACACGGGTCAATTCGGATTTGATCGGGGCGTACAGCCTCGATTCGCGCTATCCCGACCTGATCTGGGACTCGCTGGCCACGCTTGACCATTCTTCCCCCTGGACCGAGGTAACCGGCATTCCCTGTCCGGTTTTCGCCCGCCTGACGGGCGCGCCGCAGGTCATCTATACCTATGATTCCCGCGATCAGATGCCCTTCACGGATGGCCAACCGGTCGCCTGGCGGCGTCTTACCGACAGCTACGGATATATCTTTTTCGCCGTGCCGCTATCATTCATGAAGCGCCCGGCTGCCACAGCCGCTCTGCAGGCGGCCATATCCGAGCTTGCCTCGGAAGGCCCGCCGGCAGCGACGACTATCGAGCCGGACACTTTGGATATGGTGACCGGCCCGCCCACGGTGGATGTTTTCCTGGGAGATTTCGTACCGGGAAAAGGGGCCGCCGATGTTAATACCGCGACCGTCAAGATCAACAATGCGGTTGTTCCCGTCGCCGCGACCATTCTTCCCACATATCCGCCGTATGCCGGCCCGGTGCTTCAACTGACGATTCCCACCGATCTCTTATTTGCCACCTATGGTGTGGTGGCCGGCACGATTACCCGGACATATACCGTGACTTGGAAGTTTTCCGGGGAATCGCGAACCAGGTATGCCGGCGACTCGCTAACCCTGATCGGGGAGAGCTTTCTCGCCGGCGATCCCAACGCCGACGGGCTGGTGAACATCGGCGACGCCGTCTTTGTGGTCAACTATGTATTCAAGGGCGGCCCGAATCCGAATCCGCCGGAGGCCGGCGACGCCAATTGCGACCATGCCATCAACGTGGGTGACGCCGTGTACATCATCAATTATGTTTTCAAAGGCGGTCCGGCGCCCTGCTATCCGTAGCGATATGAATCAAGGCCCGGAAGGTGTTAGTCCCTTGGGAACGAGTACGAGTCATAGATCAGATGTCGATAATGTTGGGCGCCGCGTTCCACGACCGGCGCCTTCGTTAACCGGCAGCCTCAGTTTTCGCGGCACGTCGATTGGCGGGGGAACTACGAAAAATAGCTCACGGCATTCTGAAAGATCCGCAAGCCGAGAGTCACATCGGCTTTTCCTTGCGGGTGATCCGCCTCAGGGGCGAAGCGAAGACGGCTCGAAAAGTATCGCTCGGGATGAGGCATCAGGCCAAATACCCGCTTGCTTGAGTCTACCAATCCGGCCACGTGCCCCTGGGAGCCGTTGGGATTTTCCGGGTAACCAGGCTCTCCCTCACCAGAGTAGGGGGCATATTGCAGCGCGACCTGGCCACCGGTCAGCAGCCGATCCAGAACCCGGCGATTCTCCGTCACGAGTCGTCCCTCGGCGTGCGCCACCGGAAGCCACATCTCCGTGATACCCCGGACGAATATGGAATCGGCGTTGTCGGGCACGCGCAGCCGCACCCAGCGGCATTCGAACTTCAGCGATTCGTTCCGCTCCAGCGTGACCTTCCCCTCGGCCCCATTGAAGAACCCTAAATGGGCCAACGTCTGGAATCCGTTGCAGATGCCGATAATCAATTTATCCTGCCGGACAAATTCCTGCACCAGCTCTTTCAATCCCGTCGCCAGGTAATTGGCCAGGATACGGCCGGCTGCAATGCAGTCGCCGTAGGAAAATCCTCCGGGGAGCGCCAGGATTTGGTAATCACCATACTTCGCCCTGCTCTCAAAGAGATCATTGATCAGAGCCCGGTCGGCCACGGCGCCGGCTTGTTCCAGGCAGTAGGTGGTTTCCTCATCGCAATTGGTACCGGGTGCAAAGACGATTAATGCTTTCGGCTTGGCCACGATCGACCTCCAGATTATAAAAACGCCGCCAGCGGCGAACTCCAGGATGTGTACAGCGTCTCACCCGACAAGGACAGAAGAGGCTGTTCTCCCGTGGTGATGATAAGCCTGTTGTCGGGGATAATTCGCCCTATCCGAGCATGCGGAACTCCCACCATCATCTGCTCAAATCGATCCGCGCACCCTCGGTCGACCAGGACGAGCAGCCGCCCGTTGGATTCCGAGAAGAGAATAAAGTCGGCGCGCCTGTCCCCCTCATAAGGAATATCGGCGATATCGATCTCCAGGCCGCTGGTGGCGCCGATAACGAGTTCCGCGGCGGCAACGGCCAGGCCCCCGTCGGAGCAGTCATGAGCGGCCAACACCTGATGATCGCGCATCGCCTGATGCAGTCGTCGGTACGTCTCCTTCGCGACCGGCAGATCGAGGCCGGGAACGACCGTGCCGTGCTGGCCTGTCTGCCCGAAATAGCAACTCATCGCCAGTTCGTCCCGGGTCAGGCCGACAATATAGACCAAGCCATCCGTCGCGGTGACATAATTGGAGACGATATCTTTTACATCATCGACCACGCACAGGGACGATACCAGCAGCACCGGCGGAATCGCGATGACGACTCCCTGGTCCGACTGGAATTGATTGTAAAAGCTGTCTTTGCCGGATATGATCGGGATCTCATAGACGCGGGCGGCTTCGCATAACCCGTCGACGGCGCGATCCAGATCACGCACGGTTTTTTCGTCTTCCGGGCTGGGCAGCGAGAAATTATCCAGGATGGCTGTCTTCTCGAGCGCGCCTCCCAGGGCGATGACCTGACGCACAGCTTCATCCACGACCGACAGGGCCATGCGGTACGGATCGACGAGGCCGTAGCGCACATTGATGCCGTTGGCGATGATGACTCCGCGGGGGGAATCATACACCGGCCGGAGGACGGCGCCGTCGGCGGGCCCCCGCTGCCTGCTTCCCATGAACGGTTTGACGACCGTGCGCGCCTGCACTTCATGGTCGTAAATCCGGGCGACCCGTTCCTTGCTGCAGACGTCCAGGTGCGTCAGCGTGGTCAGCAACGCCTCCGCGAGCTTCTCCGGTGAGGGGGCCGGCAGGATGTGATCGTCACGCGGTGGCGCGGCCGGGGTCGTCAACTGGAACTCCCGGTGAGGACAGCCGTTATGCAGAAAGTCCATATCCAGCGCGGCGACAATCTTGTCTTGGAAGCAAAGGGTAAGCTTCCCCGAGGACGTGAACTCGCCGATATCGGCCATGTCAATGTCGTGGCGGCGGCAGATTTCCCTCACGCGAAGCATGTTGGCCGGCGGGACGGCCAGAAGCATTCGTTCCTGCGATTCGGAAATCCAGTAATCGCTGATGAAGGGGAGCGGATATTTCAGCGGAATCTGCGATAATTCGACGGTGACGCCGTCGGGATTGGCCATTTCCCCGACCGCCGACGACAGGCCGCCCCCGCCGCAGTCGGTGACGGCATGGAACAGCCGCTCCCGCTTAAGATCCATCAAGGCGTCCAGGACTTTTTTCTGCACCAGCGGATGGCCGATCTGCACGGACTGGGAGGATATCGCCTCCGACCTATGGGTCAGCTCGCCCGAGGAAAAGGTGGCTCCGTGAATACCATCCCTGCCGGTCAGCCCGCCGATGAGGACGACCCGGTCCCGAACCAGGGGTTTCCCCTTCATGGCGGCCTCCCGTTCGATCAGGCCGACCGATCCGGCAAACACCAGCGGGACGCCGAGGAACTGCGGTGCGAAGCAGACGCCGCCGTTGATCGTGGGAATGCCCATCTTGTTGCCGTAATCCTGAATCCCGGCGATCACCTGCTGCAAGACTCGCTGCGGGTGAAGCAGCCCGGCCGGAATCTCGTCCCATTTCGTGTCGGGCGGGGCGAAGCATAAGACGTCGGTGTTGGCTATTGGTTTGCCGCCCAGGCCGGTTCCCATGATATCCCTGATCACCCCGCCCGCGCCGGGGTGCGCTCCGCCGAAGGGCTCGATGCTGGATGGTTTGTTATGAGTTTCGGCCTTGAAGCAGACCGCCCAGTTCTCATCAAGCGCGACCACACCCGAGTTGTCGATAAATGTGGAAAGGCACCACTCCTTGTTCAATGAGACGGTCAGGTTCTTGATGCGGCGGATGAACGATTCCTTCGGCTTCCCGTCGAGGATCAGGCGGGCTCTGAACACTTTATGACTGCAATGCTCGGACCATGTCTGAGCCAGAGTTTCGATTTCAACGTCGGTGGCCTGGCGCCCCCGTTTCAGATAATAATCCCGGATGGCATGCATCTCGGTGAGATTGAGCCACAGGCGGTTCTGGCTCAACGCCAGCAGGTCATTATCCGACATGTCGCCGACCGGGATCGTCTGCATAGTGGGTTCGCCCTGGACAATCTCCAGGAACGGATGCTCCCCGTCCTCAACGATATGCTCGATGACCGGATTATAGAGCAGCTTCCTCCCGATCTGCGACAGTTGCTCCTCGGTCAAATTGCCCTGTAAGGTATAGAGCCGGGTAAGTTTCACCGCCGTGCAATCAAAGCCAAGTTGGTGTACGGCCTTGAGCACCTGAATCGCGGTGGCGTCAGTAACGCCATGGTTGAAGGCGATTTCCAGGCGATGCGAGGGTGCCTTTTGGCCGCTTGCCGGCGACGATTCAAAGGCATCGGCGCAATATGATTCCGTGACGGGATCGACCAAAAGCCGTCGGGCGATATCGTTGACATCAGCCAAATGCAGTTGATCCGACTTCAGATAATAGCTGAGGGCAAAGCCGGCCGCTTCCACGCCATGGATTCCCAGAAGTTCGATCTGGCTCACCAGGTGTAAGCCGGCGACATCATACGTCCTGTCCTTTTTCCCTACGACGACCCTGAAAATCATTACGCGCTATCCTCTTGGCCGGATAAACCGACCCCTTTTTCGCCAATCGTGCGCCCAAGATTCACTAATCAGGCGGTGATGTCAATATGAAATATCCGTGAGCGATTCACTCATGCCGGTGGGAGACCGGGTTTGTGCCGGTTGCAGATTCTGCGCCAGGAGACGGATAGGCCGATCTTCAGTCGTCAGCACCGTTAGGTTTGATTTCGTCAAGGACGAGGCCGTCGGCAGTCAGATGAATATGACCATTCGATCGAATCGCCGGAGGGGTCGCCCGATCGGTGGCGGCAGTTAGAGGTTGTTTCTCCATAAACGGTTGCTTATCTTGGCCACTATTGACCTCCCGCCGGCCGGTAATGGAAATCGGTGGAAGTGCCGATAATATATAGGCTTGAAGCGGTGGGCACATTTGCGCCCGCGCGGCCAAGGATGACTGTCATGGATGATCGCTATACGACAACCGGTCGGTTTTGCACCCCGCAAATTATAGTTATGGATAGGAACGCATGAAAATCAAACCGCTCTTGGTATTGCCGACATTGCCGGAGAAAATTTCCCGCCTCCAGGAATTGGCCAATAATCTCTGGTACTCCTGGTCACCGGAGCTGACCCAGCTTTTCCGGCGTCTCGACCAGGAAACCTACGACCGCTGTAACCAAAACCCGGTCCAGATGCTGGCGTTGATTTCCCAGGAAAAGCTGCGCGAGGCAGCCGAGGATGAATCCTTTGTCGCCCATCTGGGACGGGTCTATGAGGCTTTCACCGGCTACATGACCCGGCGGAAATGGTTTGCGACCCGTTACCCGGTCTGCAAAGAGGCCAAGATCGCCTATTTCTCCTGCGAGTTCGGCCTGGATGTCTCGCTGCCGATCTATTCCGGCGGCCTGGGAGTCCTCTCCGGCGACCATCTGAAATCGGCCTCCGACCTCGGCATCCCGATCGTCGCCGTCGGGTTGCTCTACCGCTACGGTTACTTCCAGCAGGCGCTGACCAGCGACGGCTGGCAGAATGAAAGCTACATCGAAAACGATTGGTACAACATGCCGGTCACGCTCGAAAAGGACGCCGGTGGCAAGCCGATTCAGATCATGGTCGAGATGGGCTCCAGTCCGGTCAAGGCGCAAATCTGGCGGGTGCAGGTCGGGAACGTTCCCCTGTACCTGCTGGATGCCAACATTCCCGAAAACCCGTCGATGCACCGCGAGATCACCTATCAGCTCTATAGCGGCGACAAAGACACGCGTATCCGCCAGGAGATTCTGCTCGGTATCGGCGGCGTGCGCGCCCTGGAGGCGCTCGGGTACGCGCCCAAAGCCTATCATCTCAACGAGGGCCATTCGATGTTTCTCTGCCTGGAGCGTATCCGGCAATTGATGGGAAAAGAGCATCTGACCTATGATCAGGCGGTCGAGGTGATTTGGTCGACCAACGTTTTCACCACCCATACGCCGGTCCCGGCCGGCAATGAGCAGTTTGACGTCAAGTTGATGGAGACCTACCTGTCGCCGATGGCCGCGGCGCTGGGATTGACTTTCAAAGGGATGATGAAGCTGGGGCGAATAATCGAAACCAACGACCAGGAACCGTTTTCGATGACGGTCGGAGCCTTGCGCCTGTCGGCCTTTGCCAACGGCGTGTCGCAGCTTCACGGCAAGACCTCCCGGGCCATGTGGCGCCACGTCTGGCCCGGATTTCCCGACGATGAGGTGCCTATCACGGCCATCACCAACGGCGTCCATACCTATAGTTGGGTGGCCGGGAATTTGGGGGAGTTGTATCGCACCTATCTGGGGCCGCGTTATATCGAGCAGCCGGAGGACGCCACCTGCTGGGACAACATCACCCGCATTCCCAACAGCGAACTGTGGCGCGCGCATCAACATAGCAAGGAGCAATTGGTATTCTTCACGCGCAAGCGGCTGCGGCAGCAGATGGAGGCCAAAGGAAAGTCGCAGCACGAGATCAAGCGGACCGAGGAGATCCTCGACCCCCACGCTCTGACGATCGGCTTTGCCCGCCGCTTTGCCACCTACAAGCGGGGATATCTGGTCTTTTCCGATCTGGACCGGCTTCGCAAGCTGGTTACCGACCCCGATCGCCCGATTCAGATCGTCTTTGCCGGAAAGGCGCATCCCAAGGACAATTATGGCAAGGAGATCATCAAGTCCATCGTGCATACCGCTCAGCGTGATGAGTTCCGCAACAACATTGTCTTCCTCGAGAACTACGATCTGGATCTGGCGAGCAAGCTCGTCGCCGGAGTCGATATCTGGCTGAACACGCCGCGCCGCCCCGAGGAGGCCTCGGGAACGTCGGGGATGAAAGCCGCCGTCAACGGCGCCGTCAACGTCTCCATCCTCGACGGCTGGTGGGATGAGGGATACACGCCGGACGTCGGCTGGGCGATTGGATCCACCATGATTTACGCCAACCAGAGCGAACAGGATTATATCGAGTCGCAGGCGCTCTATGATATTTTGGAGCGGGAGGCCATCCCCATGTTTTACGAGCGCAAGAAGGAGGATTATTCGCTGCCCTGGATCACGATGATGAAAAACTCGATCATCATGGGCGGGAAGAAATTCTCCTCACACCGGATGCTGCGCGAGTACACGGAAAAATTTTATATCCCGGCCATTCAGGCCAACGATAACCTCACCGGCGGCCAGTACGCGCTGGCCAAGGATATCGCCGTTTGGAAGAAACGGGTGATCGGCGCCTGGGACAAAGTGGCGGTCGCCACCGTCGAGCTGCCGGGCACCGATGGCTCGGCCCGGGTCGGCCAGAGCATGTTGGTCAAGGTCAAAGTCTTCCTGGGCGACTTGACGCCGGATGACGTCAAGGTGGAAGTGATGCGGGGCAACCTCAACGCGCAAGACCAGATCATCGACGGCGAGGTGTTTATCGCCACGCTGGATGAGTCCGGTAAGGATGGGTTCCATACCTATCATGTTGACATGGTCTGCACCCGTTCGGGACGGTTGGGAATCACGGCTCGGGTGGTGCCGCACAACGGCCGCCATACGATCAGGCACAACCCTCGTCTGGTGGTCTGGCTGAACTAAGCGCGGGGCGCCCGTCGTTCAAATAGAAATCAGATGCGCGGTCAGGAACCCCTTCCTGACCGCGTTTCATTTGATGCCGATTTCAGCGCCGATTTCCCAAAGATGGAAACCATGAGGCTGATGAATAGCTTGGCAGATTTGCAGACCGCTTCTTGGCCACCTGCGAATTGGGTCTATCGCCGGCAGGTCGCGCAGGGGGATGGGCCGCTGCCGTCAAGGTAGTTGTTCAGGGAGACGACATCGCTCAAATCGATACGGCCGTTGCAATTGACGTCTCCGGCCACCCATGGATCGGGCGCCGGTCCACAGACATAATAGTAATCGGCCAGAAATTCGACGTCCGCCGTCGTGACTAGGCCGTCCCCATTGACGTCGCCGCAATCGTACGCGGGAACACGGTTGATCAGGAGCGTCACGACCTCGCCGGCAACCGCCAGATCGATCCCCCCGTCGCCGTTGAAATCGGCCGCACAAATTCCCGGCGAGCCGTACCACGCGTTACCTAGAATCCCGTACAGTAAAGGAATCAGCCGAAAGGACCCATCCCCATAATTGAAAAGAACCGATACGTTCCCGCTGGCGCGGTTAACTACGGCCAGATCGTCATGACCATCGCCGTTCAGAGCGGCCGTACACAGGGAGTTCGGTTCATGGATTGAGGGGTAGGACACCGCCGGGGCAAACGAATTGTTACCCAAATTCAGAAGAACCGCCACGCTGTCGCAACCACGATTGGTCACGGCCAGATCGCATCGGCCGTCGTCATTCAGGTCGGCGGCGATTATGGCGCAGGTGCTGTCGCCGGCGGTATAGACGATATGCGGCGAGCTGAAGGTGCCGTCGCCGCGATTGGTCAGCACCGATACATATCCTCCGCGATAATTGGCGATCGCCAGGTCGGCGCTGCCGTCGCCGTTAAAATCACCGGCGGCTATTGCCCGCGGATCGTCGCCAACCTGGTAATCGACTCGTGCTTGAAAGGTACCATCCCCTTTGTTCAAGAGAACCGAGCCGGTACTGACCGCCAGATCAAGCCACCCGTCGCCGTTTAAATCCGCCGTCACGACCGCCCTGGGGTAATGACCGGTCGCATAGCTTACCGCCGATGGAAAGGTCCCCAGACCATCATTGTCATAAACCCAGACCGTGTTGTCTGCTCCGTCGGCGACTACCAGCTCGCTGTCGTCATCATTATCAAGGTCGGACGCGACGATGGTTTGCACGCTTCGGGCTTCGGCGTAATTGACCGCGTCCTGGAATATTGCATCGCCGTTGTTGATGTAAATCGAAATGTTATTGGTAAGAAAATTGCCGGTGGCGATGTCGGTGCGGCCATCGCCGTTTAGATCCGCGGCGCAGATGGTGCTGGCCTTGCCGCCGGTACTAAGGCCCGGCGCTTCCTCGAAAGTCCCATCACCGTGGTTGCGCCAGACGGAGACGGCGTTTCCCATGACATTGGCGGCAGCCAGGTCGGCATAGCCGTCGCCGTCCAAATCCTTAAGAAAGATTCCATCCGCTTTGGCCGCATAGGCGGCGGGTTCGCCCAGGGTCCCATCCGGGTTCGCCTTAAGGACGGCCACTTTGGATATGCTGGAGACGACGACGTCGGGGGTTCCATTATTATCGACGTCAGCCGGAAATATGAACCACGGGCTTTCTATCACCGGGCCGTAGTCCACTCGTGGTGCAAATATTCCGTTTCCCGCATTCATCAGCAGCGAAATAGACGATGTATTGTAGTCGGCCACAGCCAGGTCATACAGGCCGTCGCCGTTGAAATCGGCGGATGCGATGGCAATCGGGTAGCGCAACGCGGGATATCGGGCGGCCTCGTGATACGTGCCGTCGCCGCTGTTCAGCAAAATCGCCACGGCGTTGGAGTCATAGGCCACCACGGCGATGTCGTCACTGCCATCGCCGTTGAAGTCGCGGCAGACGGCCGCATAGGGTCGGCCTGCAACCGCAATCTCGGAACCGAGGAGGAAACTTCCCTGACCGTCGTTAAGAAGGATGCTCACCTTATTCGAATATGGGATCACGGCAATCAGATCGGTGTCGCCATCATTGTCGACATCGGAACCGGTGACGAAATACGGGCTGGCTCCGGCCGAGTAATACGCCGCCGGCGCAAATGATCCGTCGCCGTTGTTCAGAAGTACCGACACGTCAAAGGTGCCGAAACTGCTCGCGGCAATGTCGGCGTCGCCGTCACCATCGAAGTCGGCGACATATAATGATGTCGGGTTGTTGCCGGTGGCGTAGTCTGCGGCCGAGGGAAAATCCCCCATCCCATTGTTTCGCAGAATCGTGACCGTGTTGGAGTACTGGTTAACGACGGCGATATCATTATGGCCGTCATTATCGAAATCGGCCAACCAAACCTTCCGCGGGCCATTGCCGGTGGAATAGTCAAGGCGCGAGCCAAAGATAGGCTCGACCGCGTTTATAGAAGCCCCGAGAAGGGCGAAAATCGCCAGAAAGCAGAGGATCTGGTGGGAGATGATAGGCCGCCAAATCATCATCCCCCGGCTCCAGCCCGTGTCAATCACGTTTAAGCTCACAATTTCCTCCCGACCGCATCCCCTTGTCTTGCCGGCATACGCCTTGGATGACATTGATAGGACGTCCGCAGTTGCTGTTCACAATATATATCAATTAACCAGTGATGCAAGCAATTCTTGCCATCATGGCCGCATGGCTGTTTTCGCCGAAGACTAGCCTGCTAACAGGGCCCAAAAGCGCACGGCGGCGGGCCGCTTTTGAAGATGAAGTTGATAACGTACACCGCATCGCCGATGTTCACCTTTCCGTCGCAGTTGGCGTCACCCGCCAGATATGGATCCGGCGCCACGCCTCCCTTGAAGATGTAATTGACGACAAAGACGGCGTCACCCACGTTGAGCGTGTTATCCCGGTTGCCGTCGCCGTTTTTATAATGGTATCCCTCTTCCACCTCGTACATCGTCGTGTCCGCTTTGCCGGATGCCGGGCAGAGCTTGTCGGCGGCGACAATGAGTCGGGGGGCGCCGTCAATCTCGATGAAAGCCGAGTATTTCGCCCCCGGCAACGTCCCCGCCTCGGTGACGAGTTCGATGATATAAGTACCCGCCATAGGATGATCGATGACGACCGAATCGTTGGGGGTGATAAAATAATGTCCGTCGGGAATACCGAGGATGTCGTTATTCAGCGAATCTTTTCCGAACCGCCGCATCAGCGGATCCTCGACGACGATGTTGACCGGGCAATAGGCGACGATAATCAACGGGGAGGGGGTGAGGGTGAAGTTGTGGCAGAATTCCGAGGTATTGCCAAGGGTATCGGTCGTGGTGGCGGAGATGACCGAGAATTGTCCGGC
Organism: uncultured Ignavibacteriales bacterium; assembly: GCA_964585635.1. Lineage (GTDB taxonomy): Bacteria > Zixibacteria > MSB-5A5 > GN15 > JAAZOE01 > CAZPEV01. The sequence goes on from CAZPEV010000005.1 coordinate 44,274, forward strand.
CGACTTGTCAACGGTGAAGACAAAGCTGCCGCCGGTGCCGGAGGTGTCGGAACCGACATAGGCATAGGCCTCGCCATGCCCTGACGGGTCGGCCGGTTTGGTGGAGTCGCCAACCGGGTGGGCTACAAAGAACTCAATCACCGCGCTGTCGGCGGCGCGGCCGTAAACGGAAAAACTGCTGTCCGGATTCATGAACACGGAGTCGATTTCCGGGTAATTCAGCAGGTCGTTCGGTCCGGTATCGCCGTCGCCGGGATCGTTAGGCGTGACGCCATTGGCTCCCAAATCTATTCCCAGGCCGCTATTATTGTAGATAAGGTCATTGGTGATCCGGTTCCGTATCGAGGCAGGCCCGCCAACGGTGATGCCATTGCCAGGAAAGTTCCTGATCGCCAATCCCTCAATTAGGTTGTCTCTGCTCAGGATCACAAAGCCGTCTTGTCCGCCAAAGATTGCCGATCCGTCAATAATCACCGAGTGTGCCCCGCCGGGTGCGGTTGAACCCAGAATTGCGGTGCCGTTGTCGATCATTGTCGAAAGGCGTGTGAGCAGCGCAATTGTTCCGGACACCGCAAAGATAATAGTATCGGCGCCACTATTGGCGTTGGCCGCGTCAATCGCCGATCGAAGGCTGCCGGGTCCACTATTATTGAGGTTTGTAACCGATAGCACATGCAAATTCAGTTTTGTTACGAAGATATCAGGCCCTGCGCCGTTGAGACTTGCATCATACCCGTCATGCGTAGGAAAGTCGGAAGAAGAGGTGTGACCCGCCACATAGACACAGCCGGAGCTATCAACCGCAATGCCGCGCCCCTCGTCATCACTTGAGCCGCCAAGAAAGGTGCTAAAAGAAAGCGAGCTGCCGGAAGACGATAACTTTGACACATAGACATCCCAATGGCCATTGAAACTGCCATCGTAACCATTCCGTATGGGGAAGTCGGAAGATGAAGTTCTCCCCGCGACATAGGCGCAGCCGGAGCCGTCAATGTCAATATCACTCAATTCACCCTCATCACCTGAACCGCCGAGAAAGGTGCTGTAAATCAGAGAATTGCCCGAAGAAGATAACTTTGTCACGAAAGCATCCGATGACCCATTAGAACTCGCATCATACGCGTTCTGCGTGGGGAAATCCGGAGACCAAGTATATCCTGTGACGAAGGCACAACCGGAGTGGTCAACAGCGATGCCATATCCCCGTTCATTGTTAAGGCCACCCAAAAAGGTGCTGTAGACCAGTTCGTTGCCCGACGATGAAAATTTGGTAACGAAAGCATCTATGTTCCCACCATTGTAATGCATGTCATACCCATTCTTCGTGGGGAAGTCCGACTGCGTGGGGGGGTAGTCCGTAGCAGAAGTGTATCCTGTCACATAGGCGGCCCCGGAATCGTCAACGGCAATACTCATAGCCTCGTCAGCACCCGAACCGCCCAGATAGGTGCTGTAAATCAGCGCGCTTCCCGAAGGCGACAGCTTCGTCACGAAACAATCCCATCCGCCATTGAAACTCGCGTCATACGCGTTTAGCGTGGGGAAATCCGAAGAATTAGCCAATCCCGTCACATAAGCACAGCCGGAGCCGTCAATGGCAATACCCCCGCTATAGTCACAACCCGACCCACCCAAGAATGTGCTGTAAAGCAAAGAGTTGCCAGAAGACGACAATTTGGTTACAAAAGCATTATAGCAGGTGCCATTGTTGCTCGGTTGATATGCGTTTTGCGTGGGAAAGTCGCCGGAATGAGTAGTGCCCATCACGTAGGCGCACTCAAAGCTGTCAACGGCGATGCCAGTGCCATAGTCATAAAACGACCCGCCCAAATAGGTGCTGTAAATCAGAGAGTTGCCCGAAGAGGAAAACTTCGTCACGAAAGCATCCGATCCGCCACCATTATAACTCGGGTCGAACGCGTTCTGCGTGGGGAAGTCCAAAGAACCAGTGGATCCAGTCACATATGCACATCCTGATCTGCCCACTGCAATACCGTCCCACATTAGCAGGTCCCCGCTGCTTCCCCCAAGATAGGTGCTGTAAACAAGAGCCGGATCGATGACCAGGGCAAGAGCGGGATCATAGTCATCTTCAAATGTGAAGCCAAAGGTGTTATCGCCACGCATGCTGTATACGCAGATGATTTCCCGGCGGGTGCCCCCGTCAATCTGATAAACCACCGGGTGTTGCTCAACCACCGTATTCCAGTTGGTCTCCACCACCAGTTCGCCGGAGGCATTTACCGAAACCGACTTGGCTCCCTCATACCGCACCGCAATCTGCGACGGGTCAGCGCCGGGGGAAACGACAAAATCATATTCCAGCTTGCCGTCACCGTTGCCATAGTACCGCAGGTCGACGCCGGGATAAACTTCTTTCAGCACGGCTACCCGGTAATTAGGTACGTCAGTCCGCCATTTTGCGGGATCATTCCCCAAGAAGTAATTGCACTTGTACTCCATCGCCTGATCGCCGGCAGCCTCTGTTATCGGGTTGGCGCCGACAAATGAGGCTTTAACTATCATCTGTTCAAGGCTGTCGCTGTCATGGCTGAATTTGCGGGGAAGAAATGGATCAGCGGGAACACTCATCTCCGCTTCTTTGGGAATCCGCCGAGTGAACTGATAGTAGGTACCCTCAGTCGTAATCCAGACCGTCGCCAAGCCGGCGTCGGCGCGAAACAGCACTCGCTTGTCCCACTGGCCGTTATTTTGCGTGAATGCCAATGGCATGTTGCCCAGCCTCTGGGTTGTCAAACCATAAGTGGGGGCGTCACCCAGACCTGCTTGAAGGCGCGCTCCAAGCCATAATTGTGCAATGACAAGTATGGCAAGAGCCAATTTCGCACCCGGCCAATAGATAGGTCCCCTCTCTGAAAAGGTACTCAATCGCCTCATAGAATTACTCCTCGTCATGATCTTTGCGCGAGTAACGCGGAGGACCTGCTTTCCCCCGTAGGAGTAATATAGACACCATGGCCAATTCATGCAAATGGTATTTACTGCCGACAGCCCTCATCATTTCGATTGACCGATGGAAGAGATTGCCAATCCCGGCGGCGCACCATATATTACCCGGCCATGACACGACTGCTGGAGCAACTCAACGACCGGCAACTCGCGGCCGTTACCAAGATCGATGGTCCCCTGCTGGTGGTGGCGGGCGCTGGATCGGGCAAGACGCGCGTTCTGACCCATCGCCCGCCACCACCAGCAGGGGACCATCGAT
>CAZPEV010000006.1:0-13537 GCA_964585635.1 uncultured Ignavibacteriales bacterium
TATTATCAAGGTTATGGGGAAGAAGCAGGAGGCCGCCGGGGAGCAGGTTCAGGCCAGCCATATTCTTCTGAGGGTTCGGAGCTCCAATGAAACCCTTGACCGGGCATTTCGGAACGCCACAGGTCTTTTGGAGGAAATTGCCGGTTCCGATCTGGCCGGCGCCGCAACCCGCTTGAATTATAAAGTCGACAACACCGGCTTGTTTTTCAAAGGCGGCCCGATTCCCAAAATCGGCAGCGACAAGAAGATCAACGACTTCGCTTTCGATAAGGCGGTTGGAACCGTATCGCCGATTCTTGAAACCGACGCCGCGATCATTATCGCCAGGGTGGCCGAGCATGCGCCAGCCGGAATCGCAACATACGAGGAAGCCAAGGGCCGAGCCAAAAGAGCTTTGGTCGATGAGTTGGCGATGAAGGCGTGCCAGGCGGAAGCGGCCAATGTCGCGGCCCAGGTCAAGGCCGGCACCCCCTTCGAGCAGGCCGCCAAGAGCGCCGGGTATGGGTTTATTGAAACCGATCTGATCGCGCGCGACGGATTCATCAACCAAATCGGACGAGATGCGGTCGTCATAGGCACCATCTTCTCCCTGGCCAATCCCGGCGACATTTCGGAGCCGGTCAAGTACGCTCGCGGCTACGCGGTTGTCAAGCTGCTGGAGCGCATTACTCCCGACCTTTCGCAATTCGCCTTGGCCCGAGATTCCCTGGAGCAGAAGCTGATTTCCACAAAACAGCAGGAAACGTTCAACGCCTGGTACAACGACTTGATCACGTCAGCCAAGGTCGAGGATTACCTGGACGAGTTCTACGCCAATCAGTGAGACGACGGCTACCGGAATCGAAAAAACCCCGAGTTCTTCGGGGTTTTTTGTTGGCCATATGCGCACGACGGGGGTATAACTGACCCGGATCAGCGAGGTATGATCAGCCGATGATTCCTCTTAAAGACGACATGCCGACGGTTCATGTGCCGGTCGTAACCTATGCCCTGATCGCCGTCAACTGCCTCGTTCATATTTACCAGATGAGTTTACCCGCCTATGCCGCCCAAATGCTTATTTTCCAGTACGGGCTGATTCCGGTAGAAATCACCCATTTCACCGACTTGGCGCCCGAAATCCCCTTGCCCGTTTGGCTCTCCCCCTTCTCCTCCATGTTCCTGCACGGCGACCTGTGGCATTTGGGTGGAAACATGCTCTATCTTTGGATATTCGGCAATAACGTCGAAGATCATCTGGGCCATGTCAAGTTCCTCATCTTCTATCTGTGCTCGGGCTTGGCGGCGGTGACCTTGTTTATCATGTTTGATCCTTCGGGGCGGGTGCCAATGATCGGCGCCTCCGGCGCCATCGCGGGAATATTGGGCGCCTATATGGTACTTTATCCTCGCGCTCGTGTCCTTACCCTCATCTGGATTATCTTCATTATTCGGCTGGTTTGGCTGCCGGCGGTCTTCATTCTGGGATACTGGTTTGTCATCCAGGTGGTCATGGGGATGTCAGCTATGGGCCAGCAGGGGGGCGGGGGAATCGCCTGGTTCGCTCACGTCGGCGGCTTTGCCTTCGGCTGGCTGTTATTCAGGGGTCAGCGGAGGCGCCGGTTGGCAAAGTCCGATGATCAAAACAGCTATTACAGCCGGTGGCATTGACCAGGGGTTGGCTCTCTTCAGATCCGAGCGATAATCTCCCAGGATGGGGCGGCGGTAGGGCCGGAGCACTTAGCGACTGAGACTAAGGAACGCCGCAAGGGTAATGGAATGGTCCAGGCTTTCACTGCCGTCACAACCCATCGGAAGGACCACCGGAACACGTCCGCCGATGACAACTCCGGCCGATTGAGCCTTCACCATCAGCGTCATCGCACCATACAGACTATATCCGGTTTCCAGATTTGGAACAATCAGCAGATCGGCCTGGCCGGCTACAGGGGATGCCACCCCTTTCTGGCGGGCGATTTCCGGCACCGTCGCCACGTCAATCGACAGCGGGCCATCGATCAGGCAGTTCTTGATCTGGCCTTTGTCCGCCATCTTGGCCAGGATCGCACCATCCAGCGTCATAGGCATGGCGGAGGAGATCATTTCGACGGCCGCCAGAACAGCCACTTTGGGCATGGCCACGCCCAGGCATCGCGTGACCGACAGGGCGTTTTCGATGATAGCCGTCTTGCGATCCAGATCGGGCGCGACGTTGATCAGCCCGTCGCTCATAAAGAGCAGCCTGGGATAGTCGGGCGTCTCAAAGCAGGCCAAGTGGCTGACGATTCGCCGGCCGTCTCGGAAATTGGCGGACTGGCCAAACAGAGTCGACAGCAACGGTCTGACATCGATGCTGCCGAGGATGAGAAGATCGACTTCCCCTCTGCCCAGCAATTCTTCAGCGGCCGATATCTGATTGACTGGTTCGATCCGGTCAATAATAGATCGATGGTCGATCGTCAGCTTTTCACGAGCCGCCAGAGCGATGATGGGGTCGCGCGGACCGATCATCGTGGCTGATAGAAGCCCCCCTTCTTCGGCGCGGCTGACGGCGCGCAGGATATGCCCTTCGTCGAATCCGATTGCCGCCGCCTTGACCGGCCCTTTGGCACCGGCCAACTCCCTGGCGCGGGCGGCCAGTTGGACAAACGTGGTGATCTGATTGGTCATCACCCACCTCCCCTGTGCCGGTAGTAGTCGGCAACCAAACAAGCGAGCGCGAGGGAGGTTTTCTTGCCGATAACGGGATCGGTGCGAGAGACCAGGGAAACCGGCACTTTGGCGCCCACGATGACTCCGGCGAAGATGGCCCCGGCGAAGACGATCATGCTCTTGGCGGTGATATTGCATTCCTCAATGCTGCCGGTCAGGAAAATGTCAGCGGCTCCCGCCACGGAATTGCCGGCGCCGAGGCGCCGGGCAAGGTCGGGCGAGGTGGCCTGGTCGAAACTCATCGGACCGGCCACCTCGCAATCAGCCGCTTGTTCTGCCTTGACCATATCCACCAGGGCGGCCGCTTCCTCGGCCTGCGGCATCCCTGTGACAAGGCTATTGACCGCCGCAGAGACAGCGATCTTGACGGGACTGATCCCCAAAGCATGGGCGACCAGAGCAGCATTCCTCAACAGATCCAGCTTCTGCCGCACATTCGGTTTGACCATCATGCCGCCGTCGGTCAAAAGCAGCCGCGTGTGGTAAGGGGGAATTTCCAGGACCGCGACATGCGATAGGGTTGGTCCGGCCCGGAGGTTGAAGCGGCGGTCGAGGACTCCTTTGAGAACCGTGGAAGTGGATAGAAAGCCTTTCATTATCACGTCCGCCCGTCCGGAGTCGGCCATGGCAGCAGCGCCCAGAACCGCGCTTTGAGGGTCGGCTTGATGGATGATGTCCAGGCCATCCAGGCGGATGCCGTTCTTTTGGGCTAATTCGCGGATCGCTGTCTCGTCGCCGAACAAAGAAGCCTCACAGATGCCATCGTCGCAGGCCGATCGAACCGCGCCCAAGACGTCGGCGTCCTGCGCACCCGCTACCGCCACGCGGCGCTTCCGCCCCCCCTGGGACAGCTGTCGAACCGCCGCGATTATTTCCGCTGATGATGTGATCATCCCCTGCACCACCTCTTCTGACCGATCGGCGATGGATCGATCTAGGCGTAAACTTTCACCGTTTCCTCGCCCCGTAGCGCCCGGACGGCGCCCTCGGCCAGTGCCTTCATTTCATGCTCACCCGGGACCAGTCTCACCGGCGCGAGAAAAGCGATATATTCGGAAATGGTTCCGGTGAGTCGCGTGGAAAACGACATCCCGCCGGTCAGGATGATGCCGTCGATTTTGCCCTTGAGCACCGCCGCACAAGCGCCGATCTCCTTGGCGATCTGATAGCACATGGCCTGGAAGATCAGCGCCGCCGGCTGATCCCCCTGGTCGATTTTGGCTTCAACTTTGCGCAGATCGGCTTCGCCCAAGTATCCCATCAGGCCGCTCTTCTGGGAGAGAATCGTGATCAATTCTTTTTTATCGTGCTTCCCCGAATAGCAGAGATCCACCAGCGCTCCGATCGGCAAAGCCCCGGCTCGCTCGGGCGAAAATGGCCCCATTCCCATCAGGCCGTCGTTGACGTCGACGATCCTTCCTTTTTCCAGCGCCGCCACCGAAATTCCACCTCCCATGTGGGCCACGACAAAATTGACCTGATCGAGCCGTCGGCCCATCTTGGCCGCCTCGGCATGGCCGACAGCCTTGATATTGAGGGCGTGAGAACGGCATTTGCGGACAATTCCGGGCAGGCCGGAAATGCGGGCCACCTCGGTGAAATTGTCGACCGTCACCGGATCGGTGATAAAGGCCGGGACTCGGTATTTCTTTGAGAAATGATCGGCCAGAATCGGGCCGAGATTCGACGCATGATTGGAATACTTGGAGGTTCGGACATCCAGCAGCATTTGTTCGGAGATGCCGTAGGTGCCCCCTTCCAGCGGTTTGAGCGGCGCGCCCCGTCCGGCGACGGCGTCAAAGGTACGGTCCTCGGAGGGCAGGGCGTTCAGCCATTTTTCGATATCCCCCCGGCGCAGATCGAACTGCTCGGCGGTCAGGTCGAATTTCGCCAGTTGGTCGGCCGGGTGTTCGACAGTCTGCTTGTGGATTTCGGAACTCCCCCTGAAGACCGCCACCTTGGTTGACGTCGATCCCGGATTGATGACCAGGACGCAGGGATCGATTGCTGCCATATCCCCTCCTTTGCGATCAAATCCCGGTGGATGCTGCGGCCAGTTCGTATCCCCGGGCAAAAGCCTTGAGGTTGATCTCGACCAGCTTTGACTTTACCAATCGCCTGATCGCTTCGTCCCATACCGACCGTTCGAATCCGACATAGGGCGAGGCCACGGCCAGCAGGATCGTGTTGACCAAGCGGATATTCCCCAGATCGCGGGCCATCCGGTCGGCATCGACAGCGATTACCTTGCCGGTCTTCTTCTTGATCTCGGCGATCGGGTCATCGGGATAGCTAAAGGTACCAAAATTGGCGATCGGCGGCACCAGCCTGGTACGGGATATGATGGCTCGACCCTGGGGTGACAGCCAATCCAGCGCCCGCAATCCCTCGGCCTGCTCAAAGGCCATCAGGATATCGGCCTGGCCGTAAGGGATAATCGGCGAGTAGACCTTCGGGGCGATTCTGACGTGGGATGACACCACGCCGCCGCGCTGAGACATCCCGTGGACCTCCGACTTCTTGACGTCCAGGCCCGACATGATGGCGACTTCCGACAGCAGTTCCGAGGCCAGAAGGACACCCTGTCCCCCGACGCCAACGATCAACACATTGATTGTCTTGTTTTCCATCCTCGCCTCACTTGGTCATAGTGGCCGGTTCTTTGAGCACAATTGCCTCCGGCTGGCACAGTTGCGCGCAGAGGGTGCATCCGGTGCAAAGTTCGGCATCGATATCCGCCTTGGGACGATCCCGTTCGGTTCGTTCCTTGGAGGGGACGATGGCAGGGCAGCCGATACGGAAGCAGGCGCTGCAGCCGTTGCAGAGGTCAAGCAGCACCTCATAAGGACGATCCATGATACGTTGCGGCATCAGCACGCAGGGGCGGGAGGTCACGATGACCGAAGGACCGGGCCGGGCGACTTCCTCCTGAACCGCCTTGAGGGTAGCCTCATAATCATAGGGGTCGAGTGTCTGGACGGAATCGACGCCGAGGGCGCGGCAGAGTTCGACATAGTCGACCTGCTTGGTCGGTTGGCCCATCAGGGTGTACCCGGTCGCGGGATGCTGTTGGCCGCCGGTCATGGCCGTCACCCGGTTGTCGGCGATGATGACGGTCACATTGGACTTGTTGTAGACGGCGTCCAGGAGACCGGTGATGCCGGAGTGCAGGAAGGTCGAATCGCCGATGACCGCCACGATACCCTGCTCCGAGCCATTGACTTTCTCCATGCCGATCGCCGCGCCGATAGAGGAGCCCATGCAAATACAGGTATGCAGCGCCTCCAGCGGCTGCAGAGTGCCGAGCGTATAGAAGCCGATATCCCCGGTCACGGTCAGTTTCAGCTTTTTGAGAACGGCGAACAGACCCCGATGCGGGCAGCCGGGGCACAGGACCGGCGGGCGGGGAAAAAGTTTGGCGGGATCGTAGGCTGCGCCCGGGACATGATCGACAATCCCGGCTTCTTTCAATCCCTGGGCCACGCGATAGGGGGAAAGTTCTCCCGTACGACTGAAATATTTCTTGCCTTCGACTGCAATCATGCCGGCGGCGCGGATGGTTTCTTCGTAGTATGGCTCCAGCTCTTCGACCACAAGGACCCGCTCGTGGCTATCCACAAAGGACCTGATCATCTTCAGCGGCAACGGAAAGCCGAAGCCGATTTTCAGGATGTCAACGTTCGGCATGATTTCTTTGACGTATTGATAAGAAATGCCGCCGGTAATGATGCCGATTTTGGAGCCAAATTTCTCGATCTTATTCAAAGGAGTCTGTTCGGAGTATTCGGCCAGCTTGGCGAGCCGACCCAGAAGGGCGGCATGGCGGACCTTGGCGTTGGAGGGAATCATGACGTATTTGGACGTATTGCGGTCGAACTGTTTCCCGGTCACCTGTATCGGATCGGCCAGCTCGACGATGCCCTTGGAATGGGACACCCGGGTGGTCATCCGCAGCATGACCGGCGTGTCGAACTGCTCCGAAATGTCCAGCGCCAGACGGACCATCTCCTTGGACTCCTGCGAGTCGGCGGGTTCCAGAAACGGTATCTGGGCGAATTTGGCGAAATACCGGTTATCCTGCTCATTCTGCGACGAATGCATCTCCGGGTCATCGGCGCTGATCAGCACGAAGCCGGCGTTGACGCCGGTGTAGGCGAAGGTCATGAGCGGGTCGGCAGCGACATTTACCCCGACATGCTTCATCGCTACCAGCGACCGTCCCCCGCCTAGCGACCCGCCCATGCCGACCTCGAACGCCACCTTCTCATTGGGCGACCACTCGGCATATATCGTGGGGTATTCGGCAGCGATCGTTTCCAGGATTTCCGTGGAGGGGGTCCCGGGGTAAGCCGAGGCCAGCCTTACGCCGGCCTCGAATGCCCCCCGCGCCACCGCCTCGTTACCGGATAACAGCCTTTTCATTGCGAACCATCCAATCTATAGATATTCACGCCGTTTTCATATCATGAGTGCGTTACTCGAAGGAAAATATATGTCATCCGTCAAGCAAATTCAATCCCCTTGGGAAAGATTTCACAATATCAGAGAAGCTCGGATCGAGGCTGTGATTGCGCAGCGGGCATCTTATTTCCTATTGAGAATCGGCCGGCACAAGACCGGAGTCGAGCCTTGGGCCAATGGGATGGCCGACGGGGTGAGCCTTAAAATATTGGGTCAGCGAATCGGTTTTGCGCTTGATGGCCACCCAGATCGGATACCAGTCCTCTTCCCGGCCCTGCCACTTCTGCTTCAGCAGTTCGACCGCCTGGGGAGTGAAATCATATAGGCGATAAAGAGAATCCCGGGCGCGCACAAACCGTTCCGGCTCGTTGCGATACAACTCTGCCACGACCGCGGTTCCGGCATAGAGCGAGGCAAAGCGGTCGTCGGTCGCTTCGCGATTTGCACCCAGATGGGTCCAAACCAGCCATATGGTCATTCCTGCCAGAAGGATTCCGGCGTACGCAATTATCTTTTTGTCAGCCAAGCTGTTCTAACTTTCGATTGCCTTATCGCGTATTAGCGTTAGATTAAGCTAAATGCGGAAATGACCATGTCAAGTGATATATCGCATGATTCGGACGATAGCTGGCGCGGGACTATGGCCCAGAAACGGCAGGATTACCCCGCCCCACGGCGCAGGACCCGCGCCGTCAGGGTCGGCCGAATCATTATTGGCGGTAATTTCCCGGTTTCAGTTCAGTCGATGACGACGACCGATACCCGCGATGTCGACGCCACCGTGGAACAGGTCAAACGGCTGGAGGCGGCGGGGTGCGATATCGTCCGGGTGGCGGTGCTGAACAAGGATGCCGTCGCCTGCCTGGGTAAGATAAAAGAGCAGATTTCCATACCGCTGGTGGCCGATATCCATTTTTCCTATCAATTGGCTGTGCAGGCAATCGCGCAGGGCGTCGACAAGGTCAGGATCAATCCGGGGAATATCGGCGCGGACTGGAAAGTTGCCGAGGTGGTCAAGGCTGCCAAGGACGCGGAAGTACCGATCAGGGTCGGGGTCAATTCCGGGTCGCTGCCGGCGGATATGCTGGACGAATTTGGCCATGATGACCCGCGCGGCTTGGTTGGGGCCGCGCTCCGCGAACTGGAGATCTTAGAGCGTCACGGCTTCAACGACACCATCATATCACTTAAATCGACCAATGTCGTCTGCACCATCGCGGCCTATGCGATGCTGGCTGAACTGGTCGATTATCCCCTTCATCTTGGCATAACCGAAGCGGGCACGCAATTTACCGGCGCGATCAAATCGGCGGTCGGCATTGGGGCCGTTTTGGCTCGCGGCATCGGCGACACGATCCGGGTCTCCCTCACGGCTGACCCGGTGGAAGAAGTCAGAGTCGGCAAACAAATCCTGGCCTCACTGGAGTTGAGAAGGGAGGGGGTGGAAGTGATTTCCTGCCCCACCTGTGGGCGGTGCCAGATTGATTTAATAGGGTTGGCGGAGCGGGTCGAAGCCCGGACTCGGCATTACAAGAAGCCGCTCAGGGTAGCTGTCATGGGATGCGTCGTCAACGGGCCGGGAGAGGCCAAGGCGGCCGACGTCGGGATCGCCGGCGGCGCCGGCCGAGGAATTCTCTTCGCCAAAGATCGGCCGCAACGGACGGTGAAGGAAGAAGATTTAGAAGCGGCGCTTCTGGCCGAAGTTGAGAGGTTGGCGCGGGAAAAAGATTGAGTCAACGTCATTCTGATGGCGAATTCGGTCCAGCAGAAGCGGAGAGACTACCGTCGCTCCGCTTTATTTGTACCCTTATCGATCGCCTACCGCACCGCCTTACGGTGCCGGCGTCGCCGCCGGTGGAGTAAAAACCCGCTGCGCTAGTTTGTTGTCGAGCATAAACAGCCCGCTGGGGGAATCGCCGATCAATTTCAGTTTACCGATGATATCGTGGACGTTGCTTTCCTCTTCCACCTGCTCATCCACAAAGAACTTGAGGAAGCTGTGGGCGGCGTGATCCTTCTGGCTCAAGCTGAGATCGACCAATTCGTTGATGTTACGGGTGATGAATTCCTCGTGCTCCAGGGTTTTGAGAAACGCCTTCAGCGGGGAATCCCAAGCCTGGTCCGGACGGTCGATCTGACCCAGCGAAATGATGCCGTTGCGGTTGACGACATAATCATAGAATTTCATGGCATGGAATCGCTCCTCGTCCACTTGGACCCGCATCCAATTGGCGAATCCCTTGAGATTGATCGACTCAAAGTACCCGGCCATAGCCAGATACAGGTATGAGGAGAAAAACTCACGATTGAGTTGATCGTTGAAAGCCTTCTGCAGGCGGTCATTCATAGCCATCGGTACTCCTTTCCTGATCGTTAAATCCCGGCCTATCCAGTGGGCCGAGGTACGGCCCAGTTGGGTCAGCGCCTATGCCTATCTTCAACCTCAGACAGGGAACAATTGTTTCCGGCTGGTGGCAAGATATAAACGTGGAAACTCTGGAATCGGCGATTCAGAAGGCGTTGGGATAGTGCTCCACCAATCCCCGGTCGATCGTCACGACGTCGAAGCGCAGATCGAGTCGGGAAACCGGGAATTCATCCAGGTACCGGGCGGCCGCCTGCCGCAGCCGATCCTTCTTGCGCTCATTCACCCAGGTGGCAGGATGACCGCAGGCGCCGGATCGGGCATGCTTAACCTCGACGAACACCAGACAGTCGCCGTCGCGGCAGATCAGATCGATCTCATTGCGACCCAGACGGAGATTGCGGTGGAGAATCTCATACCCCAAAGACGTCAGAAAGCGAGCGGCGATCTGTTCGCCGGCAATCCCCCTCTGTCGGCGCGCGAGGCTCATCGGGCGAATTGCATATCGAGTTGGGAGATCGCCTCCTGAACCGGACGAAACGTCTTCCGGTGAATCGGCGTCGGGCCGTATTGGCGCAATTCGCGCAGGTGATCGGGAGTCGGGTACCCTTTGTGCTGCGCAAAAGCATAGAGCGGGTACAGCGCGGCATAATGATCCATGATCCGGTCGCGTGTGACCTTGGCGATGATGGAGGCGGCGGCGATGGCCGGACAGGCGGCGTCACCGCCGACCACGGCGATCTGGGGCAGGATCACGCCCGGAATGGTTTGGTTGCCGTCAACCAGGACAAATTCGGTGCGGTCGGACAGCTTGCCCACCGCCTGAGCCATCGCCCGCAAGGTGGCGCGAAGGATATTGATGCGGTCGATCATCTCGCTGTCCACGATGCCGATGGCGTAGAACGCTGCAGAAGAAACGATCCGGTCAAAAACCAAGTCGCGCCTGGCCGGCGTAAGTTTCTTGCTATCGTCGAGGTCCTCTATGCAAACGTTTTCCGGCAGTATAACCGCGGCGGCCACGACCGGGCCAGCCAGCGGCCCTCGTCCGGCCTCATCCACACCGGCGATTGAACGAAATCCATTCTGCCGTAACTGCGCCTCCAACTGCGCGATACCGCCGATGCGGCCGATATCTTTGACAATCATGTGTGATCCCACAGCCTCACCTCTGGTAGAATTACCTATAGGTAATTTATCGGGTCAACGCAACCAGGAATTTACCGCTTTCGTGAAACGAAAGTCCCTGCGGAGCGTAAAAATTGAGGGGAATGCTGAGGAAAGTGACCATCATTCAGTGTCCGGCCGGCAGTCAATTGTCGCTGGAAGAGAACCTCCTGGTGTTCAAGCAACGGCCGGACTTTGTCGTCTTTCCCGAATATTACAATGTCGACCCGGACCGTCGGGACGTGGGGCATAATGCCAGCCAGGCGGCAACCTATCTCCGATATTGCCAGACCCTTTCAGATCGCTTTTCGACCGTTATAATCGCGGGGACTGCGGTCGAGGCGGTCGGAGGGGATTTCTTCAACACCGCCTTTGTTTTTGACCGGGGCCACCTGGTCGGCAAATATAGAAAATCCAACCCCACCATTAATGAACGCAACCATGGTATCCGGGCCGGTTCGGCGCAATGCCTGTTCGAGCTATCCGATATCCGGGTCTCAATTCTGATATGTGCCGATGTCTTCCAGCAGGAGCGCTTTTCCCGTCTGGCCGAAGTAGACGCGGATATCATTTTTATTCCCACGACCTCTCCCCTGCGACCGGATGAGACTATTAAGGAAAAATTCTCCCGGGACGCCCGAATCTTCGTCGCCGGAGCCGCCGCTTCGGGAAGTTACCTGGTCAAATGCTGCGCCATCGGCTGCTTGTGGGGTGGATACCTCCAGGGACGATCGCTGGTGGCAGCGCCCTGGGGCATTCTGACCCGCATTCCGCCCTTTGATGAGCATAAGCGGCGGATTTTGTCGTTCACCCTGGACATAGCCGAGCTTCGGGAATTTCGGGCCAAGCGCCTCCAGCAGGCATCAGACAAATCCTGACATAATCCCTTGCCTTTTGGGTCGTTATGATGCTAATTGGGGGGATTGTCCAACAAGGAGATTTACGACTATGAAGCATGTGCGTACCTGCCTGATTTTAGCAATGGCCGCAGGACTGACCGGCGGCCTGGCCTTTGCAGACGAGGGAATGTGGCCGTTGTATGACCTCGATAAACTTCCCTTCGACACCCTGAAGGCTCATGGGCTGACCCTGGAATCGTCGCAGATTTACAATTCTGCCGGAACCGGTCTGGCCGAGGCTGTCATCAACCTCAGCGGCGGCACCGCCTCCTTTCTTTCTTCCGACGGCTTGATCATCACCAACCACCACGTCGCCTTTGATGCCATTCAACGACAGAGCACCGTCGAACATAACTATATTCGCGATGGGTTCTATGCCAAGACCCGGGGCGAGGAGATCCCCGCCATCGGCTACAATGTCTTCGTCACCCTGGCGATTGAGGACGTCACCAACAAGATTCAAGCCAAGGTGCCGGGGAGGCTGGTAGGCCGGGCTCGTCATGATGCCATCGAGAACGCCACCAAACGGATCATCAAGGACGCCGAGAAGGGCCGCGATGTCCAATGCGAGGTAGCCGAGATGTTCGGCGGTATGCAATATATACTCTATACCTCTTTCAAGATCAGGGACATCCGCCTGGTGTATGCCCCGCCGGAGGCGATCGGCAACTTTGGCGGCGATATCGACAATTGGATGTGGCCGCGCCACGTCGGTGATTTTTCGTTTCTGCGGGCGTACGTTGGCCCCGACGGCAAGTCGGCCGAGTATTCGGACAAGAACATCCCCTACCATCCCAAGGTATTCCTGCCGATTTCATCGACCGGGATCAAGGAGGGGGACTTCACCATGATGATCGGATTTCCCGGCAGCACCCGTCGGTACACCAGTTCATTTGATATCGACAATGCCTTTGGGTTCTATTTCCCGGCTTCCGTTCGAGCGTATCATGACGTCCTGGAAATTCTGAAGGATGAATCGTCCAAGGATTCCTCGGTAGCCATCCGCCTGGAGTCGCGCATCAGCAACATGAGCAATTTCTATCTAAAGAACCAGGGGTTGATCGAGGGCAACAAGCGGATGGATATCCTCAGCATAAAACGGGAACAGGAACGGCAGTTGACTGATTTTATCAAAACCAGCCCGGAATTGACGGCCAAGTTCGGGACGGTCCTGCCGGAGTTGGACTCCCTGTACCGGGAGAGGAGAAAGACGCGCGAACAGGAGTTCATTTTGGGCTGGATGCAGTACGGTTGCGAGTACTTCGGCCTGGCCCGGAGAATATATAAGTGGGGCGAGCAACGGGAAAAGCCGGACATGGAGCGAGAACAGGGATATCAGAACCGCGACACGATCCGGACCAAGGAATCGCTGAAAAATACGCAGATCAACCTTATCCCCGCCGCCGACAAGCGGATATTCCGATATTATCTGGGACGGGTGTTGGAATTGCCGGAGGGTCAAAAGATCGCGGCGATTGAGGCCCTGGTCGCCGGCAAAACCGGAGCGCAGAGGGAAGCCTACCTCGATCATTTCGTCGACAGCCTTTACCAGGGAACCAAGATCGGCGCCCTGGATGAACTGATGAAAATGTTCGACCTGAAGAAGACCGAATTGGAGCGGCTGGGAGATCCCTTCATCAATTTCATGGCCTCGCTCACGACGGAATTTGATCAGTACGACGAACGGACCAAGCAGTCCGCGGGAGCCCACAGCATTCTCGATCCGAAGCTGATTCAGGCGTACGTGGCCTTGAAACATGGGAAAATGTACCCCGACGCCAACGGCACCAAACGCTTCAACTGGGGCCAAGTCGACGGATATTCCCCCCGCGACGCCGTGCAGTATGATTATCTCACCACGCTTACCGGGGTGATGCAGAAAGAAACCGGCCAAAGCCCATTTATTGTTCCGGCGGAATTGAAGAATGCCTATCAAAAGAAGGATTTCGGGCGATAT
>CAZPEV010000006.1:13547-31654 GCA_964585635.1 uncultured Ignavibacteriales bacterium
GGGCAGTCCGGTGATCAACGGCAAGTGGGAATTGATCTGGCTCGATTTTTACACCGATTACGAGGGGGTGTCGGCTGATTATATGTATAATCCCAACCTCGCCCGGGCGGTCGTCTGCGACGCCCGGTACATTCTGTTTCTGCTGGACAAGGTGTACCACTTAGACGGGCTGCTGCGTGAATTGACAATACACTGATAAAGGTTGCCCGTGCGCCTCGGTGGCATAATCCCGCCGAGGCGCCAACCGGGACAAGCCGGAGGATCTTGACTATCAAGCGGGAAGGCAATAAGGGATGAGCGGCTACATCTCTTGGGTCGCGGCGCACCCGCTGACCTCTGCCGCGGTGCAGTTCGCCGTGCTGGGGACCCTGGGTGAGATCATTTCTTCCAGCCTCCGCATGAAATCACCGGCACTCCCCTGCCGATGGCCGCAGTTGGCCGGGAAGATTATCGCCTGGGCGGTACTGGGGATCATCATCAAGTACGGCTTTACCGGCATGAAAGGATTCACCCGGGCGTTGCTTGATCACGGCCTTCTGCCGGGCTTCATGGATGCCGGTCTAGGGGGAGCTTTTGCCGTTTCGGTGCTGACCAACCTCTTCTTCGGGCCGCAGATGATGTTTTTCCATCGCTTGGAAGACAATCTCATTCTCTGGAAATGGGACATGGCTGGCCTGACCACTGCCTGGTGGACGCTGCTTTGGTTTTGGATTCCGGCCCACACGGTAACATTCAGCCTGCCAGTGGACTACCAGATCGGCCTGGCCGCCCTCTGGTCGGTCGTGCTGGGATTGATATTGGGGCTGGTCCGTCGGAGATAGCACACCCGGGACCATCTCCCCTCCCCCGAATTTCTTCTTTTGTTGCGGAGGATGTTATGCTATACATAGGGCATGGCAGCCATCCATCCGGAAAGATTGATTGCCCGGTGTTATCATGGAACCGTCGACTTTCTCCGACATTACGTCGGCGGACTATACCATCGCTTCGATGAGCATCATATCTTCCTCTTTTCCAGCGGCCTGTCGTTTTCCATCATCGTTTGCATCATTCCGCTGTTGCTAGTCATCTTCTCCGTTCTCGGCGGCCTGTTGGAGAAGCCGTCGGTGGCCAAGGAAATCGGCGCCTTCATCGACCGTACCATCCCGTACGAAACCTATACCGCCAAGGTCAAGGAGATCGCCTTTGCCCGGGTCGAGGAGTTCAAGATGCACCGGACGCTGGCCGGTTGGCTGGGCGCCATTGGACTCCTCTTTGCCGCCAGCGGCCTGTTCAGCAGCATGCGAACGGTGTTGGATACCGTCTTCCGGAAGGAACGAAAGTCATCGATACTGGTGGGCAAGCTGCACGACCTGGGGCTGGTATTATTGGTGCTGATCTTCTTCATCCTGTGGGCCGGCGTCTTGCCGGTGCTGGGTATTATCGAGCGGACCGCCGCGCACGTCGAGTCCTTGAAGGGATTTGACTTTGGGGGTTTGGCCAAGTATGCCTTTTTCGGGGCGTCGTTTGTCGTGTTGTGGATCGGATTTTACCTGGTGTACCTGGCGGTGCCGCACCGTCGGCCGGCGCAACGGATTCTGCTGCTGAGCTCGTTCACGGCGGCGGTCCTGTGGAATTTGGCCGAGCGCCTGTTCGGGTATTATATTACTCATATAGTCAGCTTCAGCCGGGTGTACGGCACCTACAGCTTTCTTTTGGTGGTCGCCTTCTGGCTGTACTATTCGTCCATGGTCTTTATTGTCGGGGCCGAGATCGGCCAGTTGTATCGCGAGCGGCGCGACGGCGCCGAAATCCGGTAGCCGAAAGTTCAATCTTGCCGGGCCGGAGGGCGAGGGGATATATTGCGACGGAGGGTGCAAACTATGTCGTCTATCGATGCCATCATCAACCGGCAGTTCCATCTCTGGGAGCAGGAAAAGGGCGGGCGACAGGAATCGGCTACGCCGCCGGTCCAGCCGCCGAGAATCGTCACCATCTCCCGCCAGAACGGCTCCCGGGGGGCATATCTGGCCGGAAAGCTGGCCGATCGGCTGGGGTATCAGTTGATCCATCGTGAGATAATCGACGCCATCTGTCAATCGTCGGGGTATCGCAAGAAGATCATCGAAGCGCTCGATGAGCACCACCGCTCGAGGCTGCAGGGGGTGGTCGACTCGCTCGTCTCGGGTGAGGCGGTCGACCATTCCGACTATGTCCGGCATTTGTACCAGGTGATTCTCTCGATGGCTCGCCTGGGCGGGATTGTCCTGATCGGGCGGGGCGGCAATTTTATCCTTGGTCCCCGGCGGGGGTTTCATATTCGGGTCGTCTGCCCCCGCGACCGGCGGATTGCCAATCTGGTCGCCTACAAGAATGTCTCGGCTGCCGAGGCGCCCGGTGAAGTGGACCATTCCGACGCCGAGCGGCGCGAGTTCATCCACAAATTGTTCCGGGCCGATATCGACGATTCACGGCATTATGATGTCGTCGTCAACACCGATTACGTCGACGTCGAGGAATTGGTGCCGGGGCTGGCGGAATCGATCAAGGGGAAGCTGGGCAAGCTGGCGCGGCTGGAGCGGGAAGGGCATTGACGGTTCCTCCGGTTGATATTTCGCGACGCACGAGAACGCAAGGTGCACACAAAATAGTCGGGCCCGCACGGGGCCAAACCTACGAGCCGGTGCACAAGCGCGTGCACCAGCCACAAGAGTGAAAATCTATCCTCGCGATCAATAACTGCTGTGATCCAGCTTCACCTTGCCGCGGAAAATCCAATAGATGCTGACCGTGTACCCGATCACCAGCGGCATGCCGATGGCGGCGATGATCAGCATAATCTCCAGCGTCTTGGGGGATGACGCGGCGTTGTAGATCGTCAGGCTGTTGGCCGGATCGGGCCCGGACAGAATCATATTAGGATATAATCCCAGGCCGAACAGCGTCAGCAGCGCCACGATCGATGCACACGAGGCCAGAAAGGCGCAGAAATCGCGCCCATGATGAATCTCGCGCGGGATATCGGCGATCGCCAGCATATTGAGCAGCGGCAGGAGAAAAAGCCAGGGATGCTGTTTAATGTTGGCCGACATGTGCGGCAGATACAGAAGCGTCGCGATGGTGGTGGCGACGTAACCAATGATGAACAGGATGATGGCGATGTTGATCCAGCCCCGGATCAGGTCGTGCAACTCCCCCTCGGTTTTCATAACCAGGTAGATCGCCCCATGCATGACAAACAAGGCCACCGTGGTCAGGCCCACCAGGAGCGCATAGGGATTCAGGAGACTCCCGAACCGGCCGATAAATTCATGCCCGGCGTCGAGCGGAACGCCGCGGGCGATATTTCCCAGGGCGACACCGATCAGCAAGGCCGAGAGGACGCTTCCGGCGCAGAAGCTGATATCCCAAAAGCCCCGCCACCAGGCCATCGGCTGCTTGCTGCGGAACTCGATCGCCACGGCGCGGAAGATCAGGGTCACCAGAAGGAAGATGAAGGCCAGGTAGAAGCCGGAGAAGGAGGTCGCGTACACTTCCGGGAAGGCGGCAAAGAGGGCGCCGCCGCCGGTCACCAGCCAGACCTCGTTGCCATCCCAGACCGGGCCGATGGCGTTGATCATCATCCGCCGGTGGTCATCGGTTCGGGTGAAGAGGTTCAGCGCTCCGACGCCGAGATCGAAACCGTCAAGAATGGCGTAACCGGTAAACAGCACTCCGACCAGCAGAAACCAGATCGTGTTCAGATCAAAATTGATGATCATGCCCGTCTCCTATCCATCTCCCCCGTTTCTTGCGGGCCGTGCTGGATTTTCTCGTTGAGCAGATAGATGAACAGCGCCAGAAGCAGCAAATATATCAGCGAGAACAGTATCAGCGAAATAATCACCTGGCCGGCATCGACCGATTTGGAGATTGCCGCCGACGTTCGCAGCAGGCCATAGACGATCCAGGGTTGCCGTCCCACCTCGGCCGAGAACCAGCCCAGTTGGTTGGCGGCCTCCGGCAAGACGACGGCAATGACAAATATCCAGAGCAGCCAGCGCTTGTGGAACAGCGTCCGTCGCCGCCAGAAGAAGAGGCCGATCAGCGACAACAGAATCAACCCCATACCGATGCCGACCATGGCATGATAGCTTTGGAAAACGATATTGACCGGCGGGCGGTCCTCCGGGGGGAACGCCTCCAGCCCGGTGATCGGCGCCCGGGTGTCATAATGCACCAACCAGCTCAGGAGGCCGGGGATTTGGAGCCCGGTGACTTTGCCATCCTTTTCATCGACCCAGCCAAACAGGTACATGCCGGCCGGCGCGCCGGCCGGATAATGGGCCTCGAAGGCGGCCAGCTTGGCCGGCTGGGTGGCGGCCACGGTGCCGGCGCTGCTATGGCCGGTGACCAGTTGCATGATGGAAGCGAACAAGGCCACGATTAATCCAATCTTGATCGACGCTCGCGCGAATTCAAGATGCTTTTTGCGCAGCAGGTAAAAGGCGCTGACACTGAGGACAAAGAAGGCGGCCGCCTGCCAGGCGCCCATGTAAACATGGCTGATCCGGTTCAGAAATGAGGGATTGAAGACCACCTGCCAGAAATCGACGATTTCCGCCCGTGCGACTCCCTCGAATTGAACGATATGGTGCCCGGCCGGTGTCTGCTGCCAGGAATTGGCGACGACGATCCAGATGGCCGAAAAGTGGGCGCCGAGGGTCACCAGAATGGTGGCGATAAAATGGGTGCGCGGTTTGACCTTGTCCCAACCAAAAAGCAGAACCGCCAGAAAACCGGATTCGAGGAAGAAGGCGAAGACTCCCTCGGCCGCCAGGGCGCTGCCGAAGACATCGCCGACGAAGCGGGAGTAGGTGGCCCAGTTGGTGCCGAACTGGAATTCCATGACGATGCCGGTGGCGACTCCCAACACGAAGATCAACCCGAAGATTTTGACCCAGAAGCGGGTCATCTGGTGGTAAAGCTGATTGCCGGTTCTAAGGTAGGTCCCCTCCATGATGACCAAAAACAGGCCCAAGCCGACGCTGAGGGGCGGAAAGAGATAGTGAAACCCAATGGTCAGGCCGAACTGGATTCGCGACAGCAGTGCCAGGTCCATATGCGGTCTCCCTCAGGTTGCAGGGTTGCGGCCAGGCGGAATATCCTGCCCTCCGTCAATTCGAGGGAATCTTGGGGCAGCAGGGCGCATAAGTCAAGCGAAATGATTTCGCGGGGCACGGGGCATACGTCGCGCACCCAATATGCTCCCCAGTCTACTCCTTTATTTCCTCGACCCATGAATCGCTGTGGGGAATCATGGCGCTTCGTCGCAACGCCAGGCCCAGCCATCGGGCGCCGATGGTCAATATTACCAGCGCAAGCAGCAGTCCCAAATTCTGCCATTGGCCTTTGATGGCCGTGGCCAGCATGGCAATCGGCACCACCCCCACCCCGACGATAAACAGCCCGATGATGACCGCCAGCGCGCCCCAGATCGTGTAGGTGAGCAAAAAGGCCCAAATCCAGAGCGTGACGCCATAGGCATACGATGAAATGTACAAACCGTCGCTCGAAAGCAGCCTCGTCTTTCGGAATACAGCCAGGGGGAGCAGGATGCAAAGGTCGATGGCGATGACTATTTCCATAAATGTCGGCAGGGCGGGTAAGATTTTGCCGGCCAGCCAGGCACTTCCCTGGATGACCAGCACGAGCAGGAAGACCAGGATGATGAGGACACAACTGACGACAAGGCATCCGCTGAATGACCGTGTGGCTATTATCATGATT
Source organism: uncultured Ignavibacteriales bacterium (assembly GCA_964585635.1). GTDB lineage: Bacteria > Zixibacteria > MSB-5A5 > GN15 > JAAZOE01 > CAZPEV01. The sequence goes on from CAZPEV010000006.1 coordinate 19,296, forward strand.
CGGCCTTCATATCGGTTTGATAATTTACCGCAAGGCAGACCATGGGGTCAATAGGTTTTGCCATCGGTTGTTCTTCGCGGCATACGAGGGCGTACGCCGCGCACAAAGTTCCCCGATCGGGGGTGGCACACGAAAGGCGTCTCTCGATCCAATTTGGGGGGGCAGTCGGTTACTCATAGGTCCCGGCCAGATCGATGACGCACATGTGCCCGTAAACAGGATGGGCCCCAACGGCAACGCCGATCAGATGGAAATCTTCGTTGAGGAGGTTTTTGCGATGGCCCCGTGATGAAACACCGTCATCAATAAGCAGTGCGATGACAATTTCCCTAGCGACCCCAGATCCATAATCAATGTTTTCCCCGGCAACAAGTCCCCAATGGCCAAACCGGTTCATCCTGTCAAAAGAGGTGGATCCATCTGCACCTTTATGTCCGACTGCACCTGTCTTGGCCTGGTCCGCAGCATGACTTCGCGCCGCCAGCGTCATTCCTTTCTTAGTCGTTAACGGCTGAATGGGAGTGGCTGAAGACAACACCTTGATACATTCCTCCAGCGCTTTTATACCTTCGTTCGTAGAGATGCCAATTTCCCCCGGATATTGAAGGATGAGACCCTGGAACATCCCTCGCATCGGCACCAAATATTCTCGAGCAAAGGCAGCCGGGTCCGTTCTCACCTTGTTGATTTCCAGAACAACTTGTCGTTCGGTGGCCGTCATGTAATCAGCCTCAGCGGCGGTGTTAATACTGCCCGACTGCCAGCGGGGGGAGATGGAATCCAGGCTGTCTTGAGGGGCGGGAGCCAGCCGCTTTGCCACTTCCAAGACGGAATCTGCGGTCGCTGTTCGGTCGGCGCTTGCGGTGATCAAAGGCCGGTCGGACGGAGCGCCCGATTGACCGTCATCGCGTTGCCCCTTATCATGAGCATTGCGGAGCGATGCACATGATATGGCGGATAACAGCGCCGGGATCAGCAGAAGCGATCGCTTGCTCATCGATTATCTCCGAGTTGCAGGTCAGGCGTTTTGGCTTATGTTTACCCATTTTTCGCGGCGCACGAGGACGCACGCCGCGCACAAAGAGATGAATAGCATCAATTGGCGGAAGTCCGTGATTTTCGCCCTACCCGCTATTATCATGCTTCGGCCTTCATATCGGTTTGATAATTTACCGCAAGGCAGGCGGTGGGGTCAACAGGTTTTGCCATTGGTTGTTCTTCGCGGCGCGCGAGGATATACGATTCGCACAAGCAAGAACGAACCCTGGAAAAACCCAAACGAACTCAATTTGCCGGAGCGGGGGCCTTTCGATAAGCTAATGTTTCATAAGCAGATATGGCGATGGGGGCGGCGGCAAATTGGGTTCGTTTTGTCATTTTCCGGGGGCCCCAAAGTTTTGGCTTCCCCTCCCCCTTTCCTTCCCAGCCGGAAGGGGAATGATTGACGCCGACGTACAAGTCTATAAACATAGAGGTACCTCCACGGGGTTACTCCTAATAATGCCGGTTTGGTAGCGATCAACATCGATGTTGTAGTGAATCGCGGCGCACGAGGGCGTACGCCGCGCACAAAAAGGCGGATTGTATATGGGCGAGGGGGAGATAGGAGCAAGCTGGTACACGGATCGAGCCATTCAAAGGGAAAGGAGGACACCCGGCGTCAACGCTCCACGAATACGATATCCTCTGCGTATTCCGCGTCCAAGCTGGGGTAACCGCTCTGAACCAGGTAATAGACTGTCCTCTTTGAATCTTCGCCCGGGGTCGTTGTTCGCCACGGCTCCGCCGTTGTCCACGATGCCACCACCCGCGGGTCTTCGTTCATCAGGGGGGCCTGACTGTAAATCGAGATCATCGGAACGATGATTGCCTTCTTGGATTCCTCCCCGATATAGATACCGCCCTTGCCAAAAGCAGGTAAATCCCTGATCCGTCCATGAATCGCCAGGCATACCCGGTTCTCCCGAAGGTATCGAGACAGATCAAAGGCAAGTGTCGTGTCCGCATCGCTGCTTGTCCATACCATGGTTTCGGCATTTGCAGCGTATTGTACGTTTCGGAGGAGGATTTTCTCGTCGACGATATTATCCGCTCGTCGTTTTCGGCACAGTGAGAGTTGTTCCGAATATCCATAATAGCTTCCGGGGTATATCCGGACAGTCTCATAATAGAAGAAATACGTTTCATTGGCCCCAATAAGGGCTTGCTGGCGCCATTTCCCCGGGTCGGGTGTGCCGTATGCATCACCGGCCGCGAGGGCTAACAGACATACCCCAATAAGAATGTGTGCATTTACACGCTTCATCCCGCACCTCCTCGTAATCTCTCTCTTTACCATCCCCCCGGGTATGCCAGGGGCCCAAACGGTGTTCACTCTGCCCGGTATCGGAGTGGAGCGACTTTCACCCACCGCCTGCCCCGGCACGGTGGGGCACCCGGCATTTGAACGATCCCACAGCAAGCTGTGGGTTACCCGTTTGTCAAATAGTCAATAATCCTTGACACCGCGGACCGAAATACCGACTCCCTTATCATCGTTGTCTTGGTATACTTCTGAATAAGCGTGTAGTAGATGTCGGGACCTTGCGTAGCTACTACTGTACTCCGTAGAAGACCAAAATAGGGCGGCGCTTCCTATACTGTAGTAAAATCCGTTGTCGCCACGAGAACCGCCGGGCAGAGCGGAAAAACCGCTTTCGTTGGTAGCGCCAGTATTGGGACTTAGCCAATGAGTCGTGCCGGTTTCTTTCATTTTCCCGCCTGCGACACCGCCGCCGCCAAGATAATCAACTAACGTTTGCCAATCAGCATCATTTGGCACATGCCAACCCACAGGGGCAATATTCCGGGCGTCGACTGCGGCGTACCAGTTATATAATCTGCCATACGTAGCCACATTGTCTTCATCATTATTATAACTGCAATAGGCACCTGTCGTAAGACCGCCCCACGTGCCGCCATCGGTTACATTGGGTATGGCATCGCCATTGCGGTAGCGGGTTACTTTCAGGTTCTCTGCCATCCACACCTGAGTTCCAATAGTTACCGTTTGGTATACGTTGCCATCTATATCGGTCACTGTGCCTGAAGCTGCTGTGGTAAAAGACTGAGTATTGCCATAACCTGTGCCAACACTATTGGTGGCATAAGCCCTCACATAATAAGGCGTGTTGGCATCTAAACCCGTTATTGAACTGGCAAAGCTACCTGCCCCGGTGCCATCGGTGGTCTTATTGTCAGCCACGGTGGGGTTAGGATTTGTGCTCCAGCATACGCCGCGAGCAGTTACCGTTGCCCCGCCATCTGACGTAATAATCCCACCACATTCTGCCGTCGTTTGCGTTATTCCACTGACTGGGGCAGTGGTCAATTCTGGAGCTACTACGCAATTTGGCGCCGGGCCGCTTTTGAAGACGTAATTGATGATGTATACCGCGTCACCGACATTTACCGACCCGTCGCCATTGGCGTCGCCGCAGTGGCATACATATGCAGTTGCGGTCGTGGTCAAAACGATGAAGCTTGATAATACCATTAACGCTTGTTTCATGACGTCACCTCATTCTTAAAGTTGATTGTCCTGCGTGATCTTGCCAATTTGGGTGGTTCACCCCAGCAAGTTGGGGTGGGATTCTCCAAGCCATAGGATTTCCTTATTTGCGGGTTAGGCGCCTTAGGGCCTGATATCTGTCTGCCCAATGTTCCAGACGTCAGACCGCAAACGGCTTAACCAGCGGCATTAGTCCGGTAGCCAACCAGCGAAAAACACCGCCGCACTTCATTCCGCCATCCTGAAATCATAAGCTTTACATGATCCCGGTGCCCCAGGATATTATTTATAGCTTATGGCATATTTCTCGAAAAAGCAACAAAAAAGATATTGGTCAGGCACCCTGGCGCCGGAAATCTTTCCACCCAATTTTCCAGATATCAGGCCGCAAGCGGCCAGACTTACGGACTTGTGGATTACCGTTTCCCAATAAGCGCGCACGCGGCGGATTGCTATTTAAAACACACGGAAATGCTTCGATACCAATTCGCCATTGGCCAAACCTATAACGATTTCGAAGTTGCCACTATCGCTGGGCAAAGCAGATACCAAATCTCTAATATCTTTGACAAGCACATCTTGAAGCGTCAATCCATAAAGACTTTCATCCGTACACATTACAAACTGTCCCGTCGATCCAAGGTACCCGTCGACAATGTACCTTGCCATATATATTGAATCGGCGACCATATTGGGCAACCTATCTCTGACAAGTTGGCTTATTGGCCAATCCATGGGCATCAATATTACCTTTTCTCGCTGTCCTTCAAGAAAGAGAGGGAAATGCATAATCACAGAAGATCCTGGTTCATTATATCCCGACCAGCCTTGTTCATTTACATAATGACCGGAAATAATAAATGATCCACCGATGCCACTAACGCTTACCGCCTGACTGTTATTATTGAATATGCTAAGCCAAATATATGGTCTGAGTCCGTAATATCTCTTGATACCTTCATTAGAAGAAAGGTTCCTGGGTATGTTTTTCAATCCGACAATTTCAAGACTATTAAACCCAGCAAAGTATACCCTTCCAAAACCGAGACCCAACTTCAACGTCAAATCAATATCCGATTTGCCCGCGAGACGATCGTACACATCAACAATATTCTTCCACGTACTTTGAACGGCATCGATAAAACCAGATACCGCCATTATCAATATCCCGCATATTAGTATAATACTTATTACTTTATGGTTCTTCGACCAATCGACAAATCTGTCTACCCTATTCGATTTTGATGACTTCGTCACGTACCTTCCCCAAGAGAGAAATATCCCGACGAATATCGCGGTCTATGGTTACCGCCATACACTTTCATAATAGGGAAATGCCAATATTTGTCAATCAATAAACCCCATGTTGTCCGGAGACGACGCCACATTTTGCTATTCATTTCCTTCCGCGGGATTTTTTGAGCTTGTCCTGCATGGCCTTGATCTCGTCACGCAACTGGGCGGCCATTTCAAATTCCAGATTCTCCGCCGCCTTGCGCATCGCCCTGGTCAAAAAGGCCAACTGGTCCTCGTGCGTCATGTCGTCGAAATAACTTGGCTTTTCCACGATCGGCTCGACGACCGTCTTGGAGTCGGCGAACATCGTCGCCTGCATGATCTCGTCGCGCGTCTTGCGAATCGTCTCGGGGGTGATGCCGTGGGCCTCGTTGTAGGCGACCTGCTTTTGGCGACGGCGGCCGGTCTCATCAATGGCGCGGCGAATCGAATTGGTGATGGTGTCGGCATAGAAGATGACCGTGCCGGCGGCGTTGCGGGCGGCCCGGCCGGAGGTTTGAATGAGCGACTGGGTCGAGCGCAGAAAGCCCTCCTTGTCGGCGTCCAGAATAGCAACCAGCGAGACCTCCGGCAGGTCCAGCCCCTCGCGCAGCAGGTTGATGCCGACCAGGACGTCGAACTTCTCCAGCCGCAGGTCGCGGATCAGCTCGGTGCGGTCGATGGAGTCGATTTCGCTGTGGAGGTAATGGGCGCGGATGTTGAGCTTGACAAGGTAATCGGTCAAATCCTCGGACATCCGTTTGGTGAGGGTGGTCACCAGCACCCGCTCGTGAGCGGCGACACGGCGGCGGATCTCGGCGACGAGGTCATCGACCTGGTTTTTCACCGGGCGGATTTCGATTTCGGGGTCGATCAGGCCGGTGGGACGGATAACCTGCTCGACGACCACGCCGCCGGAATGCTGCAGCTCGAAATCGGCCGGGGTGGCCGAGACGAAGATGACGTTTTGCAGAAGCGACTCGAACTCATCGAAATAGAGGGGGCGGTTGTCCAGCGCCGAGGGAAGGCGTAAGCCATGCTCGACCAACACCTCTTTGCGGGAGCGGTCGCCGGCGAACATCCCCCGCACCTGCGGGACGGACTGATGGGACTCATCGATGATGGTCAGGAAATCCTTGGGGAAGAAGTCCAGCAGGGTGTAGGGCCTATCCCCTTGCTTGCGGCCGGTCAGGTGGCGGCTGTAGTTTTCGATGCCGCTGCAGTAGCCGATTTCCTTCATCATTTCGAGGTCGTAGCGGGTGCGCGACTCCAGCCGTTGGGCCTCGAGGAGTTTGCCGGCGGAACGGAACTGCTCCAGCCGCTCCGCCAGTTCCTGCTCGATGGAGACGACCGCCTGCTCCAGCATCGGCGGGGTGGTGACAAAATGCTTGGCGGGATAGATGGCGACCCGTTGGCGCTCATCGATGATCTCGCCGGTCAGGGGCTGAAAGGAGGTGATCCGTTCGACCTGGTCGCCGTTCATCTCGATCCGGAGGCCATCCTCGCGATAGGCGGGGATCAGCTCGATGGTGTCACCCCGGACGCGGAAATTGCCTCGGGCGAAATCGACGTCGTTGCGGTTGTAATGGATATTGATCAGCGAGCGAATCATCTGGTCGCGGTCGATCTCCTGGCCGACCTCGAGAAAAAGCAGCAGGTCTTTGTAGTCTTTGGGCGAGCCTAAGCCATAGATGCAGGAGACCGAGGAGATGATGACGACGTCGGACCGTTCCAAAAGGGCCGAGGTGGCGCGCAGGCGCAAGCGGTCGATGTCGTCGTTCATCTGGGTGTCTTTTTCGATATAGGTGTCGGTGGTCGGGAGGTAGGCTTCGGGCTGATAGTAGTCGTAGTAGCTGATGAAAAATTCGACCGCGTTGTTGGGGAAAAACGACCGCATCTCGCCATAGAGCTGGGCGGCCAGGGTCTTGTTGTGCGACAGGATTAGCGTGGGGCGGCCATGCCGGGCAATAACGTTGGCCATGGTGAAGGTTTTGCCCGACCCGGTAACACCCAGCAGGGTCTGGAATTTCTGGCCTTGCCGCAGGCCGGAAAGCAGCCTTTCGATGGCCTCCGGCTGGTCCCCTTTGGGCGCGAAGCTCGATACCAGTTTGAATTCGTTCATAACAAGGTAAAATACGCAAATTCCCTCAAAAGCCAATCACAAGTTGGCGTTCAAGAATGATTCGACCTGGCCCAGACAAGGCCGGCCATCGGGGGTTATTCGGGCCGATAATTTTATGAACGGCCATCGTGGAAAGCCGGTATAAGGGGGCAGAATGGGGAATAAACATGAGGCAAGAGAAACGGGCGCCAGATTTTGCTTGACTTGGCGGCGGAAGTGATTAGCTTTGAGGGTTATTCTCTTTGTGAACTCTATGGAGGATTTGCATTTATGTATGCTGTAGTGGAAGCAGGCGGAACCCAGCACACGGTCGAAGAAGGTATGACGGTCCGAATGTCGCAGATGGACGGCGCCGCCGGCGACAAGATCACCCTCGATAAGGTGCTTCTCATATCCGATGGCCAGACGCCCCAGGTCGGGACCCCGTATATCCAAAACGCCAGCGTGGAAGCGGAACTGGTGGCACAGGGGAAGGCTCCCAAGACGCTGTCGTTCAAGTACAAACGGCGGACCAAGTATCGCCGCACGATGGGCCACCGGCAGCCCTTTACGGAGCTAAAAATCACCAAGATCAACATACCGTAACACCGGCCATTGGATGGATCCAATCAATCGCAGGACAATGATCTGGAAGCGGCTGCCGTTCCTGGCATTTTGGACGGCAGTTGTTTTACTGGTTTTCGGGACGGCCCGGGCGCAGCAGTACCAGATTGTCGACATAAAGGTGACCGGCACTGTGAACGCGTCGGAGCAGACGGTCAAGAATGTGGCGGCGTTGCGGATCGGGTCGGAATTGACCCCGACCGACCTTCAGGACGCGGTCAAGAATCTCTACGCCAAGGGGCTTTTCAAGGATATCAGCATCGACGTTTCCCCGGTCGCAACGGGCGTGATTGTCACGATCGCGGTTTCGGAATACCCCAAGCTGACGGCGATTTCCTATAAGGGGAACAAGAAGCTCTCCGAGAAGGAGCTGCGCGAATTGCTGCATCTGGCCCCCGGCGGCTATATCTCCGACAACTTGATCATCAGCTCCCGCAGCAAGATTGAAACGGCCTACATGAGCAAGGGATATTATCTGGCCGAAGCCCAGCCGAAGCTGATTTATTCGTCCGATTCATCTCAGGCCGAGTTGGTGTTTGCCATCAAGGAGTACGGCAAGGTCAAGGTCGAGAAGGTGGTGCTGACCGGCGCCGTGCAGTTGAAGGGCGGCGATATTGTCAAGCAGATGTCCAACCGCAAGCACGGCTTTCTGCGGTCGTCGGATTTCAAGAAGGAGAAGTACCCCGAAGACAAGGACAAGGCGGCCGCTTATTGTCACAAGGAAGGATACATCGACGCCTACGTTATGTCGGACTCGTTTGCGATCGACACCGCCCGGAACCGGATGACCATTTATATCGCCTTGTATGAGGGGCCGCGGTATTATTTCGGCCCGGTGAGCTTCTCCGGCAACTCGATTATCGGCAGCGACCGGTTGCATAAGGCGCTGAAATTCCAGCCCGGCCAGATTTTCGACCAGGACCTCTACGACGAATCGCTGGGGGAGCTGTACGCCGCTTATCAGGAAGACGGCTATTTGCGCTCGCGCATCATGGACGACCGGAAGACGCTGGATTCCACGATTGCGATCACCTACGACGTTACGGAAGGGCTGCCGTCGCAGGTCAGGCTGATTGACGTCAGCGGCAATACCAAGACCAAGGACAAGGTCATCCGGCGCGAGATGATGATACGGTCGGGACAGACATTTCGCCGGTCATTGTTGATGCGTTCGCTGCGCGACATCATGCAGCTCAATTTCTTTTCGGACGTCGTCCCGGACGTTCGCGATTTGCCGTCCGGTGACGTTGATCTGATCATCAAAGTATCCGAGAAACCGACCGGGCAGGTTTCGGCCGGCGCGGGATATTCGGGGCAGGATAAGCTGGTCGGGACGTTCGGCCTGGGGATTCCCAATTTCCGGGGCAACGGGCAAAACGTGAGCCTGAACGTCGACTTCGGGTCGCGCCGCAATTCGATTTCGCTGGGATTTACGGAACCATGGTTCTTCGGTACGCCGACCCTGGTCGGGGGCGACATCTACAATTTGAATCGCCGCTGGTACGACGACTTCACCGAGGGCCGTCGCGGCGGTGCGCTGCGGCTGGGTCGCCGCCTGCGCTGGCCGGACAATTACTTCCGGGCGTCCTGGCGGTACCGGCTGGAGGATGTCCGGTATTTTGATTTCAGCGACGGGTACAAGCTGCAAAACGGCGAGACGGTGATTTTATCAGACGGCAGCAAGAGATATGTCCCGTACGAAAATTCCCTGCAGGTCTTCGGCGCCGAGTGGTTGAGAACCTCGGCCGTGTCGGCCACCATTGAGCGGGACAGCCGCGATCTGCCGATATTCGCCACCTCCGGTTCGCGGGTGTCCTATACGGGCGAGTTGGCGGGCGGCTTTTTAGGGGGACGATGGAAATATTTTAAACATCTGACGGTGGCCGAGAAGTACATCCCCCTCGGCTGGAATATGGCGTTGGTGGGCCGGGCGCGGTTCGGGTATATCAGCGCCGCCAATAATGACGCGGTCCCCTACTCGGAACGGTTTTCCCCGGGCGGCGTCGATCCGGACGGCACGGTGCGCGGGTATTCCGACGCCTCGCTGTCGCCGCGGAGTTCGACCCTGGCTATTTTGGGGGGTATGTCGGAGGCCATCTACAACTTGGAGTTGCAGGCGCCGGTGGTCAAAGGACAGATATATCTTTTGGGCTTTGTCGACGCCGGCAACGCCTGGATCAGCCGCGAGAATATAAAACCGTTCTCTCATATGTATCGGTCGGCTGGAATTGGCTTCCGCCTGGTGGTTCCCGGCGTCGGCGTCATTGGGTTTGACTTCGGCTACGCCTTGGACAAGCTGCGCGGCGAGAATCGAGGCTGGCGTCCCCACTTCCAGGTATCTCAAGGCATTTAGTTCGGCACATTAGCATAGAGGTGAATAGAAGGAGTCTCAGATGTTCAAGTTGGCCAAAATCATGGCGATGGCGGCTGGACTGGCGCTGATATACAGCGGCACGGTATCGGCCCAGAAGTTCGGTTTTATCGACTCGGAGAAGATTCAGCTCAACTACAAAGAGTGGACCAAGGCACAGGAGCAGTTCAATACGGAGATGAAGGCCTGGCAGGATCAGGCGGCCCAGATGGAGACGGAACTGAAGACGATGTACGACGAGTATGACAAGCAAAAACTGATTCTGTCGGCCGAGAAGAAGGCCGAGAAGGAAGCGGCTATCAACGCCAAGGAGCAGGCGCTGCAGGCGTACACGAAAGACGTTTCCGGGCCGGGCGGCCGGGCGGAGAAGCGGATGCAGGAGTTGAGCAAGCCGCTGTATGAGAAGATCCAGGCGGCCATCGAGAAGCTGGCCATCGCCGAGAACTATGACTTTGTCTTCAATTCGGCCGGGCTGGCCTACGCCAAGAAAGAGCTGGATGTGACCGACAAGGTCATCGAGATTTTGGAAAGCGGCGAATAGGTGCCCTTTACCGTCAAGGAATTGGCGGCCAGAGTCGGGGCCGATTTTCGCGGCGGCGGCGACGTGCTGATTGAATCGGCGGCGCCGATAGACAGCGCCGGCCCAGGACAGATTTCGTTCCTTTCCAATCCCGCGTACAAGAAGCATCTGGCGACGACCGGGGCCTCGGCCCTGGTCGTCGCGCCGGATATTGCCGTCGATCGCTGCAGCAGTATCATTGCCAAGAATCCGTATTTAGTATTTTCTCAGATCATCGATCTTCTTTATCCCTTCCCCTATGAGCGGAGCTGGACGGTTCACCCGACGGCGGTGATAGCCGCTTCGGCCGGCCTGGCGGATAAAGTCGACGTCGGTCCGCACGTCGTGATTGAGGAGGACGTTTCCATCGGCGGTGAATCGGTGATCGAGGCCGGCAGCTTCATCGGGAAGAAGAGCCGGCTCGGTTCGGGGTGCCATATCGGGCCCAATGTCTCGATCATGCAGGGGACGAAGATCGGCAACAAGGTGACCATTTTTGCCGGCACGGTTATCGGCGCCGACGGCTTTGGGTTTGCGCCCACCGAACCGGGACAGGAATTCAAAAAGATCAGGCAAGTGGGATGGGTCGAGATCGCCGACAACGTCGAAATCGGCGCCAATGTAACGATCGACCGGGGCGCGATCGGTCCGACGGTCATCGAGCGCGGAGTCAAGATCGATAATCTGGTAATGATCGCGCATAATGTCCGCATCGGGGCCAATTCGATCATCGTCGCGCAGGTCGGCATATCGGGCTCGACCACGCTGGGCAAGTCGGTCATCCTGGCGGGACAGGTGGGCCTGGTCGGACATATTGAAGTCGGGGATCATGCCATGGTCGGAGCCCAGTCGGGAGTGTCGAAAGGATTGGAAGGGGGCCAGGCCTATTTCGGATCTCCGGCGCGGCCAATCAAGGAAGCGGCGCGAATCGATGCGGCGCTTCGCTACTTGCCCGATCTGATCAGGCGGGTCACGCAGTTGGAGCGGCGGCTGGACGGCAAGCAGTAATCATCTCGCACGGCACCTTTGATCTTCCTCGCAACCATCATCGAGCCCGAAGTCATAGAGGGAATAATGACGGATTTGGTTTCCCCAACGCTTTCGATTGCCTTGGAGACCAATGGGCGCGGGTATATTGGGTATCTGGTCGCGCTCCCCGGCGCCTTTATTCGCGGACAGACCGCCGACATGGCTCTGGGAAAAACCGCCGCCGAGGTCCTCGCCTACTGCCGCTGGCGGGAGGTAACTCCCCCTTCGCCTATTCGATACCGCGTCGTTCAGGAATTTCGCAGTGCGGCGGCGGTGGAAGAGGCGGATTCGACCATCCTTCTTGAGGCCGATCGCCGGCCGCTGACAGAGGGGGAATTCGCGGAGCTGTCCGACCTGATGACGCTGTCAGCGACATCATTCGAGTCGCTCTGTCGCCGTGCTCGCTTCCCGGATTGGGTTGACGCGGCGCGAGTCGGCGCCACTTTTTACGGCCCGCGACCGTCCACGATCGCCGAAATAGGGCGGCATGTCCTGCAAACTCAATTCTACTATTTGTCTCGATTGCAGCCGGCCGAACCGGTCGTCGCCGGTGAGGTGATGGCTATCCGACGGTTGGCGGTGGATCGCCTGACCCGATTATTCCGACGGCAGAACAATGTTTATGCCGTCGATCGCGACGGCGAATCATGGACTTTGAGAAAGGTCCTGCGCCGTTTCGTCTGGCACGACCGCATTCATGCCAAGGCGATCGTCAAGCTACTGCGCCGGCAGGCCGCAGCCGGTTTGATCGGGGCATATGACGATCCCTTCCGTTTCGGCATCTAGCCCCTCAATATATATCGCCGGGGGGCGCCCGCCCGCCCCGGGGGCCGGGGGGGGGGGGGGAGGT